>CALWGV010000043.1 GCA_944380185.1 uncultured Lachnospiraceae bacterium
ACGGAAACCCGGCCGGCTTTTTTGCGCAGAAACAGTTCGCCGTTTTCCCCCTGCAGCGCCACGCCGGCGCTGTCATAGCCTCTGTACTCCAGCTGCTCCAGTCCATCCAGCAGAATTTTCTGCGCACAAAAAGAACCGGAATAAGAACCGGAATAACCAATAATTCCACACATACAAAAGTCTCCTTATTCAGTTTTTCTTTGATTCCGGTCATATTGAATTTGTTTTGCAGTTACCCGCATATTTGCCAATATGTTACATGCCCGGAACGGCACGGAAAGGCATCCGCCGAATTTTCGATAACCTTTCTCCCTCGTCAACCTTTTCGCCAGACCGACCGCAGCCAGTCTGTTTCCCGATCCGAAAAGGTGCATGGCGCTTTACCCTATGAAATTGTAAATTGCAGATCGCAGACTGCGATGTGATTACTATAGCATTATATTTTATTCCGGTCAAGGCTTTTGCGTGACAAGGAGACGAGAGTGGTAATCAAGTAATGAAGGATGGCGTAATTTACATAATTTTTTTATGTCAATTATTGCAAAATAAAAATGTAACAAAAGTCCTTAGTACACCGCAAAAGCGTAAAAGAGCACGACGTCTATTTATTCGCAAAACCCTTGTTTAACGCAGAAATACGGATGAAAATTGTCTGATCTGCATTGACAGGCTTTTCAACTTGCCGTAAACTATAAAAACGAGCAAAAATAAATTTTAAAATGTAATACTACACTACACAATACTACAAACCTACGAACAAGAAAGGATCTGCTTCTCTATGAAACTGCAGCAGCTGCTCAGCTATACCCGCAAGGCGGTGGATGATTATCAAATGATTGAGGAAGGCGATCGAATCGCTGTTGGAATATCCGGTGGAAAGGATTCTCTGACTATGCTGTACGCCCTTCATGGGCTCCAGCGCTTTTATCCCAAGCGATTTACTCTCCAGGCTATCACTGTGGACCTGGGTCTTGGAAATTTTGATTTGGATCAGATAAAGGTTCTCTGTGATAATTTACAGGTCCCCTACAGTATCGTTCGCACGGATATCGGCCCGGTACTTTTTGACGTGCGCAAGGAATCCAATCCCTGTTCACTGTGTGCCAAACTGCGCAAGGGGGCTTTCAATCAGGAGGCGGAAAGGCTGGGATGCAATAAAGTGGCCTATGCACATCACAAGGACGATATTATTGAGACCATGCTTTTGTCGCTGATCTATGAGGGACGTTTTCACAGCTTCTCGCCGGTTACCTATCTGGATCGAATGAAACTGACAGTTATCCGGCCGCTGATGTATGTGGATGAGGCTGATGTGATTGGTTTTGCGAAGAAATATGAGCTGCCTGTCTGCAAAAATCCTTGTCCGGCGGATGGACAAACCCGCCGGGCATATGCTAAGAATCTCGTGCGTCAGCTGAATCAGGAAAACCCAGGAGCCAGAGAGCGTATGTTCTCCGCTATAGTAAATGGTCATATTTCGGGATGGCCGGAAAAATCAAAAGAATCTCTGGAATATCGTCACAAAAAACACCAGAAGGGTATAAATCACCCCAACCCCTCTTCTCTCCGGGAGCCTGTAAATAATTAAGGAGGAAAAAATGGCAACTAAGCGGCCCTATTATGAACAGGTGGATATCGAAAATACGCAGCGGCTGAGAGAACTTCTGGCCGCTCTCCCTCCCTTTGTAAAGGATTATTTCCGCGGCATTGAGCAGGTAACCGCATCTCGTACCCGCATTGCCTATGCCTATGACCTGGGGATATTTTTTAATTATCTGACGGAAAAAAATCCGGAGATCGCCCGCACAGGCATTCAGAATCTGAAAGTAGATATTCTGGACAAAATCACGCTGAGCGACTTGGAAGAATATACGGAATATCTGAAATATTATGATAAAGGGAATGAGGATCACATCAACAAAGAACGCGGGATTAAGAGAAAGCTCTCCTCTCTCAAGAGTTTTTATAATTATTATTACCGCCGGGAGATCATCAAGACCAACCCTGCCGCCCTGCTTGAGCTTCCTAAAATTCATGAAAAAGAAATCGTGCGGCTGGAACCGGATGAGGTGGCACTTTTACTGGACGCAGTGGAGAGTGGAGAAAAACTGACGGCCCGTCAAGCTGCCTTCCATGAGAAGACCAAGGTGCGGGATCTAGCTATCCTTACGCTGTTGCTGGGCACAGGTATCCGTGTATCGGAATGCGTAGGTTTAAATATCACGGATGTGGATTTCAAAAATGACGGTATTCGTGTTCATCGAAAGGGCGGCAAAGAAGTCGTTGTCTATTTTGGAGACGAAGTGGAGCAGGCATTGACTGCCTATATGGAGCAGCGGAAACTGATTGTGGAGGAAAGCGGAAGTGAAGGAGCACTTTTCCTCTCTTTGCAGAATCGCAGGATCAGTGTCCGTGCCGTGGAAAACCTGGTCAAAAAATATTCCCGCACCGTAACAACATTGAAAAATATTACGCCGCATAAGCTACGCAGCACTTACGGAACCAGTCTTTACCGGGAAACCGGCGACATCTATCTGGTGGCAGACGTCCTGGGGCACTCAGATGTCAACACGACCAAAAAACACTATGCTGCTCTCGAGGATGACCGGCGCAGATATGCCAGAGATAAGGTGCGTCTGCGGGAAACTATGCCGGAGCGAAAGGAATATCCAGCAAATGATGAAACACAGAAAGAATCCTAGAGAGATATATCTGGCAACAGACAATAGAAAAGAATTTATTCATGGGATACAGGCAGGCATCCCGATCGGCATGGGGTATCTGGCTGTATCCTTTACCATGGGGATTACCGCCAGGAACATTGGCTTAACTCCTCTGCAGGCCACGGTTATGTCTCTTGCCTGTCATGCCTCCGCCGGTCAATTTGCTGCCATGAATATCATCGCATCATCCGCGGGGTTTTTGGAGATGGCTGTTACTTCTCTGATCGTAAATCTGCGTTATCTGCTGTTGTCTAGCTCACTGTCGCAAAAAATCAGTCCCCGTACAGCTTTTGGCCATCGGTTCATCATGGCCTTTTTTGTGACGGATGAAATTTTCGGCATTTCATCGGCCAGGCAGGGATATGTCAATCCTTTTTATATGTATGGAGCGGCCGCTGTCGCGGCCCCATCCTGGGAGTTAGGCACTTTTCTGGGAGCCAGTCTGGGAAGCATTCTCCCTCCCTCTATCGCCAATGCCATGAACGTAGCTCTGTATGGAATGTTCCTGGCCATCATTATTCCTCCAGCCAGAAAAAACCGTTTTATCGCCGGTTTGGTGCTACTGTCCATGGCTGCCAGTTTATTCTGTTCCTCTGTTTCTCCCTTCAGCCAAATTTCAGAAGGCTTTCGGATTATTATATTGACAGTCATCATTGCAGGCCTGGCTGCTGTGCTTCGTCCAGTTGAGATGGAGGCAGGAGAAACAAGGGGAGAAGCAAAAGAGACAAGTACACAAGTACAGTAGAAGGAGGACCCCTTCATGAGTAGTATCTGCATCTATCTCTATATACTGACAGCGGCAGCAGTGATATATCTGGTCCGCATGCTGCCGCTGACTCTGATTAAAAAAGAAATTCGTAATCCTTTTATCAAATCTTTTCTCTACTATGTTCCTTACGTGACGCTGGCCGTCATGACTTTCCCGGCCATTCTGTCGGCCACCTCCAGCCCCGTGTCAGCCTGGGCAGGATTTATCACCGGGGCGATCATTGCCTATGTGGATGGGAACCTCTTCAAGGTCTCTCTGGGTGCCTGCGCCGCTGTGTTTATCGCAGCACTGTTTGTCTAGGCAGAAGGAACAGAAAACTTTAAAGTAAACAATTATTCATATACGCGGATCAGGCTGGAAATCTCGCGGATCATATTTGCCATGGACTTAAATTTATCCACCGCCTTAAAAAAGTCTTTTTCCTTCACCTGATCGGTGATCAGAACCAATTCAGCCTGATCGTCCGCAGTAGGCTTCTGCGCTACCCGCTTAATGCTGACGCCGTATTTTCCCAGTACGCTGGCGATGGAAGCCAACACACCCGGGCGATCGAGTACCTGCATTCGGAGAAAATATCGCTGCTCTGTCTCCTCCATCGGACGAATCGGAACATGGCGGTAACATCCGCAGCCGATACGCCCGGTGCAATAAAAACGGATATTGCGCATCACATCAATTATATCCCCCATACAAGCGCTGGCAGTGGGAAAACGACCGGCTCCGCGGCCGTAAAACATCGTGTCACCCACAGCATCCCCATGGACAAAAATGGCATTGAACACATCTTTTACTGAAGCAAGGGGGTGATGCGCCGGCAGCAGCATGGGCTGAACACTGGCCTCAATTCCTTTTTCCGTCTCGCGGGCTGTGGCTACCAGTTTGATAACGGACCCCATATCTCTGACATAGCGGATATCCGCAGCGGTGACATGAGATATACCCTCCGTATAGACATCGGAAAAAGTGACCCGGGAATGAAAAGCGATGGATGCCAGAATCGCCAGCTTTCTGCCGGCATCATACCCTTCAATATCAGCGGTGGGATCCGCCTCGGCATAGCCCAGCTCAGTAGCCATAGCCAGAGCATCTGCGAAATCCATCCCCGCTTCGTCCATCTGTGTCAAAATATAATTGGTAGTGCCATTGACAATGCCCATCACCTCGGTAATGCGGTTTCCTGCCAGGCATTGCTTCATCGGACGAATAATCGGTATTCCTCCCGCAACGGACGCCTCAAAAAGGAGATCCCGTCCTACCTCCTGGGCCAGATCCAGAAGCTCTCCGCCGTGGACAGCCATCAAATCTTTATTGGCTGTCACCACATTCTTCCCCGCAGTGAGAGATTCCGTGATATATGTGCGGGCCGGCTCAATGCCTCCCATCACCTCCACCACGATATCAATGGTATCATCGTGAAGGATGTCGTCAAAATTATCGGTAAGCAGGGCAGAATCTACACCCTCTCTGGCCTTTGTCCTGTCACGTACCAAAATAGCCGCGATCTCTGCTTTCAGACCTGTCTTAGCCTCCAGGGAATCCTTCTGCGCCTGAAACAGTTGATAGACACCGCCGCCCACAGTCCCCAGACCCAGAATGGCGATGCGCACTGTATTCGTCTCTGTCATAATCTTTCCTCCCTGCGGGCCGAAGACGATGTCTGTGCCTGCGCCCGCCAATGCAATAACTCCGGCAATATACCCTATTGTAATGAAATACCAGAATATTGTCAAGGGAACGGAAACTGGGAACAGGCGGCATATATGGCCGCCTGTGAATACCGGCGGTACTTCGGCGTCATTTATACTCAGGGGAATAATAGATCACCGTAAGATACTGGCCTGCCATGATCTGCTCTCCGCTCAGACCATTCAGCTCCATAAGCTCCTGTATGTATTCCTGGCGGGTAGCGGTACCGCCTTCCATATATCTGCCGGCGATATCCCACAGTGTATCGCCTGACTCTACCTGAATACTGGTGTAATACTTATAACATGCAGGGGACGCCTCTCTCCTCTCCTGTGCATGGGCCAGCAGGCCGCCCGAAAAAACCACTGCGCAGAAAACCACCAAAAACAAAATAACCAGACGCCTCTTCATCCTATGTACCTCCGTATCGAACGTATGTTGCGAACACATGTTCTTTCTGCATTCAGCATAGCACCCGAACAAGTGTTTGTCAACCGTTTTTCAAAAAAATGCGAACATTCGTTTGCATTTTTCTCTGCGGTATGGTAGGATAAGAAAGAAGAAAAACGGACATCCGCCAGAATGAGAGGTACATATATGACACAGGGTAAAATTACGGCCAAGCAGCAGGAAATCCTGGAATTTATCAAAGACTGCATACTGTCCAAGGGCTATCCGCCTTCCGTGCGCGAAATATGCGAGGCTGTATGTCTTAAATCCACCTCCTCTGTCCACTCCCATCTGGAGACTTTGGAGAAGAACGGATATATCCGCCGCGATCCTACCAAACCCCGCACCATAGAGATACTGGACGACGAGTTTGGCCTGCAGCGCAGAGAACTGGTCAATATTCCTATTCTCGGCAATGTAGCGGCAGGTCTGCCCACCCTGGCCGAGCAAAATATCGAGGGGTATTACCCCATTCCTGCCGAGCTTCTTCCCAATAAGCCCACCTTTATGCTCAATGTCCACGGTGACAGCATGGTCAATGCAGGAATTCTGGATGGCGACCAGGTTATCTGCGCGGAGACATCCACTGCGGATAATGGTCAGATTGTCGTGGCGCTGATTGACGATTCCGCCACGGTAAAACGCTTTTTCCGGGAGAAGGATCATATACGTCTGCAGCCGGAGAATGATTTCATGGATCCGATTATTGTGAATGGTGAAATCCGGATTCTGGGCAGAGTCATCGGACTGCTGCGTCTCACCATCTGAAGCCTTGTCCGCAAGTATCTGATATAAAGACAGGCCATCCATGGTTTGCAGAATAGGCAAATCATCATGGATGGCCTGCTTTTATACCGCTACTTCTCGTCCAGCAAATAGTGATGAAGTACGGAGCCGGCAAAATCTTTCCAGATAAACTGCCCGTCCTCGCAGATCATATACTGGTGATGAGAATTTTCTTTGGGAATCGCCACGGAGCCCGGATTGAGCCACAAAATCTCTCCATATTTTTTGCAGCAGGGTACATGGGTATGTCCCTGAATAAAAATGTCTCCGGCCTGCAGGGGGAGATTCTGCGGAGTAAATTTATGTCCATGAGAAGCATACATCAGATGGCCGGCCACCTCCACAACAGCATAATCCGCCAGCAGAGGAAACTCCAGTACCATCTGGTCCACCTCGGTATCACAGTTGCCGCGGACACAGAATATTTTATCCCGGCGCTCATTCAGCATCGCAATCACCTTTTTGGGCTCATAATCCCGGGGAAGATCATTGCGGGGGCCGTGATAGAGAACGTCGCCCAGCAGAAAAAGGCGATCCGCCTTTTCCTGATCAAAGGCAGTCAGCAGCTTTTCCGCATAATAGGCCGACCCATGAATGTCCGATGCAATCAGAAGCTTCATCTTACAAAAGATCCTCCTTGGTCAGAAATTTTCCGTCACGCCAGATGCGCTCCAGATCATAGAACCGGCGGTCCTCACGGGAAAACACATGGACCACCAGATCGCCAAAATCGAGCAGAATCCACTGGCCGGCCTGATATCCCTCCACCTGGCGGCAGGGATAACCGGCTCTTCCCAGATCCTCTTCCACCTGGTCGGCCATAGCTTGAACCTGTCTGGCATTACTCCCGCCGGCTATGATAAAATAGTCAGCCAGAACAGATACCCCGCTGATATCAATGACGGCAATGTCCTCCCCTTTTTTGTCGTCCAACGCCTTGTAAGCCAGGCGTGCCATCTCTTTAGCCTGCTGATTGTTCATTTTCTTGTTATTCTTCTCCTTTCCTGATCTTTTCCGGCGCTGTGATGACTGCCGCCGGTCTCTCTCATCCTACAGGTGCAGATTGGTGATCGATTTATAGTATTCGTAGGTCTCTTCGGTTCTACTGTCCACATGAGCTCCGCTCTCCCGCAGATACTGGAGCGTATCCCGGGCGATCATGCAGACGCAGCGGTTTAAATCCAGCCCAGCCTCCTTGCGGATCCGATCCAGATTGGGCGCCTTGGAGCGGCCAGGCTCAATAAAGTCGGCAATAAAGATAATTTTCTCCAGCAGCGACATGCCGGGACGTCCTGTGGTATGGTAACGGATGGCATCCAGGATTTCTTTATCCGCCACATGAAACTCGTCTCTCGCCATGATGGCTCCCGCCTTGGCATGCAGGACCTTGACGCCGGCCAACTCTTCTTCGGTCACCGGCTCGCCGCCCTTCTCGCAGACAGCGATGAGTTCATCAACCGAGAGAGGCTTGGCAATATCGTGAAGCAGCGACGCGACCTTGGCCTTATCCACATCGGCTCCATACTTGGAGGCCAGATTCTGTGCGGTCTCCACTACTCCCAGGGTGTGCAGAAAACGCCCCGCCGGCAGTCTTTTCTTTACGATCATCGTCAGATTTTCTACCGGGCCCTGATAATAGAGATGGTTTTGCTTGATGTATTCGTTGACGGCAGGATGCAGATAATGGGAGGCATCCTGTCCTTTGCTGAGCAGCTCACGGATATCGCTGGACGAAATTTCCATTCCCGGCATATTTACCTTCTCGATGATTCCGCCATAGCGCTGCGTCAGATATTGAATCTGCCGGTCAATCTCTTCCTCGCTGCGTCCCAGACGGTTGCCCACCAGAAAAGTAGCCTTTGCCAGACAGCGTTCAGGAGCATACCAGCTGTCCAGCTCGAAGAGAGAATCCGCACCGATAATAAAATAGAATTCCATTTCCGGATATACCTGTGTAAAATATTCCAGCGTCTCCGCCGTATAAGAGTATCCCTGTTTTTCAAGCTCATACTCCGAGATCTGAAATTGGGGATAGTCACGAATACACAGCTTAAGCATTTCCAGTCTTCTGTAGGCAGGTGCAACCAGATGGTCCGTTTTGTGCGGCGGATCTCCTGCCGGAAGAAACACCACTGTCTTTAAATCGTATTGTTCATAGGCGCACTTGGCAAGCCGCAAATGTGCCAGATGAATCGGATCAAAGGTTCCGCCCATGATTCCCACGCGTTTATCTGCCATAATCCTCACACCCTTTCTGTCAGTGGGGAAGCACGATTTTACGTTTTTCCTTCTGTCTCGCCTGGCGGTAAAGCACGATCTTTCGTCCGATCACCTGCACCACCTCCGCCCGAAGATTATCTGCGGCAGCCTCGGCGATTTCTCTGGGATCATCCAGGCAGTTCTTCAGCACGGCAACCTTGACCAGTTCTCTGGCCTCCAGTGCCTCATCTATACCCTTCAATCCCTCCTCCGTCAGACTGGATTTGCCGATCTGAGCCACAGGCTCCATGGTCATAGCCAGACTTTTTAAATAGGCGCGCTGTTTTGTCGTCATACTCTATTCCTCTTTCTCAATTTATAAATATCGCTCTTGCTGATGTCTGTCAGGACTGGAGCAGGATGTCCTTCAGCTTATCCAGAAACGTCTCCTCCCCCCAGGTGTTGATCTTCCAGAACACGGCCTGACTTCCTCCGGAAGCTACGGCGCATAGCTGTATCGGTCCCGTTTCGCCCTGAAAAAGGGTGACACTCAGGCTCAGCCGATTGCTGCCGGAAAAACTGTAGCGTTCAAAAACCCGCACGCTGCAGCGGGCTTTCCCGCTGCGAAAGTCACTGCAAGCCTCCAGCGAAGCCGATACGCTGCCCTCCATGATTCCGCGTTCGATCTTGTTTAGAATTTCATCGAAAGAACCGCTCAGCGATGTTTCCCAGTTAGCCATTTTTCATTCCCCCTATATAGAAATATACGACAAGCCGCCGCAAGGAAGCACCTTTTGGTGCCTGATCGCAGCGGCCTGACGGCTTCAAGCCTTCTCACTCTCCGAAGCGTTGTCTTTGTAGACGAATCTCCCATATATAACGGATAGGACGATGCCGGCCACCATCCCCACCGACGTACAGGTGAGAGCATCATGAAAGACATAGGTGCCCAACAGATGGCCGAGGGCAGCCGAAGCACAGATGATAAACACGGCGTAGGGGTATCGGTTTCCCCGCCGAAAAGCTCTGCCGCTGTCTAAATCCCTCTTAATCTCCTCCGGGTCAATTTTCATCTCTGCACCGGCACGGCTGCCGGTCTTGCCGGACTGTATATTTCTTTCGTTTTCTTTTTCCATACTCTCCGTCCCCTTGTTTACTTCCGGTCAGCTGTCGCGAATGTTTTTGATCAGATCAGCGCGGCAAGCTTCTCTTTCACGGTATCATTCATCGCCGAGCGAATGGTAATCACCGGTTCAGCTATGGTGATATTCTTCATCTGCTCCAGAGCAGCCCTCATCTGTTTGGCAGCCATAGGAGCCCAGGTACCGTTCTCAATCAGGTAAACTGTGCGGTTCTGATAGGATTTAGCCTGCAGTCTGTGCAGGAAAGCATCCATCGGCGTAAAGATGCCGCCGTCGTAGGTGGAGCAGGCCAGCACCATCCGGTCAAAGCGAAATGCCTGGGCTACAGCCTCGGACAGATCGGCGCGGCCCAAATTCATCAGGCAGACCTTTTCTCCTTTGGCCTCCAGCTGTCCGGCCAGATAGGCAGCCGCTTCGGCCGTATGGCCATGGATGGAAGCATACGCCACCAGCACCCCTTCTTCCTCAGGGCGATAGCTGCTCCAGGTATCGTAAAGCCCGATATAAAATCCCAGATTGTCCTTAAGGACAGGACCATGCAGAGGGCAGATCGCTGATACATCCAGACCACCCAGCTTTTTTAACACGGCCTGAACCTGTGCGCCGTATTTGCCCACAATATTGATGAAATAGCGTCTGGCCTCAGAGGTCCACTCCTCTGTGGACTCCGGATCGCCGAAGCGTCCAAAGGCGTCCGCCGAAAAGACAATCTTTTCTTTTGACTCATAGGACATCATCACCTCGGGCCAGTGAACCATGGGGGCCATCGTAAAGGTCAGCGTATGTTCGCCCAGGGAGAGGGTATCTCCCTCCTTTACCACCAGCGTTCTCCCGCTTAAGTCCAGCGGGAAAAACTGAGAAATCATCGGAAAAGTCTTGGCATTGCCCACGATAGTCATCTCCGGATAAAGCTCAGCAATCTTCTGCAGGCTCCCGGCGTGATCCGGCTCCATGTGAGAGACGACCAGGTAATCAATTTTCCGGCCGGCCAGCGTCTTTGTCAGATGGGAAAGCCATTCATCCGTGGCACGGTGATCCACCGTATCCATAAGAGCCACTTTCTCGTCCAGAATCAGGTATGAATTATAAGAAATACCCCGGGGAACCGGATACTGACCCTCAAACAAATCGATGGTATCGTCATATACACCAATATAGCGTATGGAATCTGAAACGTTCATAAAAACCTCCTAATAGACTTAAGTCCTGCCATTATTATACTGTCCCGCCATCGGGAAGACAAGCCCTTTTCTTTCACATACCGTATCGAATTCAATACAAATCTTAAATACAGGCGCCTGTACAACCTGTACAAAATGTCCGCCTGGGCATGTCATGCTTCCAGTCCCTTGGTCCAGTCCGATTTAAGCAGGAAAAGCAAAAACACCGTTGAGCTCAAAAACCAGGTCAGAGGATAGGCCCAGGATATCGTCTGAAA
This sequence comes from uncultured Lachnospiraceae bacterium, assembly GCA_944380185.1. Lineage (GTDB taxonomy): Bacteria > Bacillota > Clostridia > Lachnospirales > Lachnospiraceae > RGIG7193. Next base: position 11,194 of record CALWGV010000043.1, read on the forward strand.
CACCGGGAAGATTTTCAGCGCGATAGTCACATAGACGATTCGCACGCCGCACCAGAAAGCCAGCATGGTAATCATCGGGATAAAGGATTTTCCGCATCCGCGCAGCACGCCGGCGGCACAGTGTGAAAATGCCAGCAGGAAGAAAAACAGGCAGACGGTTCGGACGTGAATGGTACCATAGGCTATAGCTTCCGCCGAGTCCACGAAAAACCGCAGGGCATAGGGCGCGCCGAAGAAGAACGCGACGCCCACCAGCTCTGCCAGAATCATGCCGGACAGAATGCCAAAAACCGCTCCCTTCTTGGCCCGGCCGTACTTTTTGGCGCCCAAATTCTGGCTGATAAAAGTGGGAAGAGCCATGGACATACTGGTGATCGGCAGAAAGACAATGCCCTCCACCTTTGAGTAGGCGCCGTGGCCGGACATGGCGTAGGCGCCAAAGGAATTGATGTTGGTCTGCACGACCAGATTGCCCACACTGATGACGGAGTTCTGAATTCCCGTGGGCAGGCCCTGGCGGATAACCTTCAGCATCATATCCCTGTGAAAACGCAGCTTGCGGAAATCCAGGCGGGTGTAATCCTTCAGCCGGCACATCCGCACAATGCACAGTACGGTACTCAGGCCCTGTGCAATCACCGTGGCGATCGCCGCTCCTCCCACCCCCCAGTGAAAGACGGCCACAAAGAGCAGGTCCAAAACCACATTGGTCAGTGTGGAGATAATCAGATAGTAGAGCGGATGCAGACTGTCACCCAGCGCGCGCATAACGGCCATGCAGATATTATAGAGGACTACCGTACTCACACCGGCAAAATAAATACGAAAGTAAATCAGGGAGTTGGGGAGCACCTCCTCCGGCGTATTCATCAGACGCAAAATCTGCGGCACCAGCAGAAGTCCGATCGCCGTTGCCACGATGGAGGCAAAAATGCCAAAGAGGAAATTCGTGTGTATAGCCCTCTGAACATTTTTTTCGTCCTCTGCGCCGTAATACCGGGAGATGACTACGCCTCCGCCAATGGCAATTCCGTTGAAAAAACCGATAATCAAATTGGTCAGATTGCCGCCTGAGCTGACGGCAGCAAAAGCATTGTTGTCTACGAAATTGCCGACCACCCAGGCGTCGGCCATATTATAAAACTGCTGCAGCAGCTGTCCTAGAAACAGGGGGACGGCAAAACGTATCAGACTTCCGGCGATGGAGCCTTCTGTCATGGCGACTGCCGCCGTCTGCCCATGGTCTGCTTTGTGTCGATTGCGTTGTTCACTGTTGTCAGACATGTCTTTCATCCTCTTTTCCACTGTATTTCTTTATGCTGTACTTTAAAATGTCAAAAACAGATGAGTAACGGATATCCCGGATGAATTAGAGAACTCTTTTAAATTTTTTCTCCAGTTCATATTGGCTCATGGAGATGATCACCGGTCTGCCGTGAGGGCAGGTATAAGGATTTTTCAGGGTCAGCAGCTCCGACAAAAGCTCATCTGCCTCTGCGAAGGACAGTTGGCTGTTGCCCTTAACGGCAGCCTTGCATGAGGCCGAGGCGACGCGCTCCGTGAGGAGGGTAAGCGTTGCTCTTCCCCCTTCTGCGGACAGCTCGTCGATCATTTCCGTCAGAAGATCCCGGTCCGCTATGCCAAACAAATGGTCCGGCACGCTGTAGACAGCGTACTCTCGCCCGCCGAAGGGCTCTATGGAAAAGCCCATTTTTTCGAAAATCGCGCGATTGCTTTCCACTGTTTCCCTCTCCAGAGGAGACAGCGTTAAAATCAGCGGAGGAGCTAACTGCTGAGCGGGAATCGTCTCCCGGGAGAGCCGTTCCATGGTTCTCTCATAGAGTACCTTCTCATGAGCAGCGTGCTGATCGATAATCAGAAACTCTTTGCCGGCCTGGAGCAGCCAGTAGGTGTCGAAAAGCTGGCCGATCAGACGGAACTGCGGCTTGTTCTCAGGCGTGATCAGCCGCTCTTCAAACAGGTTTTGCTGGGTGTAGACGATATCCTCTACCGCCTTCTCCTTTGCCGTCTTCTCCTTTGCTTCCTGCGCTTGCGGCTGCATCTCCTGTGATTTCTGCGCCTCATGGATCTCGGCAGTCCCGGCGCCATAGGCGGCAGTTTCCCGGAGCACATCCGGATTCCGGGGAGACGCCAAAGGAGGAGCCAGCTTTAAAGCCTCCAGGCGGTGCGTTTCAAAAGGCTCCGGCACGCTCTCACGCCGGAGAACACTCTCCCTGCCCGCATCTTTTTTTACCTCCCCACGGCTCTCCTTTTCCACCGGGGAATCCTTTCCGGCAGACAGGCCGCTTTCGGCGCCGGCGACGGGACGGGGCGGTTCGGGGAGCTCTGCTTTGGGGATCAGTTCCCTGCCGAACAGGGCGTCGCGGACCGCCTGCGTCAGAAAGCTGTAGATCTCCTGCTCTCCCCTGAAGCGCAGTTCCATTTTGGTAGGATGAACATTTACGTCTAAAAATTCCGGCTCCACGCGCAGATGAAGAACCGTCAGCGGATATTTGTGCTGCATCAGAAAGCCTTTATAGCCGTCTTCAATAGCCTTGTTGATGATATTGCTGCGGATATAACGGCCATTGATAAAATAGATCTCATAGCTGCGGTTTCCCCTGGCAATCAGCGGCTTGCCAATATAGCCCTGGACAGACAGAATATTGCCCTCTGCATGCAGAGAAATCAAATTGGCTGCCACTTCCCGGCCGAAGGCAGAATAGATGATGTCCTTCAGATTATGGCTGCCCGCCGTATGAAGCTTTGTCTGCCCACCGACGATCATGCGGAAGGACACGTCCGGATGAGACAGAGCCAGACGCTGCATCAGGTCGCTGATGTAGGCGCCTTCTGCGGCTGACGATTTCAAAAATTTGCGCCGGACCGGCGTATTGTAAAAGAGATCCCGAACGACGATGGTGGTGCCTTCCGGAGCGCCGACCTCCTGCAGGTCTATCTCCGCTCCCCCCTCGATCCGGTAGCGGCTGCCCACAGTCTGACCGGAGGCGCAGGTCACAAGCTCCACCTTTGCCACGGCGGCAATACTGGAGAGGGCTTCACCGCGAAAGCCCAGAGAGCCTATACACAGCAGATCCTCCACACCGCGAATTTTGCTGGTGGAATGGCGCAGAAAAGCCAGCGGAATATCCTCACGGAGAAAGCCGCTGCCGTTGTCGGTAACCCGGATGAAATCGATTCCGCCGTCCCGAATTTCTACGGTGATGGCGGTGGCACCGGCATCCATGGCATTTTCCACCAGCTCCTTAACTACGGAGGAGGGGCGCTCGATGACTTCACCTGCCGCAATCTGATTGATGGTATCCTGGTCAAGAACTGAGATTTTTCCCATGTCTGTCTACTCTTTCCTGGTATCTTGATTTTTTGTTTGCTTAACTTTGTCGTTTTGCTTATTTTCTTGTTTGCTTAATTCCCTGTTTTTTTTGCAGCGGCCGAGCTTGCGTTCTGCCAGCGGTTTTTCAGGGTGTTCTGAAGCCGGTAAAGGGTATTCAGCGCGTCGATTGGTGTCATGGAGGAGAGCTCCATTTCCTGCAGCTCTTTCAGGATGTCGTCCTCCTTTACTGTATCAAAAAGAGACATCTGCTCCAGATCCACCTCGTCCAGATGAACTACCTTTTTGGCGGGAGCCGATTTCGTGTGGGCGATTTCCCGCGAGCGCACCGTGATATCTGCGTCGGAGAGTTCTTCGGCCAGCTCTTTGGCGCGGGCAATCACCGGCTCCGGAATACCTGCCAGTCTGGCCACCTGTATGCCGTAGCTGCGGTCGGCGCCGCCGCGGATGATTTTGCGCAGAAAGACAATATCGTCCCCCAGCTCTTTGACGGCTATACAGTAATTGTTGACGCCGCTCAGCGTCCCCTCCAGCTCCGTCAGCTCGTGGTAATGCGTGGCAAAGAGAGTTTTGGCTCCCAGCGTCTTGGTGCTGCTGATATATTCGATCACGGCCCAGGCGATGCTCAGACCGTCAAAAGTGCTGGTTCCTCGTCCGATCTCGTCCAGAATCAGCAGGCTGTTGCGGGTGGCGTTGCGCAGAATATTGGCCACCTCGGTCATCTCCACCATAAATGTGCTCTGACCGCTGGCCAGATCATCGGAAGCGCCCACACGGGTAAAGATCCGGTCGCAGATGCCGATGTTGGCGCTGGATGCCGGGACAAAAGAACCGATCTGAGCCATCAGCGTGATCAGGGCAACCTGGCGCATATAAGTGGATTTGCCGGCCATGTTTGGGCCTGTGATCACGGCGATTCGGTTGCGGTTGTTGTCCAGCAGAGTATCGTTGGCGATAAAGAGATCATCGCGGATCATCTTTTCCACCACCGGATGGCGTCCGTCCTTGATCTCGATGACGCCCTTCTCATTGATGGAGGGGCGGACATAGTTATTCTGTTCGGCCACTATGGCCAGAGAAGCCAGCACGTCCAGGCAGGCGATGGCCTTTGCGCTCTTTTGGATGCGCACCACTTGGGAGGCAATCTGATCGCGGACCTGACAGAACAGGTTGTACTCCAGCACATAGAGTTTGTCCTCCGCTCCCAGGATCACATCCTCCAGCTCCTTTAACTCCGGCGTTGTATAGCGCTCGGCATTGGTCAGGGTCTGCTTGCGGATATACCGGTCCGGCACCAGATCCTTGAACGAATTGGTAACTTCCAGATAATAGCCAAAGACCTTGTTGAAGCGGATGCGCAGATTTTTGATGCCGGTGGCCTCCTTCTCCTTTTCCTCCAGCTCGGCCAGCCATTTTTTCCCGTCCGTTTTCGCCGCGCGAAGCTTGTCCACCTCCTCGTTATAGCCGTCCCGGATAAGACCGCCCTCACGGACAATAATCGGCGGGTCATCAACGATGGAGGCATGGATCAATTTGGCCAGATCCGTAAGGCAGTCCAGGTCATCATACAGCTGCCCGAGTATACCGCCGGAAAACTGAGACAGCTGCTCTTTGATGTGGGGCAGCATATCGATAGAACGGCCAAAGGCCGTCAGATCCCTGGCTCCGGCGCTCTGATAAGTGATCCGGCTGATCAGACGCTCCAGATCATAGATCGGCCCCAGATACTCCCGGATCTCCTCACGGGCAATATAATTCTGATTCAGCGCGTCGATGGCGTCATAGCGCGCCAAAATCTCCTTTTTGTCCAAGAGCGGCTGTTCAATAAAGCTGCGGAGAAGTCTGGCCCCCATAGCCGTGCGGGTCCGGTCCAGAACCCACAGCAGAGAACCCCGCTTGTTCTTCTCGCGCAGTGTCTCCAGCAGCTCCAGGTTGCGCCTGGTGGAAGTGTCCAGAATCATAAAACCGCCGGTGCGGTAAATCTGTATCCGCGACAGATGGGCCAGAGAGTTCTTCTGGGTTTCGTTGAGATACTGCATAAGCGCACCGGCCGCCACCGTCCCGGTGGGAAAATCCGAGAGCCCCAGACCATCCAGAGACTGCACGTGGAAATGGGCGCAAAGGGTTTCGCTGCAGCGCTCGTCATCGAAGTAGCGGGCTTCCAGCGTGGTGATCAGCGTGTGAATCCGCCCTTTCAATTCATCAAAATCGAGACCGCTCATACAGAATGCGTTATTGCAGAGAATTTCAGCCGGTGTAAACTTCATGATCTCATCCTGCAGAGCCCGCAGGGAGTCTACCTCCGTCAGCAAAAACTCTCCCGTACTCACATCCGCCGTGGCGATGCCAAAGGTCTGCTCCAGCATGACAATGGCCATAATGTAGTTGTTGCGGGTCTCATCCAACGCCTGGCCGCTCAAAATAGTGCCCGGCGTAACCACCCGGATGACCTCGCGTTTTACCAGTCCTTTGGCCAGCTTGGGGTCCTCCATCTGCTCGGCAATAGCCACTTTATAGCCCTTTTGTACCAGGCGGTTCAGGTAATTCTCGGCGGCGTGATAGGGAACACCGCACATGGGAGCCCGTTCGGCCAGGCCGCAGTCTTTGCCAGTCAGCGTAAGTTCCAGCTCGCGGGAGACTGTCTCTGCATCCTCAAAGAACATTTCGTAAAAGTCTCCCAGCCGGTAAAACAGTATGCAGTCCGGATATTGTCTCTTTGTTTCAAGGTAATGCTGCATCATTGGTGAAAGCGCCACAATTTATTCCTCCGTGAAAACAAGAGGGCTGCCGCAGCCATCCTGCCCGTCCGGCAGCCGGCTGGCCGCAGCGCCCCTCATAAGCGTCTACTGACCGATATAATAAGCGATTTTGATATAACGGGGAAGATCCCGGAAAAACTGATCCAGAGAGGTGCGTCCCGAGCCGGGGTCATTGATCACGAAATCAGCGGCAGAAAGATCTGAGGCGGAATCGATCTCCTTGTCCCCCGGATCAAAGCCGGTCACCAGTACCCAGTGCTGGCTGCCGCTCGTTCGGCGGGAGCCGATCAGCACAGGAATTCCCTGATGAAGTTTCTGGTAGATCTTCACCAGATAATCCGTCCCGTAATATTGATAATAGTCTTCCGGCCAATAGAGATTGCCCTCCCCCGAATAGATCAGCTGCGACGCCATCTGATCGGGAAGGATCTCCGTACCGGTGAGATAAGATTCACACATGGCAAAACAAGTGGTGGTACAGCCGATCTCCGCCATAGTGTGGGTTGATTCGCCCAGATAGAGGTCTCCCCAGCGGCCGTCGGTCTGTTTATAGAGTGCCACATCCAGCTGTACCGCATCCTCCGTATATCCCATCAGAGAGATATAGTCGGCGCTGCAGTAGCCTTCGATCTGCTGACCTGTCTGTGCATCGGTGCCGGTAACCGGATAAAAACCATAGACCTCAGGTCCGGTGACAGTGATCTGCTGACCTGCGGCAAAGCTTCCGACAACGGTAGCTTGTGCGTAACAGAAGCGGCGTACATTGAGGGTTTCAAAAGCGATGACCCAGCCGTCTCTGGGTTCGTCTCCCACCGTAAGCTGTTCCTTTACGCTCAGGGAGACAGCCTCCGGGGCTTCTTCCTGCTGTTCCTCTCCGGCGGATTGCGCCGGAAAGCCGTTTTCGGCTCCAACTCCCTCTTCCGCTCCTCTGGCATCGGCATCAGCCTGGGCCAAAGAATCAGCAGCGGCTGTTCTCTCTGTGCTGTCGTGATTTGCCCCGTCATCCGGCGAAGCACTGCAGGCAGAAAGGCAAACCACCATAAACAGGCAAGCCAGAATCAAGCCTGCTCGTCCTCCCTTACCTGTATTTTCACGGTATCGCTTTTTCTTATGTATCCTGGTCATCTCACTGCTCTTCCATTCTTCCCATATAATAAAATCCTCTGGACTCCAAAAGCCGCACCGGGACGATCTGTCCGATGAGCTCCCCGGAACCGGGGAAGTGTACCATGACATTGTTGCTGAGCCGCCCTGTCACCAGACCTTCATGCTGGCTGTCTATTCCCTCCACCAAAACCTCCATCACTCGGCCCGTGTCTCTGGCGCTCATCTCCCGTGAAATCTGGGATACCAGAGCCAAAAGACGGTCAAAGCGGGCCTGTGCCACTTCTTTGGGAATCTGATCCTCCATGGCCGCTGCCGGAGTGCCGGTCCTCTTGGAATAGAGGAAGGTAAAGGCACTGTCGTAACGAACACGGCGCACTACATCCAGCGTATCTGCGAAATCTTCCTCGGTCTCTCCCGGAAAGCCCACAATAATATCGGTAGTCAAAGAAATATCGGGAATCTCCCGGCGGATTTTTTCCGCCAGGGCCAGATACTGTTCCTTGTCATAATGGCGATTCATCAGGCGCAGCAGACGAGAGCTGCCTGACTGGAGCGGCAGGTGCAGATGGCGGCAGATTTTCTGCGAGTCTCTCATGACAGCGATCAGGTCATCGGAGAGATCTTTGGGGTGGGAGGTCATAAAACGGATGCGCTTTAATCCATCTATCTTCTCCACTCTCCGCAAAAGTTCGGCAAAGGTGATAGGATTTTCCAGTTTTTTGCCGTAAGAGTTTACATTCTGCCCCAGAAGCATAACCTCCACGACGCCGTCAGCCACCAGTCTTTCGATCTCCTCGATAATCTCTTCAGGACGGCGGCTGTGTTCGCGTCCCCGCACATAGGGGACAATGCAGTAGCTGCAGAAATTATCACAGCCGTACATGATATTTACGCCGGATTTGTATGGATATTTGCGATCCACAGGCAGGGACTCCACCACTGCGGTGGCTTCCTTCTGGACATCTATCACCATACCGCCGCCGGTCAGTCTGCGGTAGAGAAGCTCCGCCAGCTTATAGATATTGTGCGTGCCGAAGATGATATCCACAAAGCGATAGCTTCTGCGGATTTTCTCGATAACGGCCTCCTCCTGCATCATGCAGCCGCACAGGGCGATGAGCATATCCGGGTTTTTCTTTTTCAAGCTGTGCACATAGCCCAGACGGCCGTAAACTCTCTGATTGGCATTGTCGCGGACTGTGCAGGTATTGTAGAGCACCAGGTCGGCATCCTCATCCTCCCTGGGCACGAAGCCGATCTGCTCCAAAATTCCCAGCAGTTTTTCTGAATCTCTGGCATTCATCTGGCAGCCAAAGGTCTGGACGCTGGCCGTAAGGGGACGTCCTAACTCCAGCGCTCTGGCGGAAACCAGCTCCCTGCACAGATCCATATAGTAAAACTGCCGGTCCGGTTCCGTTTCCGGCGCCGAAGGTGCTCCGAGGCCACCGGCGAAATTTGTCATATTTTCCATCCGTATGCTAATCCTTTCGTCTTATGGGTAATTCTATCACAGCTTCTGGCGAATTGCAAACGTCATCAGACTTTTTTGCGCAGAGGTCGGATGGTGCCGTCTGGTTCTTTTATGCTGATGTTTTCCAGATTGCCCCGCAGATTGCTGCGGATAGCTTGAATATACATCTGCCGCAGATTTGCCTGCTCGATCACCTCCTCGGTGGTCAGTCCCTCCGCTTTGGATTTGTGGTAGAGTTCGTTGATTCTCTTTATCTCCTGCTCTGTCATTTTTCTTCCCTTTCCTTGTCTTTCCTCGCGGCTACCGTCAGCCTTCCACAAAAGCCCTCACCTCGTCCCAGCGCTCTCTGGCCATATGATAGCCGTGGAGATAGAAGGCGTTGAGTTTGTCCTTGTTCTGCTCTGCCCGCCCTATAGTGGGAAGCTCAGGCCTAAATACCAGGACCCGCCCGGTATTCTCCCTCTCCTGCTGCTCCAGATACTCCATCAGCTTATTGTAGGCAAGATGACGGGTATCCAGCATGCGGCGAAGCTCGGGATAACGGCGAAGCGCCACCTGATAGACTCGGTGAGCTCTGGCCGAGTAGGCCTTGCGGTAGCCGTGCCCTCTGGTGAGTACAACTATGTTTCTGCGGTAACCCGCCCTCATGGCATGAAACAGAGGAATCGGATCAGCTACACCGCCGTCACAGTAGGGGATGCCGTCCACATCCACGATTTTGGTCAGTACCGGCAGACTGCTGGAAGCGCGGACAATTTTCAAGAGACGGTCCGGATCCTTTCGGTCATCCAGATATTCCGCTTTGCCGGTCAGGCAGTTGGTAACGACGATCTCACACTTCATCGGCGAGTGAAAATATGTATCAAAGTCAAAAGGGTAGGTCTTGCGGGGAAACTCGTCAAAAACCATGTCCATATCGAAAAGTGTATGTTTGCGCAGCGTCTTGCCCAGACTCACATAGCTCTCCGAGCGATCCTTGGGAATCATACAGTCCCTGGTACGGCCGATTTGCCGGGAAACGTAGTCTATGGCATTGCAGGCACCGGCGGAAGCGCCGGCTACATAAGGCAGATACAGTCCTTTTTCCATGAAAAAGTCAAGTACGCCCGAGGTAAAAACGCCTCTGCGGGCTCCGCCCTCCAGAATCAGTCCCGTTTCTGTCATTGCTAGTCCTCCTTCATTTTGTCCGCGGGGTGTCGGACGTGCACTGTCTATGGTGTCGCATTGTCTGTCATTATCTGTGACGGCGCCGGCCGCAATCAGAGCGGGCGGGCAAAACGTGCAGCCAGCTCCTGGGCTGTCCGTATTCCGTCTACCGCCGCCGAAGTGATGCCGCCGGCATAACCGGCTCCCTCCCCGCAGGGGAAAAGCCCCCTAACGGCGGATTCTCTGTTGTCATCGCGCAGTATGCGCACCGGCGAGGACGTCCGGCTCTCCACTCCGGAGAGAACCGCATCCTCCCGGTCAAAGCCGCGGATCTGCCGGCCGAAGGACGCAATCCCCTCGGCTATGGCATCTCCCAGCTCTTTGGGCAGGATATCCCGCACAGTGCCATAGGCAAAAGCACCCCGGATAGCGGGAATAACTTCTCCTGGCCCTGTGCTGGGCCTCCGAGCCAGATAGTCTCCATAGAGCTGTACCGGCACATGCCCCTCGGCCGCCTGCCAGGCTCTTTTTTCCAACCAGCGCTGAAAAGCCATCCCGGCCAGTACGGGGGAGGACGCCGTCGTCTGAAAAGAGGCAAAATCCTCCGGCTGCACCGTGACGACAATGGCGCTGTTGGCATTTAGGCCGTCCCGGGCATGATTGCTCATCCCATTGACAGCCAGAAAGCCGTTCTCGGAGGAGGCATTGACCACTGTGCCTCCAGGACACATACAGAACGAATACACCCCTCTCCCCCCGGCCGTCTGTGCCGTCACCTTATAGGGGGCAGGCGGAAGCATCGAGGCAAAGTCTCCGTACTGGCTTATCTGAATCATCTCCTGGGGATGTTCGATGCGCAGTCCCACGGCAAAGGCTTTGGGCGTCATGGGCACGCCCAGGGCAGCAAGCCGTTCGAAGGTATCTCTGGCGCTGTGTCCCACAGCCAGAATACAGACGGATGCATCCATCCGCTTTTTCTCTCCTTTTTCTTCATAGATGAGGCCACGCAGGGCGCCGTCCCGAATATCCAAGTCCGTCACCCGGCACTGGAATCGTATTTCTCCGCCGGCCTCCCTGATTTTTTCGCGCAGGCGACGAATGACGCCCCGCAGACAGTCTGTACCGATATGAGGGCGGCTGTCGTAGAGGATAGCCGGATCTGCTCCGCACTCGGCAAAGACAGAGAGGACCCGGCGGATTCGGCCGGAAGGGTCTTTGACCATAGTGTTCAGTTTGCCGTCTGAGAACGTACCCGCTCCTCCTTCGCCGAACTGGACGTTGGATTCCGGGTCCAGGATGCCCCTCTGCCAGAAAGCTTCCACATCCCGCATCCGTTCCTCCACCGGCTTTCCCCGTTCAAGGACCAGCGGGCGATATCCCGAAAGCGCCAGCTCATAGGCGGCAAAAAGACCGGCGGGACCGGCGCCGATGATCACCGGCGGGTGGGAGAGCAGCTCAGTCCCCCCGATGGAAAATCGCCAGACTTCGCCGGGCCGTTTGACGACTCCTCTTTTTTCATTTTTCCGCAGTATTTCCCTCTCCCCCGAAGCTTCCACGTCCAGACAGTAGACATAGAATACCTCCTGCTTTTTTCGCGCATCGATAGAGCGCTTATGGATATCCACATGACGAATCCGTTCCCGAGGGACTTTCAGATAATCCGCCGCCAGCTGCTGCATGCTGCGTTTGTCATCCACCCGGCATTTGCACTGCAAGATTCGGATCATTGTCTTCCTTTCCTTTTGTCTTTATTATGCTCTACTGTGACAGGGCTGCAGCTTCCCCGGCAGCCATGCCGCTGGCCCAGGCCCAGTGGAGGTTGTAGCCTCCGCACAATCCATCCACATTTAACAATTCTCCCGCCAGATAGAGTCCGGGCACGATCCGCGACTCCAAGGTTTTCGGTTCGGTTTCCGTCAGATTTACTCCGCCTGCCGTCACCTGGGCCCGGTCAAACCCCAGAGAGCCGTTTACCGGCACGCGAAAGGCGGTGAGCCGCTGCGTGAGCCGCTGAAAATTTGCGTCGCTTATCTCCTTCATCAAGCAGTCAGGGCGGCAGCCTGCCTCTTTGAGCAGACGATCCCAGAGTTTTCGATGAATGAAACCGATGCCCCACTCTTCGGCCGGGCGTTCTCCCAGCCGCCTTCTTCTATCCTGAAGGAAGGACAAAACCTCCCGTTCTGACTGGTGAGGCAGAAAATTGAGCCGAATCTCCGCTCGCCGCCCGGCACGAATCCCTTCGAGCGCCTGGTGAGACAGCTGGAAAATCACAATGCCGGACACAGCCTGGTCCGTAAACTGCACCTCACCGCTGTCCTCGGCCACCAAACGGCCTTCCACGAAAAGAGAGGCCCTGGCTGCAGCCCGTATCCCTGCAAGTCCTTTTAATCTGGCTTTTTCTGCTGTAAGCCCCGCAAGGGCCGGAAAAACCGGAGAGAGCCCGTGCCCCAGGCGGCCGGCCAGCTCATAGCCGTTTCCATCCGAGCCGGTAAAGGGAGCTGCCTGTCCTCCGCAGGCCAGAATGATTCGATGATAAAAAGTCTCCTTCCCCTTTGCCGTCACCAAGAAACCGCCTTTAAAGGGAGTGATTTTTTCTACCTGACAGCTGCATTGAATCTGGACCTGCAGTTCTTCACAGGCGGCGCGCAGACAGTCCACGACCGCTGCCGCCTGATTGCTGGCCGGATAATAGTAGCCGTCCCGGCAAACCGGCAGAATGCCGATCTTTTCCATAAAAGCAAGGATCCGCTCCGTGGGATACTGTCCTATAATATACTCGACTGTCTCCCGACAGTCGGAAAAATATCTGTCTGCACTGACATTGGCATGGGTGAAATTGCAGCGTCCGTTTCCTGTGGAGAGAAGCTTTCTTCCCACCCGTTCTCCCCGCTCCAGGACGGTGACGCAGGCGCCCGATCCGGCAGCGGTGATGGCTGCCGCAAGCCCCGCCGCTCCGCCGCCCACGACGGCGATCCGGTTTTTGGCCATATCCTTCTCTCCTTTCACAGCACAGCGGCAGGTTTTGCTCCCACCGCTCTTTCCTCATTATAATCAAAAGAAGGGAAAATGACAATAGTCGATTTCCCTTCTCTCTTTTTTGCCGCTTATTTATCATACTGAATAATTATATACGAAATGCAATACAGGCACAGTGCCTGGCACACCGCCGGTTTAGCTGCTGTATGTCTCCAGGAAATCATAGTAATCGGTCAGCGTCTCCATATAAATGCCGGCTGTCAGCATAGCCTGCTGTTCCAGGGGAAAGTCTCCCAGCGGAATGTGCGTGTACTCATAGACCTCGGTCCGATCTCCCGTGTAGGCTGTCAGATAGCCATTCTCCGCCACCAGAAAAATGACATATTCCGGTTCCGGCACGGTCACTGTCTTGCGCACGAAAAAGGAATCCTCGGCAAAGGAAATTAATTCGTAGCGCACTTGCGTTTCCGTCAAATTTTTGTTCTCCTGTTCCGAAAGATTATTAAGATAGGTAATCAGCTCTGCTCGGTTTAACCCATACATGGCCACCGGCACCGGCGGTTTTTCTTCCGACCGGCCGCCTGTCTGCACGTCATAGATTTCCAGTGTATAATCCATCTGGGAGTGAACCAGAATCTCGGAATTGTCTCCCGCTTCCAGTGCTTCTGCTGATTCTCCTCTGCCCGGAGAAGTCTGCAGAAAAGAAGCCGTCTGAGGCTCACCTCCCTGCTCTTCATGGGACAGACGGTAGCTCAAATAGTAGGCCGCTGTCACGCAGACAAAGACAGCTGCCGCCGAAAATAATATGGCAAAGCGCTTCATATCCGTATCACCTCAAAAAATAAAGGAATGAGAATAAACTTCCCATTCCTAGTATGAACTGAATATGAAATTTTAATCATCTCAAGAAGCTTTTCCCAGCAAGCCGCACAAGAAAGCAGTACGCGCAGGAAAGCTCACAGAAGATGCAGCCACCTGCCGAAGGATGTCAGTCTGCGTCCAAAGGGAAGATTATAAAGCTCCGCCTCATCCAGACACTTTGACAAGAGCAGCATGATAAAATAGATGATCACACCGATCAGGATGCTCAGCACAATGGCCAGAAGATTGCTGCTGACGGCCATGTACACCAGCTGATAAATCCCCCAGACTACTGCGCCCATGACGGCAGAAGATAAAAGAGGCAGCAAAAAGGTCTTGCGGATTTCCTGTTGGTAGTTCATAATTCTGCGGATGGACAAAGCGTTGAGCACGCACATGCAGGCGCCAAAAACGATATTTGCCGCCACAACGCCATAGATCCCCAGATCCAGCCCCCACAAAAGGACAGCCAGTACAACCACATGGATAACCAGCGAGATCAGCGCGTTGGTAATCGGCGCACGCAGATGATTGATTCCCTGCAGCACACCGTTGGTCACCGTGGACAGAGAGAAAAACACCACGGCGCTGGATCCCCAGAGCATCATGGAGGAGGCCTCCGTATTGTCGCCGCTGAACAGAAGATTCATAACCGGCCCGGAAAGAACCGCCAGTCCCACCGCTGCCGGTATGGCGATCAGCATGGCAAAACGGATGGTCTGATCGATGCTGTCCATCACCTGCGCTCTCTCATGGCGCGCCATGGATTGGCTCAGTGCCGGGATCACCGACGAGGCCAGAGATGTGGCGATAGCCACCGGCACATGTACCATCAGCAGATATTTGCCGGAGAAAGCTCCCCAGATACCGGCATAATCATCCAGCGTCCCGGCTGAATCCATATAATAGCCAAAGACACTGTTATCCACAAGGGAGCTGATATTATATACGGCAGAGCTGATTACCACCGGGACCACCGTGATCACCAGGATCCGGCCGATATCAGCGTAGCTGTCCACTGCCGGATTTTTATCCCGGCGAAGACGCCTCTTAATCACCTTGCTGTACATGAAATATACGGCAATACAGAAGATAAGAGCCGTGACTGCCCCCAGAAGCGTCCCTAGGGTACCTCCGGCAGCACCGTAGGCATTGGCATAGATACTGGTGCCGTGGATACGATCGGCGTCCAGTCCATAGTTGAACAGATAGTAGGCCGCAAGCACACTGACCACGGCATTGACGATCTGCTCAAATATCTGGGAAAGGGCGGTGGGAATCATCGTTCCCTGCCCTTGAAAATAGCCTCTGAGCACACCCAGAATCGCCATAAAAAAGATGGCGGGAGCCAACACGCGGATAGCGGTAGCTGCCTCGGGCATGTTCAGGACAGTCCGGGCAAAAAAACCGGCGCCCACAAAGGTTATCGTCCCCGCTACAGCCCCCACAATCAGGGCAAAAATCAGCGCGCCGGTGAAAACACGATAGGAATTGCGGTACTCCCGCACCGCAAGCTTTGCCGCCACCAGCTTTGACACGGCAAGCGGCAGACTGTAGGAAGACAAAAGCAGAATAATATTGTAAATCTGGTAGGCAGCTGAATATACACCGATCCCCTCTTCCCCCAGAATATTGGTCATAGGGACCCGATAAACCAGACCGATCAGCCGGACAATAATTCCGGCCACCGCCAGAATGCTTCCCTGAACCAGGAAACTGGATCTTCCTCTCTTTTTGATACGCATAGGCACTCTTCCATTTCTCGGCAGGACCGCCGCGGCTCCCCTTCTTATGCCGCCGGCATATGAGGAACCCGGCACCTGCATCTTTTTCTTATGTACATCTGTTTTAGTTTTTATTCAGTCTCTTTATCAATAATATGCCATTCTTATTCGATGACGGTATCATCCTGATTGCTGTTGAGCACGGTGCATACCCAGGTCTTGCCCGGATTGAGCTCAATCTCATTTCCGTCCAGATCGTAATAAGAAGTAGGCTCATATTCTGTGCCGCCCACCCAGGTGATCGGTATAGCCTTTCCCTGTGTGATATAGTAGCCCTCCCCCTCGCTCCAGATATTGATCCACAGGTAGGGTGTGGTTTCAAAATAGTGTTCCCAATCGCAGTATTGAATAATGATATTGTCCGTATAGACCTGTGCACCATCCATATCATCGATCTGCGGATTTCCGAACTCGTAGCGCAGATAGTGACCGGTCTCGGCATCATACTCAAAATACGCGTCATTCTGCGTATAACCGGGATACACATACTCCGCATTTATTCCGCCGTCCAGGGTCACATCCCCCGGCTCATCGGCAAAGAGAAAGACGCCCCGGTCATAATCCGCCTCATGATCCGTACGGTAGCCCATCTGCTCGATGCCGGCTGCGAGGCCCTCGCCGCTGGTATAGGCATTATGGGGAGCTCTGCGGTCGGAGGTCCGGTAATATACCGTGTTGCCGATGCCCAGAACACCGTTCAGGTTATCGATCTGGTCCAGGTAAATATTGGCATAATCACACTGACCATAGTGAGCGTAAATGCTGTCCCACTGCTCGGACCAGAAGACAAAATAGGTGCGGGCGCTGCGGACAGAACCGATTTTCTCCAGATCATCATAATCCTCATAGATCCCCATCAGGCGGGTAATCAATCCCTCCACAGGGGCTTCGTAGATGATTTCAGCCCGATTGATGGCGGTCTGAGGAAGAGCCTGCTCAAGATTGTTGAGCATAATGGCCACAGGACGGCGATTGACCTTGTCCTCATCCTGCCACAGACCGGACAGATAGCTTTTTTTCTCGCCCTCATGAGTCTCTACAGGCTCGGTCTCCGTCTCTGGTTCCGTTTCCGGGGCCAAAGTCTGCACCTCACTCTCCTCCGCCGTGGCTTCCTGCGTCTGTGTCGAAATTTCCACTGTAGCCTCATTACTGCATGCTGCCAGCGCCAGACAGCCCAAAAGGGCGGCAAACGGCAGAACTCTGCGTAGCATTTTCATTGCTTATCCCATCCTTTATCTCTGTACATTTTCACGCATTACTTTTACGGATATATTTATTATGGATATATTTACCGGTTTACCGATATATTCCCAACCGATCCATGATTAATCGCTGCCGCTCTTCCATCTGAATCCGCTCTGTCTCCTCCATATGGTCATAGCCGCACAGATGGAGCAGACTGTGCACGACCAAAAAGGCAAATTCACGCTCCAGCGAGTGACCGTAGGCTTCAGCCTGTTCGCGGATTTTCTCTGCCGATATCATCATATCACCCAGGATCAGTTCTCCGCTGTCCGGATCAAAATAATCCTCCGCATGGTCCTCCAGGCCGGAAAAATCCGACGGCTCATCGTATTCCACCGTCGGGAAAGAAAGAACGTCTGTCGGTGCATCCACCCCGCGAAACTGCCGGTTGACCTCCCGTATCGAGGCATTGTCGGTGATCACCACCTCCACCTGAGCCTCATAAGGGCAATTCTCCGCCTCCAGCACCGTCTGCAGGCATCGCTCCAGCAGCTCCTCACAGGGAATATCCAGCGTCTGTCCCGCCTCAAATTCCACATAGCAGGTCATGAATATCTCTCCTTTCCTGTGTCGTGGGGCGGTCTGGCACTGCGGCTCTCATCCCGCCTGCCTGTACGGCCGCCTCCCCGTCCGCCGTCACGCACTCCCTCTCTCGCTGCCTGAGGATGCTTGAAATCCGAAGGGCGTTTCATTTTCGCCAGCTTCTCCTCATAGGCATCATAGGCATTGACGATTTTTTGGACCAGAGGATGCCTTACAATATCCAGACTGCTTAAATTAATCATAGCGATATCTTCAATACCGCGAAGAACCTTTACCGCCACTTCCAGCCCCGACTGGGTATCGGCGGGCAGATCCCGCTGCGTCATGTCGCCGGTCACCACCACCTTGGAGCCAAAACCGATGCGGGTCAGAAACATTTTCATCTGGGCCGGGGTGGTATTCTGAGCCTCATCCAGAATAATAAAAGCATTGTCCAGAGTACGGCCGCGCATGTAGGCCAAAGGAGCCACTTCGATGAGTCCCTTTTCCGCGTTGTGCAGATAGGAGTCAGCTCCCATGATCTGATAGAGGGCGTCATAAAGAGGACGCAGATAAGGATCAATCTTGCTCTGCAGATCCCCCGGAAGAAAGCCCAGCTTTTCTCCGGCTTCAATAGCCGGCCGCGTCAGAATAATCCGGTTCACCTCATTGTTCTTAAAGGCCTGTATCGCCATGGCCATGGCCAAATAGGTCTTGCCGGTCCCGGCAGGCCCCATCCCAAAGACAATCATTTTTTCCCGGATGGCGTCCACATACTCCTTCTGTCCCACGGTCTTGGGCTTTACCGGCTTGCCATTGACCGTGCGGCAGATGATGTCCTTGTCAATCTCCAGGATCTGCTCATCCTTCTCCTCAAAGGCCAGCGACAGGGCATAATCCACATTTTGCTCCGTGATGGCATTGCCCCGCCGGGAAAGCTCCAGCAGATTGTTTATCACGCTCTTGGCCTTTCGCACCACATTGTCAGGGCCGATGAGTTTAAGCTCCCCGTCCCGTGAGACCATAGTCACATTCAGCGTGCGCTCGATCTTTTTCATATGGCTGTCAAAAGGGCCGCACACATTTTTCTCGTGTTCGGTAGGAATATCGATGATAGATTCCACGATACTCATTCCAGCTGCTTCATTCCTCCTGCTCACCTGTAGTCTGGGCGATAGGAGCCTCCGCGGCGATCTCCTCGATCAGCGAAAAGGTTCCCTGTGTGATACACTCTCCACCCATCATATCTATTCTAACATTTTTTTCAATAATTTGTACCCCTTTTTCCAACAAATTTTGCTGATAGCGATCCAGCGCTTCCTCAGCCAACCTGCGCGCCTTCTCCTCGCTGTACAGAGCCGTCTGTTCTTCATACTCTCTGAGAGTGGTCCACTGCCAGCTCACCGGCAGATAAAAATCCTCCCCTATGGTGAGCTGTCCCTGCTCCGACACCGTATCATACAGATCGAAGCCCCTGATATTTCCGTCCAGAAAAAGCTCGCGGCCTAAAATCCGCAGTGTAAGCTGATAGCGCTCTCTTCCCGTATACCATTTGACTTGGTGCTCCAGCGAAAAACGATCCTCATAGGTATCCGCCGTGGCTGCCTTCACCGCAGCGTCAGCCCTCACCTGATGTTCCCCGGTCTTCTCTCCGCTGTCGTTATAGAGTTCTACCACGCCGGACACCAGCACCTGTCCCGCCGTCACCGCATCGCCTGCCTTTACCAGGGGCGTGCCGCTGCGGGTGATAATCTCTGTGATCACCCCGTCCTTTGCCGCCACCAGATCACAGGGCGTCTCATCCACAGGCTCCACGGTCAGAACACCGGTATTCTCCCGAATCTGCACAATCAGCCGCGTACCCTTGATCTGGGCCGACACCCAGGTGATCTCCGGATACGTTTCCCTGAGCATAAGCTCCAGGCTGTCGCAGACAATGCCGTCTTTTTCCATTCCCGTCTCATAGCCCGCGTCCCGCAGCGTCTCCAGCAGCAGCTCGTCGGTAAAGCGCAGATTCCCGTCAAAGTCGATGGACCAGATCCGCAAGGACATGAGATACAAAAGCGCCGCGCAGACCAGTACGCCTGCGGCAAACAGACTTCTTCCGCGATAACGGCGCAGAAAAAAAGGAAGGCCTCTCTTTTCCAGAATCACCAGACGGCTCTTTGATTTGCGCACAAATCCTACCATCTGCTTGAAATCGGAAGCCCTCACGAAAAAACGGTATTTACCGCCTGTACAGACCAGATTCCACAGCTCGATCTGATTATAACTGCATAAATTCAAAAGCCTCTCCGGCGAATATCCGGACAGTTCCACCAAAAGATAGCCCTGTATCCAGAAAATGAGACGGTCCATTGTCCTTTTCCTCCCTCCGATATAGTCTGCGGCAAACCTGTGCTGTGCCGGGCAGTCTCTAGCGATAATACCGGATCTCCGTGATTTTTCCGGTGATTTTCATTTCCTCGGCGGTGTAAAAAGCAATGTCCAGGTTTGTCCCTGTAATCTGAATTTTACAGGGACGCGCCTGGAGCTTGATTGTCTCTTTTCCGTATTCAATTATTCCTTTATGATTTTCAATAAACAGACAGCTGTCTCCAAAGGAGGACAGCACGGCCGCGCCCGTGACCAGCTCCCTGGGAAGCCCCAGGGAGACGGCCATATTTTCGATCCGATCGCTCATCCGACTTCCCGCTCCGGCTCCGTGTTAATAAATCATATGTGGCAAAGAATTGTCCATATGCGGTCGAGCGGCAAAAGGGCTTTGCCTGTTTATTAAGCTGTTATAACCCTGCTGCAGTATTACCTGGGGCTGCCGACAAAGAACAGGGCAACGGTGCCCGGGCCGGAATGCGCTCCAATGGTGGAGCCGATGAAATTGATGAGGAAAGCGTCGATGCCGCACAGCTCCTTCACCTTGTCTGCCACATACTGCGCATCCTCCTCGCAGTCTCCATGGCTGATAAATACAATATCGTTCTCTCCCTCAAAGCCTTCGATCTGCTTCTGCATCCGCTCCACCAAGGCGTGGAGAGATTTCTTTCGGCCTCTCACCTTGCCGATGGCAACCAGATGTCCCTCGTCATCTACATGGAGCACCGGTTTAATCCCGGCGAGAGAACCCACGATAGCCGTGGCCTTGGATACCCGTCCGCCGCGATAAAGATGAAAGAGGTCGTCCACAGTGAAATTATGGCATATTTTCAGCTTCAGTTCTTCCGCATAGGCAGCCGCCTCCTCCAGAGTGGCCCCTTCACGTTTTTTCTGCAGAACTTTGTGCACCAGAAGTCCCTCGCCCAGGGAAGCACACAGGGAGTCCACTACGATAACTTTCGCCTCCGGCAGCTCCTCCATAATCTGTGCCGCCGCAATCTGCGCACTGCCGCAGCTGCCGCTCAACCCCGAGGAGAAAGCAATATATAAAATATCATAACCCTCCTGCACCTTTTTTAGGAAAGCTTCTTTGGCCGTCTCCGGATTGATCTGTGATGTGGTGGGCATGGAGCCATTTCTCATCTTCGCATAGAACTCCCGCACCGGCAGTTCATTGGTCTGATCGTAGGTCTGGCCGTCGATCGCATAGGTCAGATACAGCGTCTCTGCATTATTCTCTTTAAGATAATCCACCGGCAAATCCGCCGTGTTGTCGGTGAAGATTACATAGTCTCGCATTGGTTATCCTCCTTGATCTCTGATTGGGATGCAGCAGATGAAGGCATCTGTTCACAAACGATCGGTCATTCCGGTGCAAATGTAAGCAGAGACATCCTTCTGCGTCAGCTCGATTCTATCACAGGAAGACAGAGAGTTCAATACAAAGTACTGGAAGAGCATAGAAATTCATTGCTGCTCCGGTGACTATTGTTTAGTTTTATTCAGATACACCAGGTTGCGTAGGTAGTTCTTCATTTATTGTTACATACCATATTGTGGTATGACCATGCTCCTGGAAAATTATATCTATTATATTAGAATGTTTATAAAACCCAATATAGTTACCGCTTTCATCAACATAATAAGGTGGTTCTTTACAATATATAGATATATCACCATCTGTATTGATGCTGTCAGTAGCCGTGAAATAGTGTGTAGTAGTTTCATTACGTAGAGTAATATTGGCAGTAAACCCTTCCCATGTAAAATCAATTATTTCCAATACAAATCCTTCACAGGCCTTTTCACCATACCAAATACCACTAAAATCAATCTGCGGATCAAGTTCTCTTGCCAAAATTTTGTCATCTATAGCATAGTCCAGATAACCATCGTCGCTATACATTATGTCCCAATTATCTGTTGTAGCATTATATGACCATGATGTATAGACTCTATCCCATTCTGTCCAATTCAAATGATCTTTTATATTAGTCCACTCATACGTCAAAATACCATCATTGTAAGCAATAGAGGCATCTTCCATTGTCAATAAATAGTCATTCACAAAACTAGGACCTACGTCCATATTTGCTGTATATGTCATGACATATGTACCCATTGTTTCAACGTCTGGAATTCTAACGCATTCATATTCTTCTGAATTCCACCTTATTTCGTCCATCCACCATCCTTGATCGTATAGTGTATAATAAAGGTCAACATTATATATCCAATCTGCATATTTCGTCTTGGCAGCAACTTCTAAGGTAATCTCAAATTCACCCTCTTCTGTAAGAGATTTTACAGTCTCCACATTTTCCAGAGAAGCATACTCATTTTTCTCCAGAAGAGCCGTATTTAAATCTTCTAAAATCATCTCTTCGGAAGGAGTATCGCTATTTAAACCTTCAATTTCGACATCATCAATACCATGTGCGTCGCTCTGTGAGGTTTGAGAACCACAAGCTGCCAAAATAGTACAAAATGTCATCAAAACAACAATTTTCATGATTTGTAAAGCTTTTTTCATCAATTTTTTCTCCCTTCGTAATGCATAATTTTAGGCGCTTTCGAAACGCCAGACCCGCTTAAATACGGGATTCTTTTAGTGGTAAATCAAACTTCGTACATTGATTTTTCTATGCACCTTAATATTTAAAATGTCCATATCTCTGAGCAGGCAAGTTGATTTTGTCAAAATTAGTTGACACATTCTCCTCAAGGACTTTGTCCACTATGTTGCTTCTTCATGACAATCATAGTATTGCTGTCATTTGATCATGGGAGAAAGTCCTCCCTATGCTACTAATTCATAAGAAATTAATTGATAAGTTTCTTCTCCGTTAGAATCAATATAAGGTTTTACAACTGCTACACCGCTAAGGTGAAGTTCGAAATCAGGATGAGCTTCAGCATCTGTTTGTGTGTAATAGTATACGCTCTGGTCCTTAATCTTGCCAGTAAGCACTACAAGATTCTGATTGCTAACATCAATAGAATAAATATCGAATTTCACTTGTATAGTTCCGTTACCCAAATCATACATTTCTTTTGCAACTGTCATATTATTGTAAGTTAGTCCATCGGCCCATCCGAAACACACCATGTCATTCAATATAATATACTCTGTAAAACCGCTAGAAGTCTGCACAGGAACAATCTCTTCAAGTGTAACAGTTTGATTGAAAAAACGTTGGGTTACTGAATTGATTGCTTCAATAGAAACTCCAGCATAAAAAATGTCGTTATACATCAGAGATTCAACCATGCTGTCATCGCCGCGTAATCTCAGATATTGACAGGCAAATGCAACCATGTCCATTGGATCATTTTCTGACTCAAACTTCTCAGAACTGTATTCATGGAACCACTGTTCTGAGAAATAGCTGAGGAAAGTGTTAATACGGTACTGCTCCTCTGGAGTAAGCATTATCAATTCGCTATCTGCATCATGATTTTCTGTTTCGGTATTGTCAATATTCTGAGGTGTATACTCACTAAAATAAGTTAATGGAAAATCTACTCTTTGCGGCCAACCGTCACATATAGCTATTGCCGCTTCTTCTGAAATCATTGTTACTTCCTCTCCCTCGCGCCTAGATGTCTCAGGATTATATACGCCAGATGTGGAATGATACCAATAGACATTATCCCAGTTTTCATCCGGGTCGCTATATGCACCTTCAATAACGGAGAGAACAGGTTCACTTGAATCTAACCGGTAGCGATACTCGTCATTTGATGCCGCCCCTCTGGTTCCCCAGTAGTAAATCGTATTATCTTCAAATAATTGATACATATACCTTTCTCCGCTATTTACCAGATGTACTACCTTACCATTCATATATGTGTATAAATCATATATCATATTTTCACCGTATTGGGTCTCTTCGTCTGCATCCATTCCAATCAACAGCTCTTCGACGCCATCTCCGTTGAGGTCAATAAACGAATATCCAATTTTATCAATGTAAGATGGATCTGAATACTCCAGAGAAAACAAATAACAGAACTCTTTATAATAAAGCATTTCATCATACTCTATCCACCCTGACTGAATAAAGTTATAGAACTTATCTAAAATTTCCGCATATAGTATTTCACTATCATTCATTTCAGAATCCAAAACAAACATACTATCTAAAACATCACCGTACTTTGTTAATACATTAATCTGTCCTTCGTACCACGCATCCGTCGTGTCTTCCGGATTCTTGAAATATTCAATAATCCAACGAAAGTCGGAAAATGCACCCGCGTCATTCATCAGAAGTTGGTACAATAAATATTCGCCTCGAGCATGCGTTATCAATAACGCCTTATAGTAATTACATTTCTCTTGAATGGCCACCAACTTTGCTTCACTAATTTGCTGAGGAACGAAAACTGCTTCATTTGCCTTTGCAAGAGCACTTGCAACATCAGCAACTATTTTCATTTCTTGATAACGATTGTAAACATCAGATGTTCCAAAGCCAATATCACCTGCTAAAATTATTAATTTAAATGTAGCTTCAGCGGCATCTTTGGCAGCAAGGAGTACATTTTTGAGATTAATACTTTCATCAACAAACCATTTAACTGTTTCGTCAGTTACATACAGCTCTGTTTCCTTTAGCAGTTCCATAGACATATTCTCAACAAGAAATTCCGCTTCATATCCAGCAATATTTTCGCCTGCATCTGCAAGATACTCCAAGCGTTTGACTAAAAACGTATCATTGAGACTTAGTAACGAGGAGGCAACATTTCTTAATTCTTCGTTTCCTGCATATTGGCTAATTGCGCTCAAAAAAGCACATGACTGTGAATAATCTTGAAGTATTGCTTCATAATACTTCGCTTGATCTTGATTTTTGATAATTACATCGCTTAGGCCATCTACACCTGTATCAATTGCAGCAGAAAACGTTTCAAGAACACCGCTTGCACCGACAAAGGCCGCTGCAATCTCAGCAACATCCAAAGCATAATCGCCGATGTTTTTCAAATCATCAAATCGACTTTGTGTTTCAATCTGTTCTGCAAGCTCACCACTCTGCATGGTAATGAGATTGGCCAAAATTTCAACATAATCTTGTTTTTCAGGATATTCATTAATCAACTTTGAAGACATATCCAAGGCCCATGTTAGTGCTCCCTTCTGCTTAATAGCATTGATCAGAGCCCAGTATTCGATGTGGGTGTCATCGCAGAGTATTATATTGAGCATATCCTCATTGCTTTCATACTTGTTTACAATAGATTCCATTTGCTCAACAGTATACCGTTGTTCAGTTTCTTCAGCAAATGCGTTAATCGGCATCATCGTCATAAGTAATGAACAGATTATAAAACAGGTCACAAGTTTTTTCATATCATTCTGCCTCCATCAGTGCGTTAATTGCGTTAGCTAATTCTCGCTCAAGAAGTTCTTTGATGGCTTCATCTGTATGAATTACTTCTTTCCCATCTATAATGCTCACCTTTACAGTTATATCGTATTCAAGAACATTATATTTACCAGACTCCAAAGCCCTTAATAAATATTGATCCGGATTTTCAGAAGCATAAGCCTCTTTATATAATATTTCATAATCCGGCAATTGTACCGTAATTTTTACGGTTCCTTCTGTATCGGTTTGCATAACAACATCATGGGGCTCAATATCGATGCAAGCAGAATTTGCTTCTTGTAATTGACTGGCAAAGATTTCTCCGCTTCCAGTAGTGGTATTTACATTATTGGAGCATGCCACTAATCCGAATATACAGATTATTACAAGTAGTACAAATAAGGGTGCTTTCTTTTTCATATTCGTCCCTCCTGCTTATTTTGAGTAGTGTCAACTACTACTCTGTCTAGTAATCTAGAGTTGGATTAAATAACTCTCAGCTGAAATATTATTCTCGCGACATTTTTTCTGGCCTTCTTAATACCTTGTGACGACGAATAAGCTCACAGATACTATGTTGTTGATAAGCTGCACATTTTTAACGAGGATCTGAGCATCATCAACACGATCATATAAAGACTATTAGGCAGTATCTGTTAAATTATAATCCCTTACATCATAATTTTTACTTTATGACTTTTCCTTTTATTCTGTTTGAGAACATAGACAACTTTTGCTGGGGTACTTTCCCACTCCTTTACCAGATCAATCATTACAGATAGCAGGAGCGTCTTTCTTGGCTACTTACAAGAACTCCAGCATAGCCTGTGTCCCCTTTTGCATAGAAAACATTTTATTTCAGTATCCTACGGTCCTCTTATCGACATTAACGGATTCGTTTATCCAGTTCCTTTGGAGAAGAAAAACGCACATTCTACATCTTTAAAGTTTATTCCTAAGTTTCACCAGCAAAGTCAGTACTACTATTATTCCTACTATATATGCAACGATGGTCCAGAAATTCTCAATAATAAAAAGGATCCCTCCAAAAACAAAAAAACACGCAATCAGCAGCATTACTGTAAAAAGATCCATAATACCCCTCCCTGTTAAAACTTTTCCATTTCTTCCAGCTTAACGTTTCTAAAATATCGCGCCCATCAATGCATTTCCACATCAAGTATATGGGAGATAAAGGCGGCATTATCATGGCCGCCTTTATCAAATTATCAAAACTAGGCATGCCCTTATAATCGTGCAGAAAATATTTGATATATCCCGCATCTTCTCCTAATTGCCATATCTCTTCCATAATTTCATGCGTCTGTATTTTTAATAGATTAAGCGAATTTTGTTTCATATATTTTATGAATTTAAACTTGTTTCTTCCAAAGTTAGTCCGCTCTTGTTGGATGAACAATTTTCTTAATATTAGCTTTTCCATATTTGCCCTTTTTTAGAAAGCTCTATAAGTCATATTGTACCCGATATATCGGGAATATTCAAGTAATATTTTGCTTACTATAATCAGAATCAATTATATGGAGGACTATTTTATGATTAGCTACGATCCGTTGTGGGAGACAATGAAGCGAAAGAAAATTACTACCTATACTTTAATTACACAGTACCATTTCAGCCGTGGCACTTTAGATAGTTTAAAGCAAGGAAGAAATGTTACTATGAATACACTCAATGACCTATGCCGAATTTTAAATTGTCCTGTCGAAGAAATTATCCAATATGTTCCTGACGAAACAAAAGATTAAAAAATGCTAATTCCCTGAAACTCGGTTCAATTTTTCCTCGAAGCT
The DNA here is from genome assembly GCA_944380185.1 of uncultured Lachnospiraceae bacterium. Taxonomy (GTDB): domain Bacteria; phylum Bacillota; class Clostridia; order Lachnospirales; family Lachnospiraceae; genus RGIG7193. The sequence goes on from CALWGV010000043.1 coordinate 37,982, forward strand.
ATTAATGGAAATTTGTCAATTAATATGATTAACTTTTCTTAGAGTTTACTTTAATAAATTTTAACAACTACTATACATACCATAAAAACAAACTATTCAATATTTCAATCACCTATGGATTAGCAAACGTGCCCAAGGAATACTTGTGAATTTATAGAACCCTGATATAATTTATCCATAAGAACCCCCGGAGCCGAAGACAGAGTGAGATGATTGAAATATGTGGGATATATCATTACTAAAAGATGAGCGGATGCCTTTACGGAAAAATTTGAGGGAGGAACAATAAGATGACGATATCTGTCCGCACTATTGATTTTGAACACAGAAGAGATATCAACATTCCGAATGAGCCGTTTCTGCTGTTTGGACGGATGATACCAAGTTATATAAATGAGCAATGGGGATACACTATAGAAAAATTTTCCGATATCTCGGAAATGTGTTTTCCCGATGAAAATTACATCTATGAAGATATGATTCAAAACAGTACGTTTATAGGGGCGTATGATAGAGAAAAGTGTGTAGGGCTTGCCATTATGCAAGAAGCGCATTTTAAATATATGTATCTCTACGATCTAAAAGTGAATCAGGACTATCGAAAAAAAGGCATCGCAGGAAAGCTGCTGGAAGCGGCCAAAAATATCGCGATCAGCAAAAATTATAGCGGGATTTTTACGCAAGGACAAGACAATAATCTGTCCGCCTGCCTATTTTATTTGAAATCAGGTTTTGTCATCGGGGGCTTGGATACTAAAGTATACCAGGGAACAACACAGGCAGATAAAAAAGACATCTATTTCTATCTGGATTTCTAACGGCTGGTCTAAAAAATCTCTATAAAAAGCGCCGGATGAAATAAACCACTCTGAAGAGTTATTTCATCCGGCGCTGCAGTCACATCTCCTATCAGTCGTGGATGTTCATGCCGCAGAGCATCTTGACAAAGCCCGGGTCGTCATGATTTACGATCTCGCTGTGGCCCAGATCTTTGGCTGCAATCTTAGCCATTTCCTCGTCGGTCAGTTCAAAATCCCAGATATCAATGTTCTGCTCCATGCGCTCTACATGGACGGACTTGGGGATAATGGAGACACCGCGCTGCGCATTCCAGCGGAGTACCACCTGGGCCGCGCTCTTTCCGTATTTCCTGCCGATTTCGGTCAACTCCGGATCAGTAAAGATGCCGTGCTTGCCTTCAGCCAGCGGACCCCAAGCCTGGGGAACCACGCCATAAGCCTTCATGTTCTCAATGGCCTTCTCCTGAACAAAGAAGGGATGCAGCTCCACCTGGTTTACGGCGGGGATGATCTCAACATTCTCGCACAGGTTGGTGAAAGGACCGGGATAGAAATTCGCCACGCCGATAGCCTTGGTCAGCTCATCCTTGTAAGCCTTTTCCAGTCCACGATAAGCTGCAAAATAATCGCCCATCGGCTGGTGGAGCAGAACAAGGTCCGCATAATCCATATTCAGTCTCTTCAGAGAAGCCTTGACCGCCTCATAGGCAGTCTCCTCATTTTTCTGATCCTGCACCCACACCTTGGTGGTGATAAACAGCTCCTCCCTGGTGGTGAGACCGTCCTCAATAGCGCGGGCCACGCCTTTGCCCAAGGCCTCCTCATTGCCATAGGCAGCCGCCGTATCCAGCAGGCGATAGCCGGTCTTGATCGCGTCGTAGACTACCTGCTCACACTGTTCGGGGTCGGGAATCTGAAATACGCCAAACCCCTCCAGCGGCATCTTCGCACCAGTGTTCAAAGTTAAAAATTCCATCATGTTTACCTCCGTTATCTTTTCTTGATTAACTTTCTATTGCGAATCATGGCTGCCATACCTGACAGAGCCATGACATCGGCCTGATTTCATTTCCAGGAGTTCTCCCTCTCCCATTGATCGTTTGCGGCGATAATTTCACAGATGCTGATATTTTCATTGCGGTATCTCGCCTGCGGATTTTTTTCCGGTATTTTCAGTCGGATTGCCAGCATGGGACAGGCATGGATACAGGCCATACAGCTGATACAACCTGTTTTATCCCAGACGCTTTTCTGTCCTTCCAGATGAAAGCACTTTTTCGGACACACCCTGGTGCAGATTCCGCAGCCAATACAGTCATCCGTAATTTTATAAAGATCATGAAAAATATCCATTCCTGTGCCTGTACGATTCAGATGCGCCAAAAACTCCCGGTGTATCGCTCGGTCCTGCTCGGTGACCGGGGAGACAAACTCTTTTCTCTGTGCAATATCTGCCAGAATCCGACTGATCTGTTCGTCCACCTTTTTATCCAGCAGGCGCTGCTTCTCCATATCGAAGCCCGGCAGAAAGTTATCAGCCATTAAAATGACATTAATATAAGCCGGGTGAATGCCGATCCTTTCTGCGTAGGTCTTTGCCAGTTCTGCCGCCGGACCGCTGCAGTTGCCATAGGTGAGCAGGATGTAAAAGTAATCTGTTTCAAATCGGGACCGCCCCAAAAACTCTTTGACCAGCTCCGGCATCTCATGCCCATAGATCGGACACACGATTCCGATGCTGTCCGACCGATATACATTGTTCCGATCATGGACAGCCTGGGCAATACTGACCGGGCAGGCATCCAATTCTTTTGCCACATAGAGGCTGTTGCCGGTGGCCGTAAAATAGAACACCATCTTGGATTTCCTCCGATTTTGCAAATCACCGCGGCTTGCATGGGCTGCGAACCTTTGCTATAATTGATAGTAATATATGAGAACTTTCCGCTCACCGGCGGCCTTTGTTCTTTCTGATAAACAGCATAGTGTATTTTCGGAGAAAAGTACAATGCCAAAGGCGAATAAAACCATAAATAAAATTGATACTGAGGAGGAATTGGATGATCGAATTGTACGAATTGCGCCAGTTTGCGGCCTTTGCAGACTGCGGGACCCTCTCTGAGGCGGCGGAAATTCTGCATCTTTCCCAGCCGGCTCTCAGCCGAAACATGAAAAAGCTGGAAGAAGAATTGGGCATTCCCCTGTTTTCTCGCCGGAAAAACCGACTGGAATTAAATGAAAATGGAAAATATGTGTATGAACTCACAAAAGAACTCCTGGCCGCAGCGGACTCTCTGGCGGACAAAGCCCAGGCTTTTGACCGGAGGCACCGCACCATCTCCCTAGGCCTCTGCTCCCCGGCACCCGCCTGGCTGCTTACGCCGCTGCTCAACAGCTTATATCCCGGCAAAACAATCCAGACAGAAACCGCGCAAGAAGAAGCTCTTCTGTCCGGCCTTAAGGGCGGAAGCTATCAGCTGATTGTTCTCCCGCAAAAAGTGGAGGGAGAGGAATACTTTGCCAAGGAATGCGGCCGCGAAACCTTGGTATTTGCGCTGCCCAAAGGTCACCGGTATGCCAGGCGAAAGAGCCTTTCCTTTGCGGAGATGAATGGGGAAAATATGCTGCTGATGAATGACATAGGATTCTGGAATTTTGTGCAGACGGAGAAGATGCCGGATTCTCGTTTTTTGACCCAGAGCGACCGTTTTAGCTTCAATGAGTTGTTGGGGGCCTCTTCGCTGCCATCCTTTACCACGGATCTGGCAAACAAATACATTGAGACCGGCAAAGGGCGCATTGAAGTGCCCATCTCTGATCCGGATGCCTCTGTGACATACTACCTTGTCTGCCGAAAGGAAACGAAAAAGGAGTATCAGGCGCTGTTTTCGGCGTTGTGAAGTGTCTTCCTCATCAGCCAGATCATCTCCATCGCCAGAATCACGGAAAAAGGGCCAAGCAGCCAGGGAGCCAGTCCCATGGCCCCCGCCAGGAGGACCATTAATCCCGGGACGGCGTATTTGCGCGGATGGTGCCACAGATCACTCTCCAGCCTCCAGCCCCGGACCGGAAAGCGCCATTCCAACAGAGCCGAGCAGACAGCGCTCTGCAGAGCAAAAAAGATTGCTGCCCAGACTGCAGGGAGGGAAAAAATCCCTGCCATTGTCCACAGACTGACCAGATAAACGGTGTCTGCGGCCATATTGCAGCAAAAAATAAACAGACAGTAGGGCAGAAAAAAGGACCTTTTTTGTCCGGGCAAAAAACGGACAGCCTGCTCAGTGGACGGGTCACAGGAAAGAAGAATGCAAATTGGAGTATTCAGCGTGAGGATGGCGAGGCTCAGCGGCACTGCCAGAGGGTTATGGGCTGTATCCCACAACAAAGGCAGAACCCAGGCCACACCCCACAGAGCCGCCGTATTGACCAGATAATTTTTATGAGAGAACAAATAACGGAGCAGGTATAGACTGACGGAATAACGCTGAGCCGTGTACTCTCTGGCCCGGCCCGTCATTTCCTTTTTCTTCTCTCCTTTGGTCCTTCTCTCCCCCTCCTCTTTTTGACCTCGCTGTCTCCTTCTCTTCCCTGTAGCTGCTCCCTCCTGCGGCCAGAATCCATAGGGATCCGTTCCTTGCACCAAAAGGAAGGAAACCATGCCGTTTGCCGTCATTGCCCAGAGAAACCACAGCTGTCCCGCACCGCGGAGGGTAACGGCAGCAAAAGCGATTCCCCAAAAAATCCCAATCAGTTTGCCAAGCGGTGCTCGGACGCGAAGAGTATAGCCCCAGGCCGTCATCAGCGCGGCATTTGCCGCACACAGCAGGCATCCCAGAATTTCTGCAGCGGTAAAGTTTCCGAGCGCAAGGGCTGCCACAAAAACGCCTGCCGTCCTGGTCAAAAGCGTATACGCGCTAAGACTGAATACATAGGCCAGCGCAAAAGCCCTCCTTTTAAAAGGCAGCATAAATACATTCTGCATCTCAGCCCGGTTATTTTCCGATGTCAGAGCCTGCTGCATCACCGCGGCAGTCAGGACGGCGCAAGTCAGACACAAAACAGCCGGGGAGATGGGAAGCGACAGCCCGGATGTGCGCAGCGCCCAGAATAAAACCAGCCAGATAAGCACAGATCGTCTCAATCTCTCCCCCTTTGCGCCGAAAAGCCGCCTGCCAAACAGACCGGTCAGCCGACTAAACATCCCGTTGTATTTTCCCTTAAGCCTTCTCTTTATCATGCAGCGCCTCCCGTATATCTGCGGCGTCAATGCGGCCGCCAAATTCCCGTCGGATGCCTCCCCTCTCCAGGACCAGCACTCGGTCTGCGGTGAGGGTGATGCTTTCCAGAATATGAGAAGAGAATAGAACTGTGCCGTACATTCGGTAACCGTCGATCTGCCGGTACAGATATTCAGTGCTCTGAAAATCCAGCCCATTTACCGGCTCATCAAGAAGCAATAAAGGGGCCTGCAGGGCAAAAGCCGTGATGAGAAAAGCTTTCTTCCGGTTTCCGGTGGACAAATCCTTTAACAGCACATCGGTATAATCGGCAAAATGGAAGCCTGAGACCAGTTCCTCCACAGCCGTGGCGAGCGGTCGGCCCTTTTTGTAGACGGCAAAGACATAAGAGAGATACTCCCGGAAAGTAAAATAGGAAAAGGAATGGTCCTCGTCGAACACCGTATAGCGGCAAACCTTAAAATCCTCATCCCGAAGCTTTGCCGGGCGGCCCAAATAGCAGAGCTGCTTATACCGGCAGCCAGGCAGCAGACCGGACAGAACCTTTAAAAAGGTCGTCTTGCCCGTTCCGTTTAAGCCGATAAGGCCAATGATCTCTCCTGTTCCAAGCTCTGCCGAGAAATCCGTTAGCACCGGTCTGTTCGGATCGTACCAGGCCTCCAGACCTTTGATGGATAAAAGAGAGGTTTTTTCCCGCGCGTTTATCATCTTATCGGCCCCCTCCATTCTTCCACAGGCTGTAAGCCGAACAGAGACTCATGGCCCCCAGAATAATGCAGAGCGGACCTCCGCCTGCAACTGCTGCTGCCAACAGGATAATACCGATGATCAAACGAGTATATACATGACGCATAATTTTTCCTCCTCTCGCCTTTTAAGATTCTGTCGACAAAGCCATCATAGACGAAAAGAGAGCGCTGTGCGAAAATGTCCGCAAACAGCGCTTTTTTGTCCGCGAATATTTTGTTTTTTGCCGAGGTCCCCGATGCTGGCCGGATGCCTCGTCCATCTACTGTCCGCCGCGCCCGCCGGCTTCCCCGTAGGATAGAAGGGCGATGGCCCGAAAGACATTCCGCTCACAGGAAACTTTCACCGTGCCGTCATACTTTTCCGCTGCTGCGCGGGCACTCCTTAAGCCCCATCCGTGCAGGCCGCCCTTCTTAGTGGTCTCAAGTTCGCCTCCCCGTTCTTTGAGCGGAGCAGAAAAGCTGTTTTCTACTCGTATGATCACCATCTGATTGATCCGGCGAATAGTCAGGCGAATAAACCTCTCATCCGGCTTTGATACTGCAGCCGCAGCTTCCAGAGCATTGTCCAGGAGATTTCCCAGGATGGTGCATAGGTCGACGCTGCGTATATTGGTATGGCGGGGAAACTCTGCCTCTATCTCCGTGGGTACCCCCGCTTCTGCAGCAGCAGCCGACCACGCGCTGATCAGATAATCAGCCGTCTCGTCGCCGGTAAAATATCCGGAGCGCAGATTTTGTACCGGGGCCCTGAGCTCATCCAGGTAAGCTGCCGCTTCCTGATACTTGCCGCCGGCCATAAGCTGCTGCAGTGCGCCGATATGATGATGAAAATCGTGAAAAAGTCTGGCATTGGCGGAGTAGGCACTGCTCAGCACCTTATAATCCCTTTTCAGAAACTGTACCTGTTCCGACTCAAGCCGCGCGATTTCCTTCTCTGCCTCATATTGTCTGTGCAGGCTGAACAGCAACAGACTCATCATCAGGACCACCGCCAGAATTGTCCATGAATAGAGCAGATCATCGCCAAGAGGCAGGCGGTTTTGTTCGGACAGTGTGACCACACTCAAAAGCCCGGCCACCGCCATGATCGTAACCGGCCGGGAAATCCCTCCTCTCCTTTTCGGTCTGTCTTTTTCTGCCTCGCCGAGCCACATCCCTGCCGTCAGAATCATCAGGCCGTGAAACAGCCATACCGATATCTGCCCCTCGACGGCATTTGGGCTGAAGAAATAAGGCGACCGAAAGAGAACACCCAGCCATGCCGCAGTGACGAACTGTCCCAGTGCGCTTCCGATTCCGAAGGAAACCGCCGCAGACAGCCCTCTTTGCCGGGAGATGCCCGTCAGACGGCCGGCGCAGGTACTGATCCAAAAAGCCTCCAGGGCAATGGCCGGATAGGGCGGCTCATCCAGACTGCCCGGCCAGATTCCTGTCAGATGTTCTCCGGTCAGGGCAGATGCAAACAGATGAATTGCCGCAAGCAAAAGACCTATCCCCATCGCGCCGCCAACTGCCGCCCGCAAAATTCTCCGGCGCAAATCCCGAGCCAAAGATTTGAATTTCCATGAATTGTCAGCCGAGAAAAGCCGGAGGACGACAGACAGACCGGTCAGGATGCGCAGACTTCCCGCCGCCATTCCGGCCGCTGCCAAAAACCACTCTGTCATATATGCCTCCCCCAATAGCTGCTGAGTTCTTCCTTCACCGGCCCTAAGTGAGAACGGCTGATGGGAAGAGCTTTGCCATTTTTCAGGATAGCAAAGCCGTCTCGGATCTGCATAATATGGATGATGTTGGCAATGCAGCCCCGGTCGATATAGATAAATTCCTCTGCCTCCAGTTCCTCATAGACCTGCTGCAGGCTTTTGCGCACCTTGGACACCCCGCCGCCGGTAACGATGCCGGCATTTTTTCCGTCCCGCTCGATATAATAGATATCCCGATAGGGGATCTTTTCCAGACGATTGCTTGTCCGGATAACGTAGACTTTCCCCTCCTCCAGAAGAATCAGCCGCAGGGCATCCTCAATGGCCGCAGGAAGCCGCTTCTCCAGGTCATCCTTTGGCACATAGCGAAAAATTGACAGAGAGAAGGCATCTATGGCATATTCCAGATGCGAGGTGATAAAGATAATCCTAACTTCCGGCAGCCAGGGCCGAATACGCTCGGCCAGCTCCATACCGTTCTCTCCGGGCATCTCGATATCCAGAAGAATCAGATCGAAGAAAAATCCATCTTCCTCAATATCGCAGAGAAGGCTGCGGCTGTCCGTGTAGGAGGTGATCTTTCCCCCTGTCCCGCACCGGCGCAGTGCGCCTTCGGTTATCGCTCGGTTTTTCTCTACTGCACCTGTCTCGTCGTCACAGATTGCAATGTGTATCATATCCTTTTCTCTCCTGCCCTATAGCCTGTTTTTATCTCCCCAGTCGCACATTGCGTCCAGAATAGGGATCAGGGATTTGCCTCTCTCCGTCAGGCTGTACTCCACCTTGGGCGGAATCTGGGGATACTCTTCCCGATGCACCAGCTGATCCGCCTCCAATTCTTTCAGCGTAGAGCTGAGCGTCTTATAGGATATCCCTCCGATATATTTTTTCATTTCATTGAAGCGGACAATACCGAATTCCATCAATGTATAGAGAATCGTCATCTTGTATTTTCCGTTGATCAGTGACAGAGTGTAGGAAAAACCGGTAGTCCCCAGGCACTCGTTGGCTATGCAGCGCTCACACATTTTACACTCTCCTTTTTGTAAGTATAGAACTCAGATAACAGTATCTAACTAAAATGTACGTACTTGTATTTTTGACTGTTCTTGTTATGATTGTAATATCAGCAGGGAGAAAAGTCAATTCTCGGTTCCCATGAGATTCTTAAATGAAAGAGAGGAAGGTTTTATGAGCAAAAAAATCGTGATTTTAAATGGCAGTCCCCGCAGGAACGGCAACACCTCCGCCCTGACCGAGGCATTTGCCGAAGGGGCAAAAAGCGCCGGCCATACCGTTACCGAATTTTTTCTGGGTGACATGAACATCCACGGCTGCAAGGGCTGCTTTGGCGGAAACAGCAGCCATCTCTGTCCCTGCGTCCAGCACGATGACATGGATCAGATTTATCCGGCGGTGCGGGATGGCGATGTGATCGTCCTCGCCTCTCCCCTCTATTACTGGAATATGAGCGGGCAGCTTCTCACTGCTCTCAACCGTCTCTTTGCCCTGGAAGAAGGCGGCGACAATCTGCTGCGGGGGCATGACAAGGCCTCCCTTTTGCTGATGGCGGCAGCCGGCCGCCACGGCTTCGACGACGTACTCCGCTACTACGATCATCTGCTGGAGCATCTGCGCTGGCATAACCTTGGTCATATCCTCGCCGGAGGCAATAACGCTGTCGGCGATATACGGGAGAAGGCAGAACTTGACGAAGCCCGCAGGATGGGCGAATCCCTCCGTTAAAAGGTCTTTACAAAACTGTCCTTGGGGGTTATAATACCCGCAGGGAATGAAGTTCTCCCTTGGGAAACCTAAACCGCTTAATTTAAGCTGATGACTTCTGTGATTTTATCGTCACAGATCTCATCAGCTTTTTTTGTGCGCATAAAGCTTTATGCAATGACGCCGAATCTGCGGTCAGATTCCTGAAAAATCTTTTGCAGGAGGTTAAAACCATGCTAGCGTCTCTGTCACTTATCTTTCTTGTCGGTCTGTCCATGGCGGCCATCTGTCAAAAAATCAAGCTGCCGCGAATAATCGGCATGCTCGTCACCGGAATCGTTCTGGGCCCCTATGTACTTGATCTGCTCTCCCCTTCCATTCTGTCCATCTCTGCCGAGCTGCGCCAGATCGCCTTGCTTATCATTCTGCTGAAAGCGGGACTTTCTCTGAATATCGCTGATCTGAAAAAGGTAGGGCGGCCGGCAATCATGATGTCCTGCGTGCCAGCCAGCTTTGAGATACTGGCCTTTGTCCTGTTTGCCCCGTATGTTCTGGGAATCAATCGGATCGAAGCGGCCGTCATGGGCGCCGTCTTAGGCGCCGTCTCCCCCGCAGTGGTGGTGCCCCGGATGGTACAGCTTATGGAGAGTAAATACGGGACAGCCAAAAGCATTCCGCAGATGATCATGGCCGGCGCATCCTGCGACGATATTTTTGTGATCGTCCTTTTTTCCACTTTTGTGACCATGGCCCAGGGAGGAACAGCCCGGCTGACGGATTTTCTCAATATTCCCGTCTCGATTGTCCTGGGCATTGCACTGGGAGCCGTCACCGGTTTTTCCCTCAGTATTTTCTTTGAGACGGCTTACGCCCACAGACATTACGTGCGAAACAGCATGAAAGTAATCATTGTATTGGGCGTCTCCTTTATGCTGATGACTATCGAAGACCTGCTGGAGGGGATTGTATCCGTGTCCGGCCTTCTGGCCGTCGTCAGCATGGCCTGTACGCTCAAGCTAAAGAGCACAGCCTTTGTCAGCAAAAGGCTTTCGGAAAAGTTCGGAAAACTCTGGCTTGCCGCTGAAGTGATTTTGTTTGTTCTGGTGGGTGCTGCCGTGGATATCCGCTATACGCTGGACGCAGGAATCCCTGCCGTGCTGATGATTTTCATCGCCCTGATCTTTCGCTCTCTCGGCGTCTGCCTCTGCCTGCTGGGCACCGCCTTGAACCCTCGGGAAAGACTTTTTTGCGTGATCGCCTATCTGCCCAAGGCGACCGTTCAGGCAGCCATCGGCTCTGTTCCTCTGGCCATGGGCCTGCCCTGCGGTCAGATCGTCCTTTCCGTGGCCGTCCTCGCCATCCTCATCACAGCGCCCATGGGCGCTGTCGGAATAGACGCCAGCTACAAAAAGCTGTTGGTCAGAGACCCCGGCGAAGGATAAAGGCAAATCAGGAAAGCTCTGCACGCAAAAGCTCTGCATACGACAGGAGCCGGAGAAGGCTTACCTCTTCTCCAGCTCCCGCGTGATTTCCTGCCAGGGAATCTCCTTTTGCGCCAGCAGCACCATCATGTGATAGAGGAGGTCTGCCGCCTCGTATTTTACCTCTTCCGGGTCGGAGTTTTTCGCGGCAATGATCAGCTCTGCCGCTTCCTCCCCCACTTTCTTCAGAATTTTGTCAAGGCCCTTGTCAAAGAGATAGTTGGTGTAGGAACCCTCCTTGGGATGAGCCTTTCGGTCGGCGATGACCTGCTCCAGTTCCGCAAATACATCTCGCGAACCGTGTTCGTTCTCCTCTCTCTTCCAGATCGGCCTGAAAAAGCAGGAATATGCCCCGGTATGACAGGCAGGCCCCACCTGCACTACCCTGGCCAATAGAGTATCCCAGTCGCAGTCCGCATGCAGAGAACGCATATACTGGAAATGGCCGGATGTCTCTCCCTTTACCCAGAGACATCTGCGGCTGCGGCTGTAATAAGTCATCCGCCCGGTATCCAGCGTCTGCCCATAGGCCTCTTCATTCATATAGGCCATCATCAGCACCTGGCCGGAGTGCACGTCCTGGACGATGCAGGGAATCAAGCCGTCTGCTCCTGTTTTAAATCGGGAAAAGTCCGGGAAATCCTCGATTTTCTCGGCAACCAAGCCCTCCGCAGGGTCATAGAGAGCCGTCCTTCCCGGTCCGAAGCGGCGCCTGGCCTCCTCGTAGAGACCCATCTGCTCTTCGTCATCCTGCCGGAAGAATACGGCCGCCGCACCTGCATAGAGGTATTTCTTTACATCCTCCAGACGGCGCAGCCACCCGCCTGCCATCACGGGAAGGGGCTGCTGTCCGGTACAGCTTCGGATCTGCCCGATCGCAGCCTCGTGCTCCTCATCGGTCCTGGATTCGTCAAAGAAGAAAACCATGGAAGCTCCCTCTCGAGCAGCCGAAGCCAGATAGTCCGCCGTCTCCACCGGCTCTCCCTGTATGCTCTTCGCCCTGTCTCCCTGCAGTATCACCGCTGTCTCGCATGGATATTTTCTGATCATATCTATCTCCTCGCTCTCCCCGCAGAATCACTGAAATTGTGCAATGGCCTGAGCCAGATCGAGCCGCCGTTCATACAGAGCCTTTCCGATGATTGCTCCCTGGATACCCGCCTTATAGAGCGCCTGCAGGTCCTCCATAGATGACACGCCGCCGGAAGCGATGACTGCGAAGCCCGTCTCCTCCTGAAGCTGTCTGACAGCCTCTACATTGGGGCCGCAGAGCATGCCGTCCCGGGAGATATCTGTGTAGATTACAGTCTGCACGCCTGCATCCAGCATTCGCTGCGCCAGATCGCGGACCGTCATTTGACTCAGCTTTTCCCAGCCGCGCACGGCCACCATACCGTCCTTTGCATCGATTCCCACGGCGATGTGACCTGCACCAAATCTTTCCACGGCCTCTCGCACAAACTCCGGTTCCTCTGCTGCCCTGGTGCCGAGGATTACCCGGCTGACCCCCAGAGACAGGGCTTCCTCTATATCCCCCAGAGAACGGATGCCGCCGCCTAACTGCACCGGAATGTGTACTCGTCCCACAATCTGCCGAATACAGGGACCGTTGGCCCTGCGCCCTGCGGCTGCCCCGTCCAGATCTACCAGATGCAGATAGGTCGCTCCCTTTTCCTCCCAGAGAGCGGCCACCTGAAAAGGCGTGTCGGAATAAATCGTCGCCTCGTCAAAACGCCCCTGGCTCAAGCGCACACAACGCCCTTCCTTCAAATCAATCGCCGGATACAGCTGCATTACAATTCTCCTTTCGTGGACAATACGCCCGTTATTCTCGGATCGATCTCAACCGCGGCGCGCAGAGCGCGTCCGAAAGCCTTAAACATCGCCTCGCACAGATGATGGGTGTTCCCCTCCTCCATCTGCCGGATATGCAGATTAATGCCGGCGGTATAGGTGACCGCATAGAAAAATTCCCGGATAGTCTCCGTCTCCAGCGTTCCCAGTCTCTCGGCATCGAAGGACGCATTCCATTTGAAGTAAGGCCGGCCGCCCAGATCAAGGGCGCACAGCACCAAAGTCTCATCCATCGGAAGCATGCAGGAGCCAAACCGTGCGATCCCCGCCTTATCCCCCAAGGCCTGCCGGACAGCTGTCCCCAGCACGATTCCCGTGTCTTCTACCGTGTGGTGGCAGTCTACATCCAGATCCCCTTTTGCCTCCACGGTCAGATCGAACAGACCATGCCGGGCAAAGCTCGTCAGCATATGGTCAAAAAAGCCTATGCCGGTATCCACCCGGCTCTCCCCTTGACCATCCAGATCAATGGTGATTTTTATCTCCGTCTCTTTTGTTGTTCTCTCCACAGACGCTGTCCGTCCCACTGGTCATCCCTCCCGTCTCTCGTTTTTTCTCGCCTGATCTCGGGCCCGTCCCTGTCCGCTCTCTCGCCCTTCTTTGTCTGTCTGGCGCACTCTTATGGATGCGGCATGGGCCGTCAGCCCCTCCTGTTCGGCAAAGCGGATTACATCGGCAGCCACGGCACCCAGTTCATCCTGCGTGTAGGCAATAATACTGGATTTCTTCACAAAATCATCTACTGAAAGCGGCGAAAAAAAGCGGGCCGTGCCATTGGTGGGCAGCACATGATTGGGACCTGCCAGGTAATCACCCAAAGGTTCACTGGAATAAGCGCCGATAAAAATCGCACCGGCATTTCTGATCCGGGGCATAACCAGGAAAGGATCCCTCGTCATGATCTCCATATGCTCCGAAGCGATGGCATTGACCGTCTCGACAGCCTCATCCATATCTCGGGCCACCAAGATATATCCGTAATTTTCCAAGGACTTCTCGATGATATCCCGCCGGGAGAGGACGGACGCCTGCTCATGCACCAGGACGGAAACCTCACCAGCCAATTTTTCTGAAGTCGTCACCAAAATAGCGCTGGCTAGTTCATCGTGCTCCGCCTGGGACAGAAGGTCGGCCGCCACATAGCGGGGATCGGCTGTCTCGTCGGCCAGAACCAGTATCTCGCTGGGACCGGCGATAGAATCAATGCCGACATAGCCAAAGACTGCCTTTTTGGCCAGAGCTACAAAGATATTGCCAGGTCCCACAATCTTATCCACCCGGGGGATCGTCTCCGTGCCGAAGGCCAGGGCAGCGATGGCCTGCGCTCCCCCGGCCTTGTAGACACGATCTACCCCGGCCTCCCTGGCCGCAGCCAGAACGCCGGGATTTATCCGCCCGTCCTCCCCGGGAGGCGTGACCATAATAATCTCATCCACCCCGGCTACCTTGGCAGGGAGCACATTCATCAGCACAGACGAAGGATAGGCTGCTTTCCCACCTGGCACATAGACGCCGACCCGCTCGACCGGCGTCACTTTCTGCCCCAAAATAGACCCTCCGGGCGTCGTCTCAAACCAGCTGGTCCTCTTTTGTTTCTCATGATAGGCGCGAATATTGCCAGCCGCCTTTTTCAGCGTGGCAAGAAACTCTTCGCCCACCGTCAGGCAGGCCTCCTCTATTTCCTGATCCGCCGCCAAAAGCTCCCCGGCAGACAAGGTTACATGGTCAAAACGACTGGTATAGGCTAACAGAGCCTCATCGCCTTTCTCCCTCACCTGAGCAACGATCTCATCCACCGATGACTGATAGACCGAATAACTGGCCGGACTGCGCTTCAACAGTTTTTCCAGGATATCCTCTCGATTTTTTTCATTTAAAGGCAGAATTCTCATTGCTTCTCCTTCCTGCTGCGTCATTTCCCGGTATCTGTTTGCGCAGCTGTCCGATCAGGGCCGTGATTCTCTCGTTTTCCATCTTCATGCTGACTTGATTGACTACCATTCTGGCTGACAGCGGGCAGATCTCCTCCAAAACCGACAGGCCGTTTTCTCTGAGCGTCGTTCCGGTCTCCACGATATCCACAATCACTTCGGACAGCCCCACCAGCGGAGCCAGCTCCACCGAGCCGTTCAGCTTGATGATCTCTACGGTCTGCTGTCTGTGATTGTAAAAATAGTCTTTGGCAATCACCGGATATTTGGTGGCCACACGGATCAGCTGCCGGTGCCGGAGAAGTTCTCTCGAGGATTCTGGTCCGCAGACACACATCTTGCATTTTCCGATGCCCAAATCCATCACCTCGTAGATGCGGCGCCGTTCCTCCAGAATCGTATCTCTTCCCACGACGCCGATATCAGCCGCTCCGTACTCCACGTAGGTAGGTACATCGCTGGCTTTGGCCAGAAAAAAACGCATCTTTCTCTCCTCATCGGCAAAAATAAGCCTGCGGGTGTTCGGGTCATAAAACTCCCGGCAGTCAACGCCCAGGCCGCGCAGCATATCCATAGCCTTTCCGGCCAGCCGCCCTTTGGCCAGGGCAAACGTCAAATATCGCATAACCTTTCCTCCCGCATATTTTCCCCGTCGAAGATTATCAATCTTTCAAATCCCTGACCGACGGCATACTTTCTGTAGTAGGACTTTTTCTCTCCGCCTCCTTCACGGCTCTCCTGCCCGCCCGAAACACTGTCACTGTCCGGCTTCTCCATCCGCTGCAGCTGCACCTGTTCGCCTTTTTGCCGCAGCCGGCAGGCCAGGTCAATGGCCTGTTCCATACCGGACGGTCCATAGAGGATCAATGTCTGAGGGTGGGCGATCTTCATCTCGATTCCCTGGCGGGAAAGCGCCGCCATCACTGAATCCAGAACAAGGGCAAAGCCGACCGCTCTGGCCCGTCGGCCGAACTGTTCCATCAGGTTGTCATAGCGTCCTCCGGTAGCCACCGGTTCGCCGGAGCCGTAGGTATAGCCCCGAAAAATCATGCCATTGTAATAGCGGTAGCCTCCTACCATGCCCAGATCAAAGGAGACGTATCTCTGCATGCCGTAACAGCCCAGAATGCGGTACACCTCCTGCAGTCTCTCGATAGCCTGCCCGGCCACCCCGCCCACCGGCAGCAAAGCCGCCTCCTCAAGCTGTGCAGCCGACGCAAAAAGCCCCGGGAGACGGTCAAACAGGCTCCGTCTCTCCGCGTCTATTCCGCTGCGGGCCAGCTGTTCCTCCACACCGAAATAATTTTTGTTCTCCAGAAATCCGTAGATTTCCTCCTCTGTCTCCACCGGCAGGCCAGCTTCAGCAAAGAGCCCCTGCAAAAATCCCACATGCCCCACTTCCAGCTGAAAGTCTGTAAGGCCGCAGGCCAGCAGACAGTCGATGGTCAATGCCAGAATCTCCGCATCGGCGTCGGCAGAACCATCATCCAAAAGCTCCGCCCCCGCCTGGGTAAATTCCTTGAGTCGGCCCTGGAGACTCAGACGGTTGATAAACATATTCTCAATGTAGGAGAGACGCACAGGCATCCCTCCCTCCTCAAATTCCCTGGCAGCAAAGCGAGCTATGGCCGGTGTCATGTCCGGCCGCAGCACCATGGTCTCTCCGTCCCGGTCAAAAAACTTGAAGAGATCCCGGGAAGCAGCACTTCCCTTTTCCCGGCTGAAAACGTCAAAAAATTCAAAGGAGGGAGTGCGGATATCCTGGTAGCCATAGCGATGAAAGACCGTGCGGATTAGCTCCTCAGCTCTGAGCCTGGCCGCATATTCCTTCCCCCAGATATCCCGTACTCCCTCCGGTGTATGTATGTTTTGCTTCATCCTTCCTCCCGCAGCCATTTCCTTCACCTCGCACTTTAGTGTGCTACCATGTTATCAAGTGAAATCATTATACAGAAAGAGGATGACTTTGTCAAGCCGCATGCTCAAAAACGAGATGCGGTACTATTTTTGTCGATTTTTCCGGTCCACAGCCGTACATAAAGGCTCAGATAACCGCCTAAAGACAGGGCCATTGCGGCGATGGCCACCACATTCAAGATGCCAAGCCAGCCGGTGTCAAGCTCAGGGGCCAGCAAAATAGCGAAGAGAACGGCATCCAGGATAGCCGTGCAGATTTTCCCGTACCATCTGGCCCCACCGATGGTTTTGCCCATGCGCAGGGTACAGAGGCCGGCCACAAACATAAAAGCCTCCTTGCCCACTAAAACCAGTACCATGGGCCACAGCTGCGGATAGCGAAACAGAAAGCTGATGGCGATGGAACCCTGCGTCAGTTTGTCGGCCACCGGATCCAGAACCTTGCCAAATTCCGTAATCATATTGAAGCGGCGGGCCACCTGCCCGTCCAGCAGATCCGTCAGGAAGGAAACCAGCATAATCCCTGCCGCCAGATAATAATCTCTGCTGTCCTGGGCGGTCAAATATACCCCCAGATACACCGGCACCAGGATGATGCGCAGATACCCCATCAGGTTGGGGATTGAAAAATATTCTCTCTTCCAATCTTTGTTCATCGTTCCCTTTACCTCCTGTATCCCGCCGACGAGTTTCTCCTGGCTCGTCCGGCGGTGTCATTTATATTCTACACGGTTCCGGGCTAAATGAACACCCCTAAAATAAAAGCTTATAGAATCCTTTCGTTTTTCTTTCGCTTCTTTTCACAGCTCTCATTGGAAAACCACAAGATTTTTACCAAATAGCGATTTTCTTTTCTCTCTTCTTGCGGTAAAATGATGATGATTGGCTGACAAAATGACAAAGGAGATGATGATTTGTACTCTTTCCAAAACGATTACAGCCAGTGCTGTCATCCGGCCATCCTGAAACGGCTGGCGTCACTCGGCACACAGGCCTTCTCCGGCTACGGCACAGATGAGATCTGCGCCTCAGCAGCCGATAAGATTCGCAAGACCGTCGGCTGCCCGCAGGCCGCCGTCCATTTTCTCACTGGAGGCACCCAGACCAATATGATTGTCATCGATGCTCTCTTGCGCCCCTGGGAGGCCGTCATCGCGGCGGACAGCGGTCATATCCATGTCCATGAAACCGGAGCCGTGGAGGGAACGGGGCACAAAGTGCTGACTGCCCGCACAAAAGACGGCAAGCTTACCCCCTCGATGATTGAAGAAATATGCCGGAGGCACACCGATGAACATATGGTCCGCCCGCGGATGGTATATCTGTCGGATTCCACCGAGCTGGGCACTATCTATACCAAAGCGGAACTTACTGCCATCCATGAGCTGTGCCGCCGCAGGGAACTCTATCTGTTCTTGGATGGAGCCAGGCTGGGAGCTGCCCTATGTGCCGAGACAAACGATCTGGCATTCACCGACCTGCCCCGCCTGTGCGATGTCTTTTATATCGGCGGCACCAAAAACGGTGCTATGTTGGGAGAGGCTGTGGTGATTCCCGATCCCTCTCTCTTTCCGGATTTCCGCTACCAGCTCAAGCATCGCGGCGGTATGCTGGCTAAAGGCTTTTTGCTGGGCGTCAACTTTGATGTGCTTTTCACCGACAGTCTGTATATGCAGCTGGCCGCTCAGGCGGACCGTATGGCCTCCCGCCTGAGGGAGGGACTCATCCGCCTTCAGATTCCCATGTTCGTGGATGCCCCCGCCAATCAGCTTTTCCCCGTGCTGCCCAACAGCTGGGTCGATGAACTTCAGGAAAGCTTTACCTTTGAAGTATGGTCGCCGGCCGGTCCAGACCGCACCTGCATCCGCCTGACCACCTCCTGGGCCACCGACGAAGCGGCAGTGGACGCACTCTTAACCGCCCTGCAAAAATGCAGAGAGACAAATAATAGAGAATGGTCATTTATATAAAATAAGGAGATTGCTATGATCCAGCTTATCGCCAGCGATATGGACGGTACTTTGCTGCCGCCTTACACCTCCCAGGTCTCTGACAGAGCCAAAAGGCTCATCGACAGACTGATTCAAAACGGCATCCTGTTCTGTCCGGCCAGCGGACGCCAGTATGCTAATCTGAAGGGGCTTTTTTCGCCACTGGGGGATCGCATCCCCTATATCTGTGAGAACGGTGCAGCCGTTATTCTGCAGGGCGAGGTCATCGCTCAGGCCTCTATGGACCGGACTGCTGCTGAGGAGCTTTTATCCGACATCAATGGACAGAACGGCTATGAATTGCAGGTAAATGTAGTACAGACCTGCTATCTGACGCCCAAAAAGGAAAGCTATCTGCAGCTGATGCGGGATCAGGTCCGCAATCACGTCACCGTGGTAAAGGATATTTTTTCCATCACCAATGAACCCATCCTGAAAATCTCCGTCTATTGCGAGGACGGCATTTCCGCCGATTATCTGCACTGGATTCAGGGTAAATACGGACAGGTTTTTCAGGTTTTACAGAGCAGTGAGAAATTTATCGACGCCACTGCCAAGGGCATCAGCAAGGGCTGGGGTATGGAGCACCTGGCCGCCCGGCTGGCGATCCCTGTGGAAGACATTGTCGCCATCGGAGATCACAACAACGACCGGGAAATCCTGGAGCTGGTCGGCCATCCCATCGTAATGCAGTCTGGCCTCCCTTCCCTGCAAAAAATCGCCGAACGAACGATTCCCTCTGTGGAAGATTATCTGGAAGAGCTGCTGAGGCAGGCGGAGCGGGGATAGATCGGCTTGTGTCAATCGATTAAAAAAAATTTAAAATTCCCTCCCCGATAAGCCCCATATGCAAATTACTCTCTTTGCAATGTAAATAGAGAATAAAAGTATGCTTTGGCGTCCATCAGCTCCTGGAAAGTGCCTGTCTCCCGGATCTCACCGTCCTTCATGACAATGATTCCGTCATACTGGCTCATGAGGGCCGCATCCAGCCGATGGGTGACCACAATACGGGTCAGGCCGTCCAAATGAAGGATGGCATCAGAGACCTCGAAGGCGGTCTGATTGTCCAGGGCAGCAGTAGCCTCGTCCAGCATCAGCACCGGCGTCCCCCGCAGCAGCGCCCGGGCGATGGACACCCGCTGCCGCTCTCCTCCGGACAGACCCACGCCGTTTTCACCGCAGGAATATTCCATTCCCCGCCGGGCGATCAGCTCAGACAGCCCAGAGCGGTTGACGGCCGACTCCACCTGATCGGCCGGGAATTCCCGGAACATGGTCAGGTTGGTTCGGATGGTATCGTCAAAGAGAAACACATTCTGGCCGATGAGGCTCATCAGGTCGTACAGGCTGTCGGTGTCCACCTCCCGCAGCTCCTGGCCGTCGATGGAAATGGAGCCGGTGTAATCCTGATAGGCTCCCATGAGCAAATTCAGGAGAGTGGATTTGCCCGATCCGGAGGAACCTACGATGGCGTAACTTCTGCCCGCCGCAAAGCGAACGGATATATCCCGGAGCACCGGTTTATCCGGCTCGTAGCCAAAACCCACGTGATCCAGGGCAATGGCGTCGGACAAAACGGGCGGGATGGCCCTGCCGGCGTGTCCTGCGTTTTCCTGCGTGATCTGGGACAGCTTTTCGATGAGGGCCAGAGCGGCCTTCCGGCTGGCCAGGGACTGGGGAACGATCTGGATCGGCTGAGTAAAGCAGTTGCACAGGTTGAGGATAATGAGCACCGTGCCCATCTGGATATCTCCGCGGATAGCCAGCCAGGCTCCATAGAAGAATATGCCCACCTGAAGAATCGTCCCGCAGGTCTGCGTAATCCCGCTGAGCATGGCGCTCCAGCGGCGCAGGTTTTCCTTCACCCGTTCAGTCTGGGCATTGGATGTCCGGAACATTCGGTTGACTTCCTTCTCCGCCTTGAAACTCTTGATGACGGAAAAGCCCGTGAGGAAGTCTTTCACCTGGGCCACAAACTTCTCGTTCTGATCGCTCATGTCCTTCTCCCGGCGAGCCAATCCCTTGCCCATGACCAGGGCGCAGACCATGGGAATCAGGCTGAGCACAATAGTAGCCAAGGCCAGCTGCCAGCTTAAAAGCAGCATCATCACCAGGCCGCCCACAAACATGGAGCAGAAGTAGATCAGCAGGATAGAACGATTGAGATAATTCTCCTCAATGGAGTTGGCATCATTGGTCAGGGCGGACAGATACCGGCTGGTATTCTCCCGGGAGAAGGCGCTGATGCTTTTCTCCGACAGCCGGGAAAAAGCGTGATCCTTATACTGCCGCAGGGCCTTGTGGACAAATTTTGTCTTATAATAATACATGAGCAGATCCACTGCCAGTGTGGCCGCCAAAGCGGCAAGAGAAACTCGCAGAGTCTGCCACAGTCTGGTTAGGTCTCCGGCGGCCATGATGTTGGTGACCTCGCCCAGCATCCAGGAGAAAAACAGCATGGCCCCGGTGCTCAAAATGGTCAAAATAAGGGCCAGGGCAAAATTAAGGTGGTTGTGTCGGTAAAAGGTTCGGGTGTACTCCCGGATATCAGTGTTCTTTTTCATGTTCCTGCTCCTTCTTTCGCTGTATTTGTTCCTCAGTCAGAGCCAGGATGGGCCTCTCCCGGGCATTCCAACCGTAGTACCAGGCATCGTTTTCTTCCATGAACCACCTGGCAAAGTAGAGGAAGGGAACCAGCGCCATATTATTGTGAATCATGTACATATCCATAGTCTCATCTTCCAATTCCAGAGATTTGCGCTGCAGCAGATGACATTCGGCCATGGCCCTGGCAGCCTTCTCCACCGTATCTAAGGGCAGACCGGTGCGCTTGACGATGGCAGGAATCGTATAGTAGTTGGCCTTTTGGGAATAGAGATACCGTAAAATTTCCAGGCTTCCCTCCAGGCTCAGGGCAGAAAACAGCTTTCGATATGCCTCATTGTCAGCAAAGTGAGCCTCATAACCTTCCGGCGGCTCGGGCAGCAAAAGGTATAAAGGAAAATTTTCAGCAATCACTCCAAGAAGCATTCCCTCCTCAGTTACCATTATGGAGCGAAACCAGGCGTTGGGTACATCCAGCAGCACATCCGCTACATAGCAGCTTTCCGCCATCACTTTCAATTCGCTGCTGGGATATAGATTCTGCGGATCAACATAAAGGGAAAGGTAACTGCCTGCCAGCAAGCGAAACAGCCGCCCCAATCTCTCCTCCTTAGGAATTGTCTGGAACCACCGGTTCATCTGCTGGGCCATGTCCAGAGAAACTCCTTCTTCACGGCCGAAGAGACTGTCGATAGTTACCCCCAGCCGGTCCGCCAGGACAGGCAAAAGTTCCACATCCGGTGCGCCGCCCTTCTCCCATTTGCTCACTGCCTGGGCGGACACCCCTACCAGCTGGCCCAGCTGCTCCTGGGTCAGTCCCCGCTCCTTGCGCAGTTCCACAATACGTTTACTCAACAGATTTTCCATAAAAGCACCTCATTTCATCTGATGGTTGTATGATACCAAAAACGCTGGTTGAATTCAATGGCGGTAATTTTGCAACAAAACAACCATTGGTTGTGTGCGCGCCCATAGCTTCGCGCCGGGAACAATACTGTCCCCGGCGCGGCATTTTACTCATATCTGGTCTTATCACATTTCCCAGGACCAGGCCTAATCTTTTATTCCTGCTCCACCTGAATCGTCCCGGTCAGTTCTGATATATACTCGCTGCCAGACACAGCCTGGCCCAGCTCATACAATCCCCCTGCCTCGCCGAAATCCCCATAGAACATGACCACATCACCCCAGGGCGCATAGTAAGCAAGGGTACCTGCACCGGAGCCAGCCCGCGGCGCATCGCTGGTATCCAGCTCCTGCGGCGGATAAAAGATTTTTTCATTGGTACTGTAATCTTCCACCTCGATGGTCAGCGGCAGCTGCTCGTAAAGATCCCGCGCCGCCTGACTGTCGTTCAGTTCAAAAAGGATCGTGTTCCCGTTTCCTTCTACACGGATTAGCATTGCTGTCTCTTCCTCCGTTTCTGTTTCTGTCTCTATCTCTGTTTCTGTTCCCCTTTCCGTCTCGGCTTCTGTCTCGGCCGCAATTTCTGCTGCCCTCTCGGCAATCGTTGCGTCGGTCACAGTTTCCCCCGCCGGCCCTGCTGTGTTTTCCGCCTCCGCCGCCTGCCCGCAGGCGGTCAGAAAAAGCTGCAGGGCCAGAAAAAGAAGCAGAACCTTGATCGTTTTATTTTTTGACATATTGATCTCCTCTCCAAACAGCCGCCTGTTCTCTGGCCGCCGTCCTATTTCAGGCGCTTTCCCAGCATATAGGCCTGCTGCAGGAATTCAGAGTGCCGCGTCATAGAAGGTGTTCCGCAGCCTGCACCCAGCACCATGCCCATGTCCTTCAGGTTCAGATACCGCACCAGAGTTTTGTAGTGGGATTCCAGGGCATCAAAGGTCCAATTGTCGCTGTTCCACGCAGCCGCCAGCAGCGCGGATTTCATATGCTTTCTCTGAATGCTGCTGTTAAATGCGCAGAAACGGTCGATCAGGGTTTTCAGCTGGGCCGACATTCCATAATAATACAACGGGGTGACAAACACCATCATGTCCGCTCCCAGAATCTTCGGCCGAATCTCCTCTATCGCATCCTTCTGCACGCAGGGACCTTCATAGCCGCAGTGGATGCACCCTGTGCAGGGATGTACATCGGCATGAGCGGCATCGACCATTTCTACGCTGTGGCCCGCTTCTTTTGCTCCCTGCCGGAAACGGTCCGCCAGCATGTTGGAAGAACCATTTTTATTGGGACTTCCTTCTAGAATCACAATCTTCATCCTGTAATCTCCTTCTGTTTTTTGCACTTGACATCGGTCATCGCATCATTCCTTTGTCCAGCCAGTCCGTTTTCTTCCTCTTATCATGTTTTGAGCATTTGTTTCTGATGACTTCATTATAGAAGCGATTTATATAAATGTCCAATACCTGTCTCAAATCTCCAGATATGCCTTTACGGCATGTCTAAAAAAACCGCATGCGTCAAGTTTACTTTGGATTTCGGTTGATGCCTGTCTTTGCTCCTTAAGATAAAAAATCCTTCTATGGTGCCGCCCATTCCCTTCTCACATCAGCGGAGAAAAGGCCTTCATAATCTCTGCCAGGAAACGGCGCCAGCTCTTAAGCCCAGCCTGCTCCGCAGATATTCTCTCCGAAACACCCACCGTCTCCAAAAAATCTTCTTTCATCTGCCCTATGCATTCTGTGCCATACATCCAAACCCCGCACTCAAAATGGTGGACGAGCGAACGGTAATCCAGGTTAATCGTGCCGCACACGGCATACTTGTCATCGCAGACAAAATTCTTCGCATGGATAAAACCAGGCGTGTATTCGTAGATCTTCACGCCATCCTCGATCAGCACCGAATAGTTGGACTGCGTCATCAGCAGAATGGCTTTTTTATCCGGAATATGAGGCGTAATAATTCGCACATCCACTCCCTTGCGAGAAGCGTTGCGCAGGGCGTTTAGCAATTCCCGATCGCAAATCAGATAAGGCGTAGTGATATACAGATATTTTCTTGCGCCGTTTATCATATTCAGATATACATTTTTGCCAGTCCGGTAGCGGTAGATCGGCTCTGGACCGTCGCCGAAGGGAATTACAAAGCCATCATCGAGCGATTCATCCGACGCATTCACCCGCTGTAAAAGTTCCTTTTTCTCCAGCCGCTGGTTCATATACCGGCTGCCGTCCAGGTGTATTGCTCCCTGTGCATTCCAAGCAGCAATAAAAAGCAGCATCAAATTCTGCACTGCCTCCCCCTCCAGGCGAACGGCGCTGTCCTTCCAGTGGCCGTGCTTTTCAATGGCATTGATATATTCGTCGGCCAAATTGATGCCCCCAGTGTAGCCAATCTGTCCATCAATCACAGTGATTTTGCGGTGATCTCGGTTGTTATGAATATGGGAAAGTATCGGCGTAAATTTATTGGCGGGAACACAGTGAATTTCCTCACGCTCCAACGTTTCATAATAGTGCTCCGGGAGCGTAGTCATGCAGCCTACATCGTCATAGAGAAAAAACACTTCCACTCCTTCGGCAGCCTTTCTTCTCAAAATCTCATGGATGGGGTTCCACATCTGACCCTCCTGCACGATAAAATATTCCATAAAGATAAATCGACTCGCCGATTCCAGATCTTTCAATAAAGCCGTATAAAAATCTTCCCCCAGAGGATAATAAACCGTTCTGGTATGAGAATAACAAGACATTTTGGATATGCTGTACAGATAGTTGGCCTGCAGATAGGCGTCAAAGTCTCTCTCCCGCAGACGTTGAATATCCTCCGTCTGTTCCAGCCAGGGCCGAATCTCCTGACCCGCCTGCTGATACCGGCGATATTCCTTCTCGCTGGTACGATTGCTGGATAGAAGCATATAGACAAAGGCGCCTACCACCGGCAGGAAACACAGGATAATCAGCCAGGGGATTTTGATCTCCGGTATCTCATCCCGATTGATCAGATAAAGAATTATGCCCACATAAAACACCCATCCCAGTACGGTGATTGGCAAAAACAGTTCATAGAGCAGCACAAACACAATGAGCAGCTGGGAAAACTCCAGCACAATACAAAGAGCCGCCAGAAAAAAGCGGGAACGAAGTATTTTCTCAATCCTTTCCATCGGTACACCTCTCCTCCAAAGTTTGCAAGATCAAATATCCTAGCCATATAGGCAATATTATTTTCATATAGGCATATTTAAAAAATGATTAAAATATGTTTGAAAAATATTAAGACAGAGCTGCTTGGACTGACAGCTCTGTCCCTTCGTGTCTGTTGCTTCCGGCTTTTTATTCGCCTGTTCCATTGTTTTTTTGCCATGCGGTGTAGCATCACTTGTTCGTTGTAATGTCTATAGTTATGTTAAGCTTTTTTTGATTTATTTCTTCTTTTTTTCTGCATCTGTTTTCCCAGAGCACACGTATCCATCCAAGAGCTTTCTGCATCCACAGGCAATTCGTGCCCCACAGACTGACCCAGATAAACAAAAAGCCATAATAAGCCAACAGTCCTTCCTGTCCCTTGGCAGGCTGAGCGGTGATGCGAATTACGTCCAGCATGATCTTTGTCAGATACAAAGCCGTATAGATCAGGCGAAAAATCCGTTTTGTCTGATATACGGCCTCCTGCCTTTTAGCGGACTGTCTTCGAAAAAAAACGGCCTGTCCCAGCAGGATGAGGGCATAGGCCGCCGCTCCGAAACAGATCACTGTATCCAATCCCTCATATCCGCTGCTTTTGTACAGAAGAAAGATAAAGCTGTTTAAGCCGATCACACCGATATTCAGGACATCCCAGCTCAGACGGAAAGCTCCTTGATTATTTTGATACAGCCGGGATGCAAAGCCCATCATCCTCTCCGCCGCAGCGGCAGGCGATTTATGTCTGGGGCTGCCTTCTTTCTTCTTCATCAGATGCTCCTCTCCCCTGTCCAAAAGCTGAATGGGAACGGCTCCCCGCAGAATATACGGAATGGATGCAGCGAGCCAGCGAGAACGCTGCCAGGGCAAAAAGTACGGCGATAAACATCCCCATGGCTCCCGCCAGAAATACAGGTGTACCCGACAGACTTCCGGCAAAGAGCCAGGGAAGGGCGATTGTCTCTGCCGAGGCGAAACGGTAAAACAGATAACCGGCAGCGCCGAACATTCCTGCCGCAGCGATGGCGCAGGCGGCAGCCATCCCACCGATCAATACTGCGGCCAGCCCTTTGGCTGCGGTCAGTCCCGCCTCTGCCAGAGAGCCTGCCGCCTGGTTGCACTCTGCCGCAGCGGCGGGCATTTCCTGCAATTTTCTGTTTACAGGGGCCCCGCAGCGGCTGCAAAAGGCAGCCCGGTCACTCAGCTCTGCGCCGCATTTTGTACAAAATTTTTCCACAATCGATTACGCTCCTTTCCCAATCACTTCCACATTCCTGTCAGCTAAGCAGTCTTCTCTTTGATAATCGGCAACTGATCGAAAAAGAGAATGGGAGCTGGCTCTTCTCCGCGGTGTATGGCAAGAGCATTTTTCACACAATGCCATGCCAGATAAAACATAAATGCCAGAAACAGAATAAATATCAGGGAGTAAAATCCGCTGGAAATAATGCCGAGAATTCCGCCTGCCAGCAGCTCGTTGATCGCCCCCAGCAGCTGTATGCCCCAACAAGCAATCACCGATAAAATCAAGATCCACAGACCCTGGTTGGCGCAGAATCTGGCTTTTTTCTCTCCAGGGCACAGCACAAGAGGGACCCAGAACAGGGTACCGACATAGGCCAGCTCACATCCCAGCCTGCCGATCGGTTCTTTTGGTCCTTCATAGGATGATGTCGATTTCATCTCATTATGCCTCCCCCCGGTCCCGGCTGCCGCTTCGCAGCACCGCTGTCACACATAGTCCCACTACCGCAGCCGCACAGATAATACCTAAAACTTTTTTCATGGATTTTATCCTCCTTTTGTTCTCTCATATTCTGCGTATAGAATACGGCCCTTCTGTTTTTCTCCTGTCAATGATTTGTTATACAATTATTAACTCAACTTTCCCACCGGCATAATCCATGCTGATGCTTGATTTATCTGGCTAAAAAGTATGTTTTGTTGGTGCATTGACATAAAAATAGCACCTGATCTTTGGTATAATAAGATTAGCGAAATCAAA
>CALWGV010000044.1 GCA_944380185.1 uncultured Lachnospiraceae bacterium
CAATTCCTCCTACCCATAAAAAGTAAATGGAATTCCCGCTGGCCGCGCGGGTATCGCACGACTTCCCGTATTACCCCATTTTAAGACAAATTATAACGTTTTTCCCCCCTATGTCAATGGTTTTTTCATATTTGATTCGACTATTTTTCCGGGGACGGCGGCCGGGCAGGGAAAAACAGGGAACAGCCGAAGGGGAATTTGCCGGATTTAGAATCTCAGCCGCATCTGATACCAGACCGCGCCGCCGTGTATTGACTGCGAGACGCCTTCGTTCACAAAGCCGAACCTCGCATAATAGTGAATCTTTTCCTCCTTGCAGGCAAGCACCAGCCCCTGACGGCCCTGGGCTGCCGCGTCACCGATCACCCGGCGAATCAGCCTCGCCGCACATCCCTGTCTTCGATAGGCCGGTATGGTATTTACACCAAATATCATCTGCCAGCATCCCTTTTCTCTGTGCAGGCCGGCATTTTCGTACATTTCATCGCGCAGATCCGCCTCGTCTGTCACCATACCGTCCACAAAGCTGACCAGTCTGTCCCTGTCCAGAAGAAGCCAGAAATGATCCGGATAAGCGATAAGCCGCTTTTCCATCTCCTCTCTCGTCGCCGCCTCCTCCGGCGGAAAGCACTCTCGCTCCACTGCCGCCAGGGCATCCAGGTCGGACCAAACAGCTGTCCTGATTTCCACAGCCGCATACACCTCCTTTTTGTTCCGCAGACAAACACACCGGCCGATGCGGATACTGTCTGTCGCAAAATTAATGCGAACATCATGAGAACATTTTAATCCGCCGGCAGTCTCTTATCAATAGGTATTTACAAAGAAAAAGCAGCGTAATAAAATCAAAAGCAGCACAGGGTCTTCCTCCCTGCCAGACAGGGAGAGACGCCGAAATAAACAGAAAGACAGCGGGAGGCAAACAATATGCTGAATTTCCTAGTCAAACCTTCCTCCAGCGCCTGCAATATGCGCTGCCGCTACTGTTTTTTCGAGGATGAAGCGGCCAGCCGCAAAAAGGCCGACTTGGGAATGATGACGCAGCAGACCGCCGCCCTCCTGATCCGGGAAGCCATGTCCAGTTCCCGGGGAGCAGACGGTGTCCATTTTGCCTTTCAGGGCGGTGAACCCACCTTGATGGGCCTTCCCTTCTTCCGGTACTTTTTGGAGGAGGCCGCCCGGCAAAACCGGGACAGACGGCCGGTCTCCTACTCCATGCAGACCAACGGACTGGCCCTCACGCCGGAATGGGGCGACTTTTTCCGCGAAAATCATTTTCTGGTCGGCCTGTCCCTGGACGGCTTAAAGGCAGTCCACGATGCGCTGCGGCAAGACGCAGCAGGACGGGGCACCTGGAATCGCATAGCCAAAAGCTTGGCCCTTTTGGAAAATCTCCATGTCGATGTCAATGTCCTGTGTGTCGTCACCAGCTACATCGCCAAAAGTCCGGTCAAGGTCTATCGCGCCCTGAAAAGCCTGGGCATACGCTACATCCAA
This sequence comes from uncultured Lachnospiraceae bacterium, assembly GCA_944380185.1. Lineage (GTDB taxonomy): Bacteria > Bacillota > Clostridia > Lachnospirales > Lachnospiraceae > RGIG7193. The sequence continues at coordinate 1,498 of CALWGV010000044.1, forward strand.
TTCATTCCCTGCCTCGACCCCCTTAAAAGGGAGCGCGGCTCCCTTCGCTATTCTCTGCGGCCCGCAGACTATGGCCGTTTTCTCTGCGGCCTTTTTGACGAATGGTACCGCGATTGGGAAAACGGTCAATATATCAGCATTCGCCTCTTTGACGACTATGTGCATCTGGCTATGGGGCTTTCCTCCGGCTCCTGCACCGTCGGCGGCCGCTGCGGCGGCTATCTCGTCATCGAAGGGGACGGCGGCATCTATCCCTGCGATTTCTACGCCCTGGATGCCTGGCGATGCGGCGAGCTGGGCAGGACTTCCCTGGAAAAAATTTCGGACAGCCCCATCTGGCAGCACTTCCTCGCGCGGAGGACAAATCGCCCTGCCGCCTGCTCCCGGTGCCCTTGGGAGCATCTCTGCGGCGGAGGCTGCCCCCGCGATTGGTACGAAGACAACGGACAGAAGGAGAACTACTACTGCCCCGCCTTCCGCCAGCTTTTCGCCTACGCCGGGGAGCGCATCGCCCGCATCGCCGCAGCAGAATGGCAGGCACGCAGGCATATCCGGCAATAATGATCGGGCAATTCTGTCTCCCAAACAGCTCCGGAAGCGGATCACCCCCCTTTTCATTGCGCGTTTCCGGCAAAAGTGGTACAATAATCACAGCCCAATCACAGGATAATCACCAATAAAAAGGAGGGGACAAATTATGTATGGCAAAAAGCTGCTGGCAATTTTATTGAGTACATGCCTGCTTACCGGTCTTGCCGGATGCGCCTCAAGCTCTTCGGACATTTCCGCAGAAGAGTACAATGCTCTGACAGCGCAGAGAGATGAGCTGCAGGCCGAAGTGGAGAGCCTGCAGACGGAAGTGTCGAGCCTGCAGGCCGAGCTGACAGCGACGCCAGAGGGAGATGCCGCCGGCACCGACAGGGCGGTCGAGCTCGGTGCTCTGGTGGCAGAAGTCAGAGCGCGCTTTGAGGAGCAGTATAAATACTGCGTGCTCGTTCTGACTATGGTTGAGACCTACCTCTCATGGGACGTGGCTAAGGAATGGACCAATCTGCGGGACGACTACGATTCCATGATGATGAATCTGGAAAGGTTTGAAGCGTACTTAAATGATGAGGAAGCGCTGAATGAAATGAATGAGCTGGACTATGAAACACTGCTCGAATCGGTACAGAAGCGGTATGATTCCTGGCTCGGCATGTCTTATCAGGATATTCTGGACATAGAGGAGTACTGCCTGGGAAAAGTCTCTGAGACCGAAAGCGGACAGTAAACCCAACACGTCTGCCGGCGCGGACATCACCACTCTGGAAAGGACTGCTCAGATGAAATCGAATATCACCCCTGAAGGCATCCTGCTGCGCATCGAGAGGCTGCGCCAGGGCAAAGAACAGAAAGAAATCTGCACCGGCATCTGCGCCGTCAGCACTCTGTCCAAAATCGAGACCGGACGCCAGAGCGCCGATCCCGTCATGTTGGAAAAGCTCTACGGCCAGCTGGGGATCCGCTACACTTCTGACGCGGTTATCATCGGCCGCCTCCGGGAGCTCGTCGATGAATTCTTTGAGCAGTTCACCTATCAGTACCGGCTCACCGCCCTCGATGCCCTGCGCCAGGAGAAAGAGACTTTGCGCTACAGCCCCCTGGCTGCGGACTGGCTGGTGATCTGCGCTTTGGCAGATGAAAACAATGAGGCCCTTTCTATTCTCGGTCAATGCCAGGATTATCTGAACCGCCGCCAGAAGGGCTGGTATCTGCTGGCTTTAAGCTATGCCGGCGGCGCGGATTCCGTGGAAAGTGCCCGTGAGTCCACTTTACTTCTGCAAAACAGTTTCGCCCGCACGCTGCTGCTCTATGCTTATTATGCTGCGGGCGAATACCGCCAGATACTCTTGGAGTCGGAGCAGACTGCTTCTCAGGCCCTGCAGGAGGGGAATCTCTGGGCACTGGCCGAGTGTTATAACATGCGCGGAACAGTCTACGCCTGCTTTAACATGGAGGACATGATGCTGACAGAATACAAGAGAGCCGCCCGTCTTCTGTCTGAGACGCGCTGGCAGGACACCCTGCAGATGATCTTCTATAATATCGGAGCCACTTATCTGTGCACCGGACGTTTTGATGAGGCGGAGATCTATCTGGGAAAGGCCGCCGGCGCAGACGCCGAAACCGGTCAGGCCCCTTCCCCGCAGTCCGAAGAAAAAAGCGTCAGTATCTCCCGGTTTTTTCTTCTCCACAAGCTGGCTCTGCTCCACTGCCGTACAGGCAGAAACGCGCTGGCTGCCGAAGAGCTGGCTGCCATGGAAGCTCTTGTCTCCACCGCAAGGGATAACGGCAGTCAAGATATCCGGGAACGCATACTGGCCCTGACATCCCTGGAATTGTCAGGCCGGACGGACAGCGATGATTATCTGTCCAGGCTGGAGGAACTGATGGAAACCTTTTCCCGCCGCCGCATGTTCGGCTACATGATGTTTTATCACAATCAGCTGCGCCAGCTCTACACGAGGAGACGGCTGTACCGCAAGGCATTCTTGCTGGAACAGCGTTTTTCCGATATACAGCGAAATTCATCTCTTTAAGCGTTAAATTTCATATCTATTTTCGCAAAACAAACGATTTTACTCCCTTTCATTTTTCATGTACACTATAATCAGACTTTTAAAGGCCGCAGTCACACATTTGACGATGAAAACCGAAAGGGGGTATTTATATGCGTTCTGTTGTCTATCTTCTGAAGAAAATTCGGCAGTATGACTTCTTCATGATCGCAATGATTCTGCTCTACACCATTTTATCCGCCGTTTATCCCTTTATCTGGGTGGTCACACCGGCGCGAATACTTGCATTGGCCCCGTCCGGGCAGACGCAGGCCCTTCTCCGCCTCGTGCTGGCGGCCGGCCTTGCCGCCGTTTTATCCAGCTTTCTCCTCTCCTATCTCAAGGGCAATTATCGGATGCGCATGAATAATGTCCGCTATCATCTGATCCGGGATCTGATGCGCTACAGTCTGGAGATGCCTTATGAGGACACATTGGACCCCCAAAAGCTGGATAACATCCACCTGGCCAACGATTCGGTCTTAAATCCCTTAAGCGGAGCCGGAGGAATCGTCCTGACTCTGCTCGCCCTTTTCGGAGAAATACTGGCCAGCCTGGGTTTTTTAGGCATATTTTCCATTCTCTCCGGGCCTGTCATGATTCTCCTGCTGCTTTTTACTCTCCTGACCTTCTGCTGCCGCCACCGGGCCTCCGGCCATGAATACAGTCTCTGGGAGAATCTTCTTCCGCTCTACCGCAAAAGGAAGGTACTGTTTCAGTACGCCTCCGAACCGATGAATCAGAAGGATATCCGCTCCTATAGTCTCTGCAATCTGCTCCGGGTCTATATCGACCGCTACCATGAGAATGGTCTGTCGCTGATTCGCTCCTTCTCCGCCAGGACTTTTACCATGGAGACGGCGGCGGCCCTTCTCGAATTCATGCGGGACGGCCTGCTGTACGGCTGGCTGATTCTCTGCTTTCTGCGGGGAGACATCGATGTCTCCCAGTTTTACCTCTACACCTCCGGCGTTATCTCCTTTGTCGCCCTGGCCGGGCAGGCCATGACCGATATAGCCAAGGTTCATAAGGAGAGCGCTCAGTTTTCCGTATATCAGCAGGTCATGGAACAGGCAGAGCCAAATGCAGGCGGCGCAGCCCCCTCTGATGCCGCCAAAGCCCCCTCATCTCAGCAGTCTTTTTCTCCCGGCCTTTCCTTTGCGCCTTCCGGCGCGGAGATTCGTTTTGACAATGTGAGCTTTCGCTATCCCTCCGGAGAAAAACCGGTGTTGGAGCATATAGATCTCATCATTCGCCCCGGCGAACGCCTGGCCCTGGTGGGCGAAAACGGGTCCGGCAAGAGCACGCTGATCAAGCTTCTGTGCCGCCTCTACCGCCCCTCTGCAGGAACGATCACGGTAAACGGGAGGGACATCTGGGATATGCCGGAGGAGGACTACATGAAATGCATCAGCGCCGTCTTTCAGGATGCCATGATTTTCCCCTTCTCCGTGGAAGACAACATCTGCCTGGGCAGAGATGACCCTGCCCTCTATGACCGCGTGATGAAGGAATCCGGCATGGACCGCATTGCAGCAGGACTGAAGAAAGGGGCAAAAACCTCACTGCTGCGAATCCTGGACGATGAGGGCGCGGATCTGTCAGGCGGGCAGCGGCAGCGGCTCTTTCTGGCCAGAGCTTTATATCAGTCGGACAGCCGCATCCTGGTCCTGGATGAGCCCACCGCCGCCCTGGACCCGCTGGCTGAGCGTCAGCTCTATGAGGAATACGGCCAGATGACCCGGGGCAAGACCAGTCTCTTTGTCTCCCACCGTCTGGCCAGCACCCGGTTCTGCGATCATATCGCCCTATTGCAGGATGGCTCCATCCGGGAGTATGGCACCCACGAAGAGCTGATGGACAGAGATGGCCTGTATAGAGAGTTATATGAGATCCAGGCCAGACATTACCGCGAAAATCCGAAAGGGGGTGCAATGCAATGAAACAGCTGCGCGAGATTTTAAACCTGATGCGCCGTCTGACCCCCGGCCTGCCCGTCTGGATCACGCTTTCCTGCCTGGTCACCGGTCTTGCCCCTTTGCTCAGCATAGTCATTCCCCGACTGATGCTCGACGAGCTGACCGGCCGCAGGAGCCTGTCTCATCTGCTTCTTCTGACCGCCATCCTCGCCGGAGGCACCTTTTTGTGCTCCGCCGGCAAAGCGCTGTGCAAAAAACAGACCGACCTGCAGCTGGAGGATTTCTCCATGAAAGTGGAAGAGCTCATGGGCGCAAAGCCCTCTCGCCTGCCTCTGTCTGTCAGCGAGAAAAAATCCACCATGGACCTCTATGAGAGAGGCAAATATGGCCTGGACGGGATCTCCGGCTGGAATGAAAACATACAGGCCGTAGGCAGCGCAGCCGTCACTCTCTTAAGCTTAGGCGCCATCATCCTGATGAATCTGTGGTATCTGCTCCCCTTTCTGCTGACAGCAGGCCTTTTGACCCTGCCCTGCATGAGTCGTCTAAAAAAGCTGGAGGAGGACAACGCCCGCAGAAGCGTTCCGGAAAACCGGGAATTCGGCTACTACTGCACAATCGCATATGATTTTCGCTATGCCAAGGACCTGAAAATCTTTCATGGCATCGATTTCATGCTCCGGCGCGCTCAGGAAAATATGGACCGCATCCTGAAAATCAATCATTCTTATTTTACTAAGAGCGGAGCTTTAAACGGCCTGGCAGCTGCCGTGGTGGAACTGGAAACAGCAGTTCTGTTTGCGGTCCTGGGCGTGCTGCTGGCCGTGGGCTCCTTAACCGCCGGCGCCTTTACCATGCTCTACAGCGCCTGCCGTCAATTCAGCCAAAGCCTGAATTCCATGATCACCAATGCCAACCTGATGATCACCGGTGTCATACTGATCAGACCTCTGCTTGAATACCTCCATCTGGGGGAAGATAACGGCGAAAAGACCGATGAACCGGCGCCGGAACCTCTGACTGACGAGAGTCTGTCCGAGGAGGTGCAGGAATGCCTGCGTCTGGCGGCTCAAGGTGTCATGGAGTGGGAATTTGACAATGTCGTCTTCCGCTATCCCTCTGCCGATGCCAACAGTCTCAACGGCCTAAGCTTCCATGTCCGTTCCGGCGAGACCGTAGCCTTAGTCGGCAGAAACGGGGCGGGCAAGACCACCGCCGTCAAGCTTCTGTGCCGTTTTTACGAGCAGCAGCAAGGGCGCATCCTGTTAAACGGCGTGGATATCCGGCAAATCCCCTGGACAGACTACTGCCGGCTGCTGGCCCCGACCTTTCAGGATTTTCAGCTTTTGCCTTTTGAGATCGACGAGAATATTCTCTGCCGACCCGCGGCAAAAATTACCGAGGGTGACTTAAGCCAGCTGCGGCAGACCGCGGGCGAGCTGGCCTTCCTGGACTGGGTGGATCGCCTGCCAAAAGGCTTTCACACCTTTTTGTCTCAGAATCTGACACAGGACGGCGTCCTCCCCTCTGGCGGACTGGCGCAGAAGATTGCCCTGGCCCGCTCTGTGTGCCATGGCGGGGAGATGATTATCATGGATGAACCCACGGCAGCCCTGGATCCCCGCAGCGAGGAGGAGGTCTTCGCCCAGATGAGCCGCATTGCCAGAGAACGCACCTGCCTCTTTATCTCCCACAGGCTCTCCAGCACCCGGCTGGCCGACCGCATATTGGTCATGGATGAAGGGCATATCGCCGAGGAGGGCAGCCACGACGAACTGATCCGGCTGGGCGGGCTTTACTATGAGCTGTACGAGGCCCAGGCCGGACAGTACCGATAAGGCGTAAGCGCAGAAAAAACACCTTAACATTCCCTCCAAGGTGTGCTATGATAAAATTGTTGTAGCTTGACTGCGAAATCGGTATGGAATCAGACAATATGGAGGGATTATTACCATGAGCAAATATGTGGCCTATATCGGCTCTTACACTTATATCGGCAACAGCCGGGGAATCACCATTCTGGATGTGGACACAGAGAAGGCTTCCATGCGCATACGCGGCGAGGTGGATGTGGATAATTCCTCCCACCTGGTAGTATCGGCAGACCGGCGCTATCTCTACTCTGTCGCCGATGAAGGAGTCGTCACCTTCCAGATCCTCCCCGACGGCAATTTAAAAAAAATCGGTACGGCCGCCATCCGCGGAATGCGCGGACACTTTCTCGATATTGACCCCAGCGGCCAGTACCTGGCCGTGGCCGGCTACCACGACGGCAAAACTACTGTGCTGCGCATCCGCGAGGACGGCTCCGTGGGCGAGATCACCGATGGGATGTTCGACCAGGGCATGGGCAGTATAGCGGAGCGCGATTCCCAGCCTCATGTCAGCTGTGTTCGTTTCACTCCTGACGGAAAATATCTCTGCTCCGTGGATCTGGGCCTGGACAACATCAAGGTTTTCCGCTTCAATCACGAGACCGGCAAGCTGGCCGTAGCTCATATCCTGCACTGTGACATCCAGTCTGCACCCAATCAGATCGTCTTCAGCAAGGACGGCAATTTCCTCTATGTGATCTCTCAGATGGCCAACACCATCACGGCCTACTCCTATAAGGACTGCGGTACCCATCCGGAATTCTGCCGCCTGCAGACCATTCCCACCGTGGGCAAGAGAAGTCCCAGCAGCTCTGTCACTGCCGCCCTGCACCTGGCCCTGACCTCCGATGAGACCCATCTGCTCTTCACCAGCGCAGGAGACAACTGCCTGGGCATGCTGGACCGCGACAGGGAAACCGGTCTTTTGACCCCCCGCTTCTCCCTGCCGGTCAGCGGGCGCTACCCCAAAGATTTTATTCTCTTCCCCGATGAGCAGCATGTATGCAGTATCAATTATGAGGAATGCACGCTGACCTTCTTTACGCTCAACTATGAGCGCGGCCTGATTGTCATGAACGCCGCTCCCTTAAAAATCGATCAGCCCAACTGCGGCGTGCTGGTGCGGCTGGACTGACACCCCCTCTGCAAAACGCGGCTGCTCCAATGCGGCTGCAGCAAGCGCAATAATCCTGTCCTGCCATAAAATAAAAGAGGCGTCCGTCTGCGGTTCACATCGCAGCGGACGCCCTGTTTTTTCTCTCTCTTTATTTTGCTTTATTTCTCTTTATTTTTCCCCATGTTGTCCGTCTTCTGCAGAATAAACACGGCCAGCATAATGATCAGCAGGGCGACAAAGATTCCGCCCATTCCCAGTCCCATGATCTCCAGGCCGATAATGATATTTTCCATATAAACCTCACTTTCTTCTGTCCCATCGCTTTGATCGCAGGCAAACCTTTTCTTCGTCCATCATCACATAAAGCTGGTGACCAGACTGATCAGCAGACCGCCGGCCACGGCAGAAGCGATCTGACCTGCCACATTGGCTCCCGCCGCCTGCATAATCAGGATATTGCCGGGATTCTCCTCCTGGGCCATCTTCTGCACCACACGGGAAGCCATCGGGAATGCAGAAATGCCGGCAGCTCCCACCATGGGATTGATCTTGTTTTTAAGAAACAGGTTCATGACCTTAGCCAGAAGTATTCCGCCAAAGGTATCAAACACAAAGGCCGCCAGACCGATGAGCATAATAAAGATCGTATCCAGACGCACAAAGCTCTCCGCCTGCATGCTGAAGGAGATCGTGATGCCCAAAAGCAGCGTGACCAGATTGGTCAGCGTATTCTGCGCCGTATCGGACATGGTGTCCAGGACGCCGCATTCGCGGATCAGGTTTCCGAACATCAGAAAACCCACCAGCGATGCGGAGGAAGGGGCGATAAAGCCCACGATGATCGTCGTGATAATCGGGAACAGGATGCGGGTACGCTTGGACACTGCCCCGGCGTGGTATTCCATACGAATGCTGCGCTCTTTTTTTGTAGTGATCAGTTTGATGGCAAAGGGCTGAACAATGGGCACCAGAGCCATGTAAGAATACGCCACCACGGCGATGGCCCCGATGTAACTGGAATGAAGCACCATGGACACCAGCAGGGACGTCGGACCGTCCGCTGCGCCGATAATGCCGATAGCCGCAGCATCATTCAGCGGAAAGCCGATGGCCAGAGCCAGCAGGAGGGCCGCAAAAATACCGAACTGCGACGCCGCCCCAAATAAAAACATACTGGGCTTGGCCAGCAGAGGGCCGAAATCTATCATGGCGCCTATGCCGATAAACAGAAGCAGCGGCATAGCCTCGGAAGCTTCAATTCCCACTTCATACAGCCAGGATATGATGCCTGTCACCTCTCCTACGCCCTGCATAGTCTGATTGATCGCATTGCTCAAAGGCAGATTCACCAGGATCGCGCCAAAGCCCATAGGCAGAAGAAGGTTAGGCTCGTACTCTTTTTTGATAGCCAGCCAGATCAGAAAACCTCCCACCGCATACATCACCAGCTGCTTCCAGGTGACTGCCAACAGTCCATCGATTAAAAAGCTCATCTTAAGTCTTCCTTTCTCCAGTGTATATAATATTTCTGTCTATTATTTTTCGATCACCGTTAATTATACAACACATGGCTGAAGGAACGCAAGAGCTTGAGTAATTTTTTGCCATGAAAGCTTTGGCAGCTGTCCTCCTCTGTAATAAAAGCGGCTATGTACAGCGTGGACTGACAGGTCCACGCCATCTATTCAAAAGCAGCCGGGAAATCATATTCTGTCATCTTGCCGCTTTCTCTCCGAAGGCGCACAGGGGCTGGACGTTTTTTTCATTCCTCCCCCTATAGTCTTTGTAGACCTCGTAAAAATACCGGCTGCGGGTTTTGATCTTTTTCTATCATATGCCCGCCGCCGGCAATCGGTTACCTTATTACAATTTTTCCGTCTGCTTGACAATCAGCAGACGCCTGCCCGGCGTCACCTCATCGGCGCCCAGCTCATTGAGCTCCCGGATGCTTTCCACCGAAGCATAAAATTTCTTGGCGATTTTCCACAGCGTATCCCCCGGCTGCGCCACGTAGCCCACTATGCCCGGCATTCCCGCCAGCTTCTGGTCATCCAGCGGCTCTGCCCTGGCCGACAGAATCACCGGAATTGCCATCTGTTCCATCACCAGGCAGTCCAGGACAATAACGGCCTTGATCTCCAGCTCTCCGTTGCCCAGAAGCATAGCGCCCAGCTGCTCGATTCCCGGCCTTACCCGGTAAGTGCACTCCGGCTTAATCCCCGCCGCCTCTATCGTGTAGGAAAAAGGAAGCATACCCCTGATGCTGCGCACCGGCGACTCGTCGTCCGCCGCCACATACAGGGCGTCCACGCACAGCGTCCCCTCCACTTCCAGACCGTTTTCCACAGCTTCCATGGAATCCAGTTTCACCGAACCGTCGGTATGACAAATCTGCAGAATCTTGTCGGCACTCTCCAGAATCAGTTTGTCAGTCATCTTGTACTTGGAGGCATTTCTCGTCACCAGCCGCTCCAGCTGCGCCGTACCGTTTTCAATCACCACATCGGCTCCCGGGCAGTATATATCACCCAGGACCTCCACGCGGTCCTCCTCATAGAGACGAATGGACAGCTCCAGCACCGCTTCCACCGAAAGCAGACGCATTTCTCCATCGTAATCCGCCTTGGCTTCCACCTCCTTGTGCAGGAGACGGATATCAATATCCGGAACCATCTCATCGGTACAGTCGGCAAGCTCTAAAGCGCCGGAGAAGGGGATGCTTCTCTCCACCCACTGCAGCGGGATGTGCTCCTCCTGGGCACGGTAGATGCAAAAAAGTTCCATCTCTCCGTGAATGCTCAGTTTCCCGTCCAAAGGCCGGCACTCAATTCCCCGAGGCTTCAGACTCTGCCACAAGATCTCGGCAATATTGGGTTTGCTGGAAGTAAGCTCCACCTCCTCCTTGATCCGATAGGTATCTCTGGTCTGTACGGCGATAGCCGCCGTTTCTATGTACTGGCTGGCCGTCTCCGCCTCCTCGGAGCTGTCCACGCCCACCGCCAGCTCCTCGTCGCACAGCTCCCAGGCCGTCACGGTCAGAGTGATCACTGCTTTCACATTGAGCTTGCGGGAATTGATCATCGTGACAGTCATATCCTCGACTTCCCAGTCCACCTGCAGATCGTCGTCCTCCTCCATATCGTTTACATTGACCGCCTCGTCAAAAGGAATGGCCCCCTCCACATTGTCCACCATCCTGCTTTTCTGCGCATGGTACAACACGCAGAAAGACAGCTGACCTTTGACCATACAGCGGCTTCCCATAATTCTGCTCTCGGCAATCTCCACGTCGTTGCCGTCCAGAATCAAAGCTTCCATATCTTCCTTGGTATCCGGCACAATAAAATCATCATCCAGGGTTATCTGACTGACCACCCTCCCCTTTTGTCGATTTCTGTGTATATTTTTTTTGATCAGCTCCATATGTTCCTCCGAAATCCGTCTTCACTGTTTACATTTTATGAAAATATCCCCGGAAATATGACCTGCTCCGGTCCTAGGACGTCAGACCCCCTGCTTTTTTGTCAGCGAAATACGATGGACTCCGGACGATCCTCCGTACGGATCACAATGTAGGGGCAGGTAGGCGTCTGAGACACCTCCTCATCCTGGCCCGGCCCGATCAGATCACTGTCCATCACTATGCTGTTCTCCGTCAGATAGAGCTCCTTTACGCTGATGCTGTAGCCCCCGGTATCCTGCGTGCCGTAGCCGGCGACGATATAGAGATAGCCGTCCGCGCTGTAAGAGAGCTTGAATTCATTCGCTTTCTTCTCCTCGATCAGCTCCTGCAGTTCTGATGGAATCTCCGCCTCCGACACCACCGCAAACTCCAGATCCGCCACCTTATCCTTTGCCTCGTCCTCCCTGGAACAGCCGCCGAAGGCTATGGCAGCAGCCGCAAGACAGCCCAGACATATCCCTGCAATCCATCTTTTCATTGTCACACCTGCAAAATCTTTTTGTACATTTTATTCGCCGCCGCCCGGCAAAATACCATGTCCATTTCACCCGTAAGCTCCGCCCCTGCTAACCGACGGCCGGCGGCGCTGCCAAAGGCGGATTTTCACGCGCTCTGCGGCATATTCCGAAGTTATTTTCAGAATAAGGGTGTGTTTTCACGGCAGATATGTTATGATGTATGGCGAAACCGGGATAAGAAAAGAAAGACTAACTATTAAAAGTCAAGTCTAAAATGAAGATTTTATGAATGAATTGCGGAGACGCATTTCAGATATATTTGCACCTTGAAAATCGCATGACAAACAGAGCATCGTATATCGGTGCTCAAAGAGAGTGTTATAGGGCAGAAAAAGTTATGCCGTTTTTATGTAAGGCTTGCCGGATTTTTCCATTGCATAGATCAAACGCACAAGTTTTTTTGTAGCGTGAGTGATGGCAACGTTGTAGTGCTTTCCTTCAGAAATCTTCTTCTGAAGATACGCGCCGAATGTTTCATCCCAGTGACAGACATACTTAGCAGCATTGATCAGGGCAAAACGCAGATAGCGGGATCCCCGCTTTTCCATATGGGAATAAGAGGATTCCAACTGCCCGGATTGATAGGTGGATGGAGAAGCTCCAGCGTATGCCAGGATCTTATCCGGTGAATCAAAGCGGGAGAAATCCCCGATTTCAGCCAGGATCATGGCGCCCATGCGATAGCCTATTCCGGGAATGGTCAGGATCGGGGAGGAGATTTGATCCATGATCCGTTTGATCTCGGATTCGATTTCCGTGATCTCAGAATCCAGTTCACCGATTAGTCGGA
>CALWGV010000045.1 GCA_944380185.1 uncultured Lachnospiraceae bacterium
CGCCTTTCTTATATTCCTTGTAGAGATCAAAGAGGGCGTCGTACTGGGTCTCGCCCTCCCCGATATAGAACAAATCAAAGAAGGGAGCCAAGGGCTCTGGGTTATAGGTGCAGGGCCCGCCTCCGATCACAATCGGATCCTTTTCGGTCCGCTCGGCCGCCCAGAGCGGGATGCCGGACAGGTCGAGGACCTGCAGGATATTGGTATAGCACATCTCATACTGGATCGTGATGCCCAGAAAATCAAAATCCCGGATCGGATCCTGGGACTCCAGGGCGTAGAGCGGGATATGTTCCTTTCGCATAATGCGGTCCAGATCCGGCCATGGGGAATAAACCCTCTCGCACCAGATGTCCTCTCGCCGGTTAAACATGTCGTACAGGATCTGAATCCCCAGATGGGACATGCCGATCTCATACACGTCCGGGAAACAGAAGGCGAATCGGATATCCACCTGAGAAGGATCCTTGACGACGGCATTGATCTCCCCGCCGATATAACGGGCCGGCTTTTCCACACGCAATAAAATCTCTTCGCTCAGAGCAAGTTCGTTCATTCTGCTGTTCCTGTTCTTTCCAATCTTCTAAATTTACATTCCTTTTCCTGCATTGGCAACATAAAAATATTATGTTACCTTTATGCATGGGTTTGGGAATTCCTTGAATGCCCGATTGCTTTGCACGGAATGCATTTGCAATCATAGAGATTGTACTACATATGTTTACGGCTGTCAAAGGTTAGTCCATTGAATCCCTGCAGGCTGCGCAAAAAGACGGCGTCCGCTACCTTTTCGATAACGGGCGCCGCTCTCTTTTGTTTTTCCTATGTCAGAGTTGCTGCCTTCTATTCGTTTGCCGCATTGGCCCCTGCAATTCTGCCAAATACCATGCAGTCTGCGATGGCGTTTCCGCCCAGACGATTGCCGGCATGGATGCCTCCGGTCACCTCACCGGCGGCAAACAGGCCTTCAATCACCTCACCGTTTTCATCCAGAACCTGGGCATCCGTATTGATCTGTACGCCGCCCATGGTGTGATGGACAGAAGGCTTCTCGATTACGGCATAGTAGGGAGCCGTCTCAATCTTAGAGCCAAATACATTTTTGCCAAAATCTTCATCTACACCCGCATCCACGTAGGAATTGTATTTCTCAACGGATGTGATCAGATTTTCGGCGGGGCAGCCGATCATCTCAGCCAACTCCTCCAGTGTATCAGCCTTGTACATGATTCCCTTCTCCACCATGGCGTCCACATCCTCCTGGGTTGCCTGGTTCTGCAGGGTCGGAATCATGGCCTGATCCGCAATATGATAGAAGACACCGTCAGTTTGGCTCAGAGCTGCCGCCGCCAATGTATCACGCTCGGCGTATTCATTGACAAAACGGTTGCCTTCCTGATTGACAAACATATAATACTGAGAGGGAACCAGCAAGCCGTCGGCCAGCTGACCAGTTACAGCGCTTGCCGTAGGCATCAGCTGTGTCAGCCCCATATCCACCAGAGCTGCGCCTGCCTCCAGGGCCAGACCGATACCGTCGCCGGTAGCGGAAGCCACACAGGTCGTCTTGATGCCCTCCGGAATCGCAGGCCAGTAGGTATTGTATTCGCGCACCATCTCCTCGTTTGCGCCAAAGCCGCCGGTCGTAAGGATAACCGCATTCGCATGGACTATCACCTCAGTGCCATCTCCCATGACGGCGCTCACGCCGGCAACCTTATCTCCATCCAAAAGCAGATGCTCTGCCTTCGTCTCCAGCATCAGCTCGCCTCCGTGCTCCTCGACATAGGCCAGGGAAGCATCAAATACGCCCTGTTTCGTCTCAAAATTATGGCCGCGCAGCCAGAGAGAGCCCACGGGAGAAGTGATTGTATCGGACAGGGCGATGCCCACCGTATCCCCCAGCCAATGATAAGTGTCCAGGCTGTTGGAGCACAGCGTATAAATCAGATCATAGCTGCCCTCCACCACATTTCCGTTGATATCGGTTCGCTTTCCGCCCAGATAGGTCTGGATGATATGCCACTCCACTGAATCAAAGGATTTGGAGGTGTCTCCGGCCAGATACTCTTCAATCTGCCCTTTCAAAGTGGTAAGCGTATCAGCAAAATCGCCGAACTCAGCCTCATCATAGGTCAGCACTTCCTCCAGCGTAGCCACCTGACCCGTCAGCGCATCCATCTGGCTGGTTCTCTCCGGATCGGCTGCGTTCATAGCCAGACCGCTGGCTAAGGTATTGCCGCCTACGGCTGCCGTCTTTTCCAGGATTATAACGGAAGCGCCGTTTTCCGCTGCGGATGCTGCGGCAGCCATGCCGGCTCCGCCTGCGCCGACCACAACGACATCCACGGTTTTTTCAATTGTTTCACCTGCTTCGGCCTGCTCGACTTCTACAGCGCGCAGTGCGTCCACATCAGCTCCGGCAGCGGCAGCAGCGGCTGCGACTGCCTCGATAATCGCCTCGCTGGTGATGGTGCAGCCGGATATCGTATCCACCCCCAGCGACTGATAGGCTACAATATCCTCCGGGATCCGCTCGATCGCAGGATCGGCAATTCCCTCGCTCTCCTTGTGATCTGTGATTTCTACTGACTCAATGGCTGTCTCGCTGAAGGTGACGGACACTGTCACGTCGCCGTTGCGCCCTGCCGCCGTACCGGTATAGGTACCAGCCGTGTACAGCGCGTCAGCTGCCGCCGTTGTCTCCGGCATCGATGCCTCCGTCTCAGCGGCGGGAGCCTGGCAGCCGGCGACCAATCCAGCCAGCAGGCAGAGAGCCAAAAGCAGAGCTGTGCTCCTTCTGTTTTTCCTCATTGACCTTTTCCTCCTTTTTCTTTATCTTGCGGTCATTCACAAACAGCATGCACATTCTAAGCCTTACAACCATTGTAAAGTCAAGAGGAAATTTATAATTTTTTCACAATGTTATCCGCCGCTCTCTGTTCAATCGCTCCCTGTATTTCATCGACTGCTGGTTTAGCCTTCATTCACCGGCACATATATCCGATGGTAGCGATGTGTCTTTTCGTCGCGGCAGCAATTCCCCAGGGTCACCCCCCAGGCATCTCCCGCGATTTCCAGTCCTTTCATTCGACAGAAGTCCAGCACGGGCTGCAGACTGTGAGCGCCGATGAACTTCTGATCGACGCTGTGGATGATTGTCGTCACGCAGCGCTGAGGAGAAATATGTTGTTCGCCTGTAATATGATTTAAGCCCAGGCGCTTAAAAACTTCGATCTCTACTCCATATCCGAAGCTTACATCCTCCGTTCCGGCCAGAATGGCCTCCCGGCTGAATCGAGGAGAGATAAAAGTCACCGGAAGACATTCGATCCAGCGGGTCACTTCCTCCGTGACAATGGTCTCATCCAAAACATCATTGTGACGCAAATCCACCCGCAGAATCTCATCACATACCGTCAATCGGCATTCATCCTCCTGCGCCGCAATTTCCGCCCAATTTTGAATAATCTTCTCTGTGGCCAGCTTCAGTTCCTGATACCAGATGAGCTTCTCTTCCGTTTTCATAAGCGACTGCGCATACAGAAACGCCACTTCGCTGTAATCTGCCGTGTAAATCAGACGATCCATATCCTCCAGAGAGAAATTCATGTTTCGGTAGCGCCTAATCCCTTGAATTTTATCAATATCCTGAAAGCTGAAAAAACGATATCCATTGTCGCCGCGCTCCGGCTCAATCAGTCCCAGCCTCTCATAATGCCGGATCAATTCGTTGGATATATTCAAAAATTGTGACGCCTTGCTGATATTGTATTTTTTATACTTCATTCTCCATTATACCTGTTAGGCTCAGTACCTCTTTCACCGCATGCACCGGAATAATCTTCAGCCCATCCCTTACTTCCCGGGGGACATCCTCCAGGTCTTCCTCGTTTTCCCGTGGGATAAGAACCGTATGGACGCCGGCGCGCACGGCCGCCATCAGCTTTTCCGGCAGGCCGCCGATGGGCAGCACCAGGCCGCGCAGCGAAACCTCGCCGGTCATCGCCAGGGAAGGGGATACGCTTCGCCCCGATACCAGCGAACAGAGGGCCGTGGTCATCGTAATTCCGGCGGAAGGCCCATCCTTGGGTACCGCCCCTTCCGGCACATGGATGTGAAGATCGTTCTGCTCAAACATCTCCTTCTTCTCCGGAAAAGCCTCCTTGGCCAGGGTAATAGCGATCTGAACCGACTCCTTCATCACATCGCCCAGCTGGCCGGTAATCACTATATGGCCGCTTCCCGGCGTGAAAGCCGTCTCGATAAAAAGGATTTCCCCTCCTGCCTGGGTCCAGGCCAGGCCGGTGACAATACCGGGGCGGGTCTCCTCGAGAATGGAATCATGGCGCAGAGGACGCCGTCCCAGATATTCCCGGAGATTTTCCGTATCCACAGAAATTCCGGTCTCATTCTTTCGTACAATGGCCACGGCTGCGCTGCGGCACAGGGTATCGATCTGCTTTTTCAGTCCCCGCACCCCTGCCTCCATCGTGTAATCCGCGATAATATGACTCAGGGCATCATCGGTAAGGGTAAGCATCTCCGGCTTTATGCCAGACTGCTCCATGGCCTTAGGCAGCAGATGGCGCTTGGCAATCTGGAATTTTTCCGAGGCCGTATAGCCGGAAAAACGGATTACCTCCATTCGATTCAGCAGAGGCTCCGGTATCGTGTCCATCGTATTTGCCGTGCAGACAAACAATACGTCGGACAAATCGTAGGGAACATTCATATAATGATCGGTAAAGCTGTTGTTCTGTTCCGGATCCAGCACTTCCAAAAGGGCGCTGGAGGGGTCGCCGTTATAGTCCTTTGTCAGCTTGTCCACCTCGTCCAGTACCATGACCGGATTGGAAACCCCGCTTTTGCGGATACCATCCATAATCCGCCCGGGCATAGCCCCCACATAAGTGCGCCTGTGTCCCCGGATCTCGGCCTCGTCGCGCACACCGCCCAGGCTGACCCGCACATATTTGCGCTTCAAAGCCCTGGCAATGCTCTGCCCGATGCTTGTCTTGCCGGTGCCGGGAGCGCCGACGAAAAGGAGGATGGAGCCGGACTGTTTCTGATTCAGATTCATCACGGCAATCTGCTGCAGGATTCTTTCTTTTACTTTTTTCAGCCCGAAGTGGTCCTCATCAAGGACGGCCTCCGCCTCATCCAGATCGATGGGCTCTGCTTTTTCCTTCTTCCAGGAAAGACCGGTGACAAAATCCAGGTAGTCATAGAGCATTCCGTATTCGTGGCTGTTCTGTCCCTCCTGCTTCATCCGGTTCAGCACCTTATCCGCCTCCGCCCTGACGGTTTCATTCATTCCGCTTTCTTCAATTTTTTTCTCAAAGCGGCGCACATCCGTCATGTTTTCCGGATGCATATCGTCTAACTCCTTCTGCAGGAAGGCAATCTGCTGGCGAATGGCATCCTCCCTGTAGAGCTTTTCATTGGATTCCTGCTGCGCCTTCTGAGCTTCCTGCTGAATCTTGAAGATCTCCAGGGATTTGTAAAAGGCCTGCTCCATCTGCTCGGTTCTGCGGGCCAGAGAATCCTCCGCCAAAATTGCATACTTTTCCTCATTGGTGATATGCAGCATGCCGGAGGTAAAGGAAATAAGCTCGTTGATATTGCGCCAACGCATCGCATAGCCGGCCCCCATACTCCACTGCGTGCCGGAAATTTCCTGAATGAAAGCCGTCCTCATTTTGCGAAAGCTCTCTTCTGTATCTTCTTCGCTGATATCCATGATGTCCGGACGAACGGCTGTCTCCAGAGAGATATCGCCGTTTTCCACGCGGATATCTTCAACGTTTACCCGGTCCGTAGTCGTAAGCAGCACCCACTCTTCATTATCTGTGTGTTCGATGCGCCCGCTGGTGGCGATGGGATAAAAATCTTCTGCCGTCAGATCTCCCGTCTCTTTTTGCTGCCGCATCATGAGAAAGATCACTTCGCTTTCGTCCTCATTCAATTCGACAGCCATATTTTTCAGCTGATCTGCCTGAAGATAACAGGTCACATCCGGCAGAGCCAATAAATCGTAATAGGGTATGACAATCATCGAAATTTCCTCTTCTGTCTGTAGTATTTATATATTTTATCGCCAAATAGTGCTTTCGTCAAATTTATTTAAATTGTATCTTCCGTTCGTATACCGCCCACTGTATAATTATGCTTTGCGGTCACGGCGTGGGAGACTTTGGATGAACAGGTCCGCCATGAATATCAGCGCCAGTTCGAAGAGTATGCTTTTTTCGCGGCCTCATACCGGAGAACATTTCTTTTGATTGACGGCTTGATTTACCCGTGCTATAATCTTAGTTAGATAAAGCTAACTCACGGTGCGGCGAAGTACTCTCCGCTGTCTGCACCGGGCAAAATCAAGGAGGACGGTCAACATGATCAAATATACGATAGCCGTGGAAGGTATGATGTGCGGGATGTGCGAGGCTCATGTAAATGACGCCCTGCGGAAGGCTTTTCCGGTAAAAAAGGTTCAGTCGTCTCATACCAAAAAGCAGACGATTCTTATGACGGAAGCTCCTGTCAGCGAAGATTCCCTGCGAAAAGTGATCGGCGCCACAGGCTACACGGTCACAGCCATAGCCAGCGAGCCTTATGAAAAGAAAGGGCTTTTCCGCAAATAAAAGCGAATACAGCTGAACGTTCTGATCATAAAAAAGCAAGAGAGAGTCGAGAAAAACGGACCGGATGCATGCATCCGGTCCTGCCTGTATAGTGCTGTCTTATGGATATTTTACATGGCCGAGCAGCTGACCGGCGTATAGCCGGCTTCCGTCACTGCATCCATCAGCGTCTGATCCGCCACATCCTGTGCCAGAGTAACTACAGCCTCCTTCTTTTCCAGGTCCACTGCGGCCTCAGTCACACCGGGGACCTCGCTCAAGGCCTTCTGTACGTGGGCCTGGCAATGCGCGCACATCATTCCGTCAACTTTCAAAACTTTTTTCATGGTATCCATTCCTTTCTTATCCGCCGGTTCTCCGGCGTTATTTGACATATGGCAACTGCCATCGCAGCTGTTTTCGTGGTCGTTTTTAGTGCTGTTATTATTGTACTGCATATTTTCTGCTGTTTCAACAGAAGCTGTCTGGCTGCCCTTGGGTTTGAAGAAGCGCAGGCGCAGCGCATTGGTGACTACGCAGACCGAGCTCAGACTCATGGCTGCCGAACCGATCATGGGGCTCAGGCGGATCTGGAAGAGCGGGTAGAGAACACCTGCCGCTACCGGGATACCCAGGATATTGTAGAAAAAGGCCCAGAACAGATTCATATGAATATTGCGCACCACAGCCCGGCTCAGATCGATAGCTGCCGCCACATCCTGAAGAGAGTCCTTCATCAGCACCACATCCGCCGACTCGATGGCGATGTCTGTGCCTGCCCCGATGGCAATACCGATATCAGCCCGGGTCAGGGCCGGCGCGTCATTGATTCCGTCTCCCACCATAGCCACCTTGTGGCCTTTTTCCTGAAGAGCACGGATATGCGCTTCTTTCTCGGTAGGCAGTACGTCGGAGATAGCGGTCTCTATGCCCAGTTCCCTGCGGATTGCCTCGGCAGTCACCTGGTTGTCACCGGTCAGCATCACCACATGAAGGCCCATCTCGCCGAAGCGGCGGATTGCTGCCCGGCTGGACTCGCGGACTGTGTCAGCCACGGCGATGATTCCCTGGATCTGACCATCCCGGGCAAAGATCAGCGGGGTTTTGCCCTCCCCGGCCAGACGGGAAATCTCCGCCAAAACGGAATCATCCGAACTCTTTTTGGCAGATCCTTTCGCGTCGCCTAACAGGGCATTTTCCTGCATGAATGCCGCATTTCCGGCCAGATAGTCGTGACCGTCCACCCTGGCCCGGATGCCGCGGCCGGATACCGCTTCAAAAGCCTCTGTGCGGGGGAGAACAAGCCCTTTCTCCCGCGCCTTCTCCACCACTGCCTGAGCTAAAGGATGCTCGCTGCCGGTCTCGGCTGCCGCCGCAGATGCCAGAAACGCCTCTTCTGTTATGTCGGAAGCCAAAACCACCACGTCCGTTACCGACGGATGACCGGAGGTAATGGTCCCCGTCTTGTCCAGGACGATGGTATCCACTGCGTGAAGATTCTCCAGGCTCTCGGCTGATTTGATCAATATGCCCATCTCGGCGGCCTTGCCGGTGCCCACCATAATAGCTACCGGTGTGGCCAGCCCCAGCGCACAGGGACAGGAAATCACCAGCACTGAGATGGCATTGGACAGGGCAAATTCAAAGCCGTTTCCGGCGATCAGCCAAACTACGGCGGTAATCAGCGCGATAACGATGACTACAGGGACAAATACGCCGCTGACCTTGTCAGCCAAGCGGGCGATGGGCGCTTTGGAATTGCTGGCCTCATCCACCAGGCGAATAATCTGCGACAACGTCGTATCCTCTCCCACCTTGGAGGCGCGGAAGCGGAAGGTGCCGTTTTTGTTGATGGTGGCGGAAATCACCTGGTCTCCCACATTTTTTTCCACGGGTATACTTTCGCCGGTGATCGCCGCCTGATCCACATAGCCGTAGCCCTCGGTAACTACTCCGTCCACCGGGATGCCCTCTCCCGGGCGGATCACCACCGTGTCTCCGGCTACTACCTGTTCCGCAGGGATCGTCTGCTCTATATCGCCGCGGATTACGACGGCGGTCTTGGGTGCCAGATCGACCAGCTTGCCCAGGGCGTCGGAGGTCTTGGCCTTTGATTTGGCCTCCAAATATTTGCCCACAGTCACCAGTGTCAGAATCATGGCCGCAGACTCAAAGTACAGCGCATGGGCGTATTCATGAACCACCGCCATATCACCGTGCCCAAAACCATACGCCATGCGGAACATGGAAAAGATACCGTAAACCAGGGATGCGCCGGAGCCAATGGCTACCAGAGAATCCATATTTGGCGCACGGTGAATCAGCGCCTTAAATCCGCCGGTAAAAAAGTGCCGATTGATAAAAATCACCGGTATGGTGAGAAGCAGCTGTGCCAGGGCAGACACCAGAGCATTTTCTGTGCCGACCAGAAAGGCCGGAGCCGGCAGCCCCATCATGGGCCCCATGGCGATATACATCAATGGCACCAGCAGAAGGAGGGAAGAAATCAGCCGCCGCTTCATCCCCTGCTGATTTTCCAGCGCCTGATTCTGACGGCTCTGCCACTCGCTGCGAAAGCCGCCGCTCTCCTGATTGTTTTTTTTCTCCAGGGAAGCTGCGCCATATCCGATCTCCCGGACAGCCGCCTCGATCTGATCCGGTCCCGTCTTCGTCTCGTCATAGGAGACAGTCATCTGGTTGGCAAGCAGACTGACATTTACGTCCTCCACACCCTCCAGCTTACTCACACAGCGCGTCACATTGGCCTGACAAGCGGCGCAGGTCATGCCGGTGACGCTGTATTTTTCCGTTTTCACGAAAGAGTCACTCCTTTATTTTAATTTTTTGATCAGCTCCACTGCTTCATCTACAACCTGCACATTTCCTTTGGCGATCTCTTCCACCACGCAGGTTTCCAGGTGTTCCTGCAGTACCATGTAGCCGAAATTCTGCAGGGCGCTCTGTACGGCAGCCACCTGAATCAAGATATCTCCGCAGTAGCGGTTTTCGTCCAGCATACGGCTGATGCCGCCCAGCTGACCGATCATGCGCTTCAGACGGTTTTGCAGCTGCCTCAGTTCCTCGGCATTGCGGGGAGTAGCCTTATAGTGGCAGTGGCATACGGCAGTATCCGGATTAGACATATCCTTTTCCGGTTTCTGCTCCTCTCTCTGGTCTTCCATCCTGTCACCTCCTTGCCAATACTTGAAAATACCCCCATGAGGTATCCTGATGAGATCATTATAATACCCTACCGGGGTATTTGCAACCCCTTTTTTATATTTTCCCGGAAATATTTTTCGGGCACATCCTGGACGTGACGCTGCCCTGAATTTGCCTGATCAGCAGTCGCGCCCGGCAATCATCTCGTCAGAATAATAAAAGGAAAAGCCGGGAACCCACTGACGGATTCTCGGCTGCGCATAAGAGATCAATAACGGAAAGGAAATTGTCTGACACCCTCCTTGAAGGCGGCCTCAACGCGGATTTCCTTCAGCTGCAGCAGGGGCACTTCCAGTGGATTGCGGTCGACAATTACCAGATCGGCAAGCTTGCCTGCCGTGATGCTTCCCTTGCGCTTTTCTTCCCTGAGCTGCCAGGCTCCATATAGGGTAACTGCCTTCAATGCTTCCCAGACAGATATTCTCTGATGAGCCCCCAGCAGATATCCGTCCTTTGTCCTTCGATTTACCGCATTGTGCACGGCAAAAAGAGGATCAGCTTTTACCACCGGAGCATCCTGATGGAGCGTAAAGGGAATGCCCTTTGCCGCGGCCCATCCCGCCGGACTGATGTTTTCTGCTCGTTCAGGTCCTAAGAGGGATTCCCGGTAGTAGTCTCCCCAATAGTAGACGTGATCAATAAAAAAGCTGGGGATCATGCGCAGGCAGGCCATCTGCCGGATCTGTTCTCTTCCTGCCGTCTGGCAGTGGATCGCTGCCGGTCTGAGATCGGAACAGAGCCCCTGTCGGAGAGCCTGCGCCGCCAGATGGACCAGGCCGGAAGTCGTCTCGTCTCTCTCCGCCTCGGCCAGCACCTCATAGCTCTCTCCTGCCTCCAGACATATCGCTCTGGCATAACAGCGAATCAGGCGGTCGATAGCCGCGTCACCATTTACATGGGCATTCAGCTGCCAGCCGTTGGCGATACACGAAACGGCAGCATCCAGTACCTCCTCCTCAGTCATCGCCGGAAGGCCGCACCAGGGTTTCTCCTCGCCATGAGGCGGGTGAAAATAAGGTGAGGACAGCCATGCTGTACTGCCCTGAGGAGAACCGTCCAGAAATATTTTCAGCCCGCCTAGGCGCAGCCGTGAGGGGGAAGGGCCATAAGGCAGGGTGACGGCAGGAGCGGATATTTTGCCGTTTGATTTTTCCGCGGGAAGACAGCGGCCGGCCATATCCTCCGTAAGATAGGCTGTCACATCCACTGGCAGACGCCCCTGCCGGCAGGCTCCGGCAAGAAGAGCATATTCCCGCTCTCCTGCCCTGGCCTCCTGCACCGTGGTAAATCCCTGGGACGCATACAGGCGGCCGGCCTGCTCCAGGGCATCCATAACCTCAGCGTCGGTAAATCCATTGATTTTTTTCTGCACATCCGGATTCAGGTACTCTTCCTCCTGAAGGAGACCGCTGCTGTCTTTCCGCCCCAGAATCTGGAGCGCCGGACTGTTGCAGACGCACATATGGCCGGAGGTATGGGTCAGACAGATCGGAATCCGGTCGCTGATCTGATCAAGCTCTTCCCGAAGTGGATGGCGCCCTTCTCTATAGACCGACGGATCGTAGCCCATGCCCAGCAGCCATTGACCCGGCCTGAGCCTGCGGCGGCTCAGTTCCTGCCGACAATGGCAAATCAGCTCCTCGATGGAACCGCAGACACCTCGAGGAGGCGGTGAGCAGTTTACCATGAGAAGCCGCATGGCTACCGCCGTAATATGAGAATGGCCATCGATGAACCCAGGAAGCAGAGTTCTGCCCTCCAGATCTGTCACATGAGCCAGGGGATAATTTTCCCGGAGTGTCTGTCCTCCGTCCGCGTCTGTGCGCACCTCGGCGATTCTGCCGTTTTCCACATAGATTGCCGTGGCAATGGGACAGCTGTCATCCATGGTCAGAATAGGTCCATGGCAAAAAATTTCAGGACAAACATTTTGGGGGAAATTTTCCCCGGCCTGGTCATGTGTTTTCATCGCATCTCCTTTTCGGCGGTTTACTTTATCATCCTTTAATACTTAATTCTCCTCCGAATAGATTTCCACGATTTTCAGTAAAATATCCACGCATTTTTCCATGGACTGTACGCAGGTAAATTCATACCGTCCGTGGCAGTTGTGACCGCCCACGCCCAGATTGGGACAAGGCAGGCCCATGAAGGAAAGACGGGCTCCATCGGTGCCGCCCCGCACAGGAGGCGTCAACGGCTCCAGGCCGCAGGCACGGATAGCCTGACGGGCGTTTTCAATCAGGTGAGGATGTTCCTCCACCTTCTCCTTCATATTGTAGTAAGAATCCTTGATCTCAGTTGCTGCACAGCCCTCGCCGTATTTGAGATTGATGAAATCGGCTGCTTTCTGGAAAAAGGCTTTCTTTTCCGCAAATTTCCGGCGGTCATGATCGCGGATAATATACTCCACTGTCACTTGGTCTACGTTTCCTGTAATCTCACAAGGGTGGTAGAAACCCTCCAGTCCTTCGGTGGCCGCCGGATCTTCGTGAACCGGCAGAAGGCGCTGAAACTCTTCCGCTACCAGAATCGCATTGATCATCTTGCCCTTGGCAGAACCGGGATGAACGCTTTTGCCGTGGATGATCAGGCGAGCTGCCGCTGCATTGAAAGTCTCATACTCGATTTCCCCGGCGGCTCCTCCGTCCACGGTGTAGGCAAAGTCCGCCCCGAATTTTTTTACATCGAAGAAATCTACGCCGCGACCCACCTCCTCGTCGGGAGTAAAAGCAATGGGAATGCGATTGTGAGGGATCTCCGGATGAGCCAGGAGATATTCCGCCATGGCCATGATCTCCGCCACGCCGGCCTTATCATCGCCGCCAAGCAGAGTAGAACCGTCGGTAACGATCAGATCTTGTCCCTGATAAGCAGACATCTCCGGAAATTCCTCCGGCCGCATCACGTATTCTCCTTTTTCATCAAGAACGATGGAACCGCCGTCATAATCCTTTACGATGCGGGGCTTGACATCTCTGCCGGAAACGGCATCGGAGGTATCCATGTGCGCGATAAAACCGACGATCGGCCCCGGACACTTTGCCGTAGCCGGAACAGCGGAATAGACATAGCCATATTCGTCCATATGGGGATTTTCTGCCCCCATGGCCTTCAGCTCCTCCACCAACATGCGGGCCAGGTCCTTCTGCTTTTCCGTGCTGGGAAATCTTTCTTCATTGCTCTTGCTCTGGGTGTCTACTTTAACATAACGCAAAAATTTATCGATGACCGATGACATAATTGCTTTCTCCTTCTCTGTTTTTCTGCGATCTATTGTAGCACTCCGCTTGAAGAATGGCAACGTATCCGGCAGGTATGCGAAGAGATATTTTTACCTCTTTTCTTCTTTTACATGGCAAAATCTTCGATTCGTTTTTCCAGGGCAGCCAAAAGTCGGGCGCAGCCGGAAAACTCCTCCATAAGCTGATTTTGCCGTACGGTTTTTTCTCCTGCACGCTTATAGCAGAGCCGGTGCTCCATGCCAGCCCAAAAATCCATCCCTGCCGTGCGAAGCTGAATCTCCACGGGCAGACAATCAAGATGTCCCTCACACAGCACAGGTACGCAAAAAATGAGATGCAAACTGCGGTATCCTGATTTTTTGGGATGCGCAATATAATCCTTCTTCCGGATCAGCGCAAAGCCGGATCTTTGTTCAAGGAGCCGGGCCATCTGCCGCAGCTCGGATTCAAAATAAAAAACCAGACGTATGCCGGCGATATCGTGGAGATACTCCCGTGCATTTTCCGCCGTGAGAGCCAGCCCTCTCTCTTTGAGCTTCCCGGCAATGCTTTCCTTTGTCTTGATCCGGCTTTTTACATGGTGCAGCGGTTCATCACAAAAAAGCGCCATTTCCCGCTGCAGTTCCTCCACGCAGGACAGCATTTGTCCCATTGCCTGCGCGTAAGGGCGAATCAATTCGATATATGTCTCTTCCGTCCACATTTGTACTGTCATTTACTGCCTCCCTGTTATTCTGGTTTCTATTTGTCTTTCCGTCGATTGTTCTCATCGGTTATTTTTGCGGAAAGAAAGTGCTCACCTAGACAGTCTATGCGGACGATCTTTTTTTTATGATATAAAAGGGGTTGTCAGTTAATATTACCACAACACAAATGCAGAAAAGAGACAATCCCATAAAGCTTTGTTTTCTATGGGACTGTCTCTTTTTCATCATTCATCTCTGTCACGCAACATAAAATAATTATGTAAACCAAATGTGTGACTACACAGTTTTCATTTCTTACCGGCATTCATTGTCCGGTCATCTCTCTCGGTTCATCGCAGTAACGCTCCATCTTGGCCTCGATCTCTTCCAGCTGCTTGGCGTAGCCGAGAAATTCCTCCACCAGCATCTCCTGTGCTACAGGTTGTCTGGGCTCTTTCTTGTAGCAGATGCGGTGCTCCATGCTGGCCCAAAAGTCCATGGACATGGTGCGAAGCTGAATTTCCACCGGATAATAGTCCATGCCGTCAGTGTGGTAAACCGGCACGCCAAAGACGATGTGATAACTGCGGTAGCCATTAGATTTCGGACTGCGGATATAATCCCTCTCCTTCAGAATGATCAAATCCTTTTGTTTCTTAATGATATCCACAATCCAGTCGATATCACGAATAAAATGGCAAATCACACGAATGCCGGCGATGTCGGTCAGCTGATCTCTGGCGTTTTCCACGGTAGGCTCCAACTGAAGCCGTGCCAATTTTC
Source organism: uncultured Lachnospiraceae bacterium (assembly GCA_944380185.1). Classification (GTDB taxonomy): domain Bacteria; phylum Bacillota; class Clostridia; order Lachnospirales; family Lachnospiraceae; genus RGIG7193. The sequence goes on from CALWGV010000045.1 coordinate 14,560, forward strand.
CCTCGATGCTCTTCTTGGTCTTGATCCGGCTCTGGATGTGGTGAATCGGGTCATTCTGGTATTTTCGGGAAAAATCTTTATTCAGAGCCTCGATGCGAAACAGCATATTCTGCATCGCGTCCACATAGGGAACGATCAACTCCATATAATTTCTTTCGTTCAGGCGCTTCGGCAACGCTGTCGTAATCGTCTTAACCATAAAACACTCCATAATAATCTGTCAACAGGAAACATGGAAGGCGGAAGGAAGAACTTCTTTCCGTCCTGTCCAGTTTCAGTATAGCCGAAAATTATGTCCATTCTATGCACGAAATATAACAAAAATCTTATGGAATCATAAACTGTTTTGTAAAATATTCATAAAAAATGTGTCGGAGCTTTTGTGCCGAAAGAGATTTTGCTTTGCCGTGGCGTTTCCTTATCCCTCTTCCGCCCTGTGTTTCTTCAGGTGGTAGACCGAACGGCCAAGGCAGGAAACAATAACAAGGCCATAGACGATTGCCCGGCTCCAACTGAGCGTTCTCGACCTGAGATTTAACGCGAAAAGAATGCAGGCCGCAGCTACCAGGATAAAATTGATGACAGCCTGAGTACTGTGTTTCATATCTCTCTACCTCCTTTTATTTGCCGTCCCCAAAAAGCAAGTCACTGAAGCCCCACAATAAAAACTGCCAATGCCATTAGCGGCAGTATGGTCCAGGTGATATACCGGCTGGCAATTTCCCAGCCGGATGGTTCTGCCCGGTCTGCATAGCGAATACGGAAGGCCAAATTCCAGCGGAACAGCTCATCCGCAAATAAGACAAAAATCGCTGTGACAATGCAGATAAATATGCCGCAAAACCATGCAAACCATTCACCCTTATGCGTCAGCTCGGGACCTGCCATCAGATCGAGGATTGTGGACGCAGAAGGCTCCATGGTGTCAGCGACATTTCCCCCTTCATCCGTCGTAGCTGCATACTTTACGGTTACGGAAAAACCGGTATCTTCTAAGGTGCCGTCCTCATTATACAGCCAGCACTGGTCTCCAAAATCCAATACTCCGCCGCGAAAAAGGACTTCCTCCCCACAGCGAAGCTCTACTCCCGTCATGAGCTCTTCCGTTTCACGGTCGCTCAGGCTCGGGACAGCGGTCGAATCCTCCACGGCAACATAAGGACCGTAGACTATATCGCCGTATTGGAATTCCACGGTTTTATCTGCATATACGGTGAAAGCGGCCTGCTTTCCCTGAATCTCACCGGAGTACACCGTGCTGCCGTTTTCCTGATGGGCGACAAGGATAGCATCCCCATATGCAAAGCCTTCCCGGCCGACAATTACGAAATAGAGCACAGTAAACACCAAAATCATGGCAGCCATAAAAAGCAGCACACCTTTTTGATACCACCCCAAATTTTTGATTCTTTTCAAAGCCATCCCCCCTCTTTATCTGAAATCCATCCCTATTCTTCTTTTCTCTATTTTATCACAATTTAGGGGACATGGAAATAATATATTTGACAAAGGACCCGTCACAGAGCTATATTCTCTGCAGCAGGTCCTTGGCGGATGACAACAGATGACAGATGCTCATCCCTGTCCGGTGTTCAAATGTCCGAAATATAGGTTCCAGCGATCAGATCTCCTGGGTCCAGCCGTAGGGATCAGCGATCTTGCCCCACTGGATGCCGGTCAGATAATCGTAGAGCTTCTGCGTCAGCTCGCCGGTCTTGAAATCATTGATGGTGGTCAGCTCACCCTTGTAGTTGAGCTCACCGATCGGCGAAATCACGGCCGCGGTGCCGGTACCCCAAGCCTCCTCCAGCTTGCCGTCGCGGGCGGCCTGCATCAGTTCATGAATGGAGAGGCGGCGTTCCTCCACCTCATAGCCCCAATCCCGCAGAATGCGGATAATGGAGTCACGGGTGATCCCCGGAAGAACAGAGCCCTCCAGGGGAGGTGTCACCACCTTGCCGTCGATTTTAAACATAACGTTCATGGTACCCACTTCTTCCACGTATTCGCGGTGTACGCCGTCCAGCCACAGCACCTGAGTGTATCCCAGCTTTTCAGCTTTTTCCTGTGCCTTGACGGAGGCGGCATAGTTACCTCCGCACTTGCAGGCGCCGGTGCCGCCGATGACCGCACGGACATATTCATCCTCCACGAAGATCTTTACCGGATTTACACCCTCGGGATAATAGCATCCCACGGGAGAGAGGATAATAAAGAAACGGAAGCTGTCAGACGGATGAACCCCGATGGTATTTTCCGTGCCATAGCAGACAGGACGGATATACAGGGAAGTCTCAGGCTGATCCGGCACCCAGTCTTTCTCCACCTTCACCAGCTCCCGGACAGCCTCCACAAACATGTCGGTAGGAATTTTGGCCAGGCAAAGACGATCGTTGGAATTCTGCATACGGACGGCATTGGCCTCCGGGCGGAACAAAAGAATACGTCCGTCTTCCGTGCGGTAAGCCTTCAGACCTTCAAAGGTCTCTGAGCCATAGTGCAGGGTTACACAGCGAGGATCCAGCATAAACTCGTCATAAGGAACGATTCTGGCGTCATGCCAGCCGTCCTCTTTATCATAGTCCATGACAAACATATAATCGGTCACATATTTGCCGAAGCCCAGTTCATGGGCGTCCGGCTTTTCCTTCAGTTTTGCAGCCTTTTGAAATTTGATTTCCATTTGAGAAACCCCCTTTATCTTCCCGGCAAAGTCTGAATTTTGGCATTTTCCGCTTTTTGCTTCTCCTGCCCTTTATCGCTTTGCCTTGATGCTATTTTATTACTATATCACGGGAAACGGCTTTGTTCAATCCCAAGTTTTCAGTTTTTAAAGCTGTGGATCGGAGCAGGTATGCGTCCGCCCCGATTGACAAAGGCTTCGCAGGAATACGCGCTCACCGGCATAATAGGCGCATAGCCCAAAAGACCGCCAAACTGGGCTGTCTCTCCCACTTTCTTGCCGATCACAGGGATAACGCGGACGGCCGTGGTCTTCTGATTGATCATGCCGATGGCCGCCTCATCGGCGATAATCCCGGCGATGGTGGAGGCGGACACATCACCGGGGATGGCAATCATGTCAAGTCCCACCGAACAGACGCAGGTCATCGCCTCCAGCTTCTCGATGTTTAATGAGCCGCGGCGCACTGCATCGATCATCCCCTGATCCTCGCTGACCGGAATAAAAGCTCCGCTCAGGCCCCCTACATAGGAGGACGCCATGATTCCTCCCTTCTTTACCTGATCGTTGAGAAGAGCCAGAGCAGCCGTAGTCCCCGGTGCACCCACCGATTCCAAACCCATTTCCTCCAAGATCTCCGCCACACTGTCTCCCACAGCCGGAGTGGGCGCCAGAGACAAATCGACGATGCCAAAGGGTACGCCCAATCTGGCCGAAGCCTCCTTGGCCACCAGCTGGCCTACGCGGGTTACTTTAAAGGCAGTCTTTTTTACTGTTTCACAGAGAACCTCAAAATTTTCTCCCCTCACCTGAGAAAGCGCATGCTTGACCACGCCGGGGCCGCTCACCCCCACATGGATCACCGTATCGGCCTCCGTCACGCCGTGGAAAGCCCCGGCCATAAAGGGATTGTCGTCAGGAGCATTGCAGAAAACCACCAGCTTGGCACAGCCCAGGGAATCGTTCTCCTTGGTGGCCTCAGCCGTGGCCTTTACCATATCCCCCATCAGCCGCACGGCGTCCATATTGATGCCCGTCTTGGTGGAGCCGATGTTGACGGAACTGCATACCCTCTCTGTGCTGGCTAAGGCCTGAGGAATCGAACGGATCAGCCGTTCCTCCGCCGGGGTCATCCCTTTGCTCACCAGAGCCGAATAGCCGCCGATAAAATTGACACCCACGGCTTTGGCAGCCCGGTCAAGGGTCTTGGCCAGTTCCACATAATCTGCAGGCCCTGCGCAGGCAGCACTTCCGATCATTGCGATGGGGGTCACGGATATTCTCTTATTGACAATGGGAATGCCGTATTCCACCTCGATATCCCTGCCCGTCTTCACCAGATCTTTGGCGCGGACCGTGATCTTGTCGTATACTTTGGCGCACAAGCGCCCCAGATCCGCGTCCATGCAGTCCAGAAGGCTGATTCCCATGGTGATGGTGCGCACATCCAGATTCTCATGTTCGATCATCTGGTTCGTCTCTTCTACCTCAAACAGATTTATCATGACAGCCCCCTTTTAGATCCGGTGCATCTTGTTAAATATGTCTTCATGCTGACAGCGGATCACAACGCCGATTTCTTCGCCCAGCGCTTTTAAATCGCTGACCAGCTCCTCCGTGGATTTGGCCGATCGGTTGGCATCCACGATCATCATCATGTTGAAATAGCCGTCGATGATAGTCTGGGAGATATCCAGAATGTTGATGTTGTTGTCTGCCAGATAGGAACATACCCTGGCGATGATACCTACCGTGTCCTCGCCGACTACCGTGATAATGGTTTTTTTCATCTCATTCCTCCTAAAACATCGATGATAGATAATATGGTTTACTTGTGATCTGTTCGTTGAAATGAAAAACAAATAAGGTTCCGCCTAGCGTCCGATGGCAATAAGGTCGGACGGGGCGTCCCTCTTCGCCACCATAATGGGAAAATCTCCTCCGTCATAGGGATTGTCCCCCAGCGTGATCTCCAGCCGAACGGATTCATAGGCCAGCTCCGGCAGATTGTTTTCCTTGCTCAGATGCCCCAGAATGATGTATTTCAGCCCGTCGTGCAGAATCTCGCACAGGAGGCGGCCCGAGGCCTCATTGGACAGATGACCGTAATCACTCAATATGCGCTGCTTGAGCGGATAGGGATAGGGACCCACCTGAAGCATCCGCACATCATGGTTGGATTCCAGGAGAACTGCATCCAGATGCTTAAGCTTCTGCACCGTGTAGTCTGTATAATTGCCCAGATCGGTGCAGACTGCCACACTCTGCTTATCCTTCTCCACCCGATAAGCCAGAGGTTCGGCCGCATCGTGGCTGTTGGCAAAGGGTCTCACGGACAAATCGCCCACCTGAAAATCCTCGTCGGCCCGAATCACATGGTAGAGACTCTCGTCGATCTGACCCAGAGCGCGATTTTTCTTTAGTTGGCCGATGGTGCCCTCCGAGGCATAGATCGGTATTCCCAGCTTTCTGGCGACGACACCCAGACCGCATACATGGTCGGAATGCTCATGGGTGATCAGTACGCCGGACAAATCCCGTCCGGTGAGGCCGATGCCGTTTAGTCCCGCTTCAATCCATTTGTAGGCGACGCCGGTATCCACCAGAAGATGGGTGGAATCGGAGCCGATATAAGTGCAGTTGCCGCTGCTGCCGCTGGCTATGCTTGTCATTCTCATGATCTTACGTCTCTTTCTCTCATCAGCTTTGCCAGGGATTCTTTCGTCTGCTGTATCGACCCGCTGTTATCCAGGACGGCCTGGCATCCCGCCCGAAACTCTTCTTCCGTCAGCTGACTGTCCATGATGGACAGCGCCCTCTGTCTGGAATAGCCGCGGCTCTCCATGAGGCGGCGTATCCTGGTCTCCCGATCCGCATAGATGTACCATATCTCATCACAGATCTCCTCATAATGTTCCTCCAAAAGAAGGGCTGCCTCGATGACGATCAGAGAGGCGCCGCTTGCCGCAATCCTTCTTCGTATCTCCCGCTTTACCGCCGGATGGACCAGACCGTTGAGCCGGAGTCTTTTCTTCTCGTCGGCAAAGACGATGGGAGCCAGCTTGGAGCGGTCAACCGCCCCGTCAGCCGTCAAAATATCTGCTCCGAATACTCGGGCGACAGACGCGCTGCACTCCCCGCTGGGCCCCATCAGCTCGTGGGCCACCCGATCGGCCTCAATGAGCTGAGCATGGTAATCTGTCTCCAATATGGACAGCACCGTACTTTTGCCGCATCCCACTCCTCCGGTAATGCCCAGTATCCATCTCTTCATTGCGCTCTCTCCTTACGCTTTAACTCAGGAAGCACTGTACACAGCATCGTGATATAGCAGGCCGCCCCGCCCACCAGGTTGGAGATGGGCTCCGCCACAAATACACCGTTGATTCCCAGAAAGTGGGGCAGGATGAAAGTCAGCGGCACTACAATAATGATCTTGCGAAAAATCGAGAAAAACACGGCCCGCCTCGCCTTGCCCAGAGCGACAAACACACTCTGCCCGGCGCTCTGCAGCGCCATCAAAAACAGACCGAAAAAGTAAATATGTATGGCATCCACGCTTGCTCTCACCATGTCAGGCTCATTATTGAAGATCTGCACAAAGAAGGCCGGAAACATGATGATCAGGAACCAGAACAGCAGGCAGCTGGCCACACAGAAAGCCGACATAAAGGCGATGGCACGGCGGACCCGGTCATAGGCTCCGGCCCCGTAATTGAAGCTGATCACCGGCTGAGCCGCATTGGTCATTCCCTGCACCGGCATATTGAAAATTTCGCGGATGGAGGTCATGACGGTCATGACGCTGACATACAGATCGCCGCCGTAGGCCTGCAAGGTATTGTTGCAGGCGATCTGGACGACACTGTTGGTGGCCTGCATCATAAAACCGGACAGCCCCAGACCCACGATCTTTTTAAGACGCGGGGCCGCTACCTTCATATGGGACACCCGCAGGCGCACCAGCGTCTGCCGCCCGGTCAGAAAGGCAAATACCCATGCAGCAGACAAGAATTGGGAGATAACTGTGGCCAGAGCAGCTCCGGTTACCCCCATATCAAAAGTAAAGATAAACAGGGGATCCAGAACAATATTGGCCACGGCTCCCAGGAGGGAGGTCATCATGCCGGTCCGGCCAAACCCCTGAGCATTGATAAAACCATTCATCCCCAGACTCACCATCACAAAAACGGTGCCGAAAAGATAGACCAGAGCGTAATCCCTGGCATAGGGATAGATGGCGTCGCTGGCGCCAAAGAGATACAGAATCGGTCGCAGAAAGATCAGGCAGACCGTCATCAGCACTAAGCCGGTAAAGACCAGCATGGCAAAGGAGGTGTTCATCAGGCGGCTCGCCTCCTCCTCATTTCCCGCCCCTCTCTCCATAGAAAAAAGCGGCGATCCGCCCATGCCAAAAAGGTTGGCGAAAGCATTCAAAATCATAATAATGGGAAAGCAGATCCCCAGCCCGGCCAAAGCCACATCCCCGGTACCGGGGATTTTTCCGATGTACATCCGGTCCACAATATTGTAGAGGAGGCTCACCAGCTGAGCCATGGTCATCGGCAGGGCCAATTCCAGTATAGCGCGGCTGACCTTTCCGGTGGAAAAGTCAGTCGGATGGGCGCTCACGGCCAAAGCAGGGCTGTGGCGATCCCCAAAAGGGCGCCTGCCATCACCTGCATCGGCGTGTGACCTACAAATTCTTTCAGTTTTTCTTCATTGGAGACATCCTTGCCCAACGACTCCATCAGTTCTGCCATCTCCTTAATCACCTTGGCCTGCTTGCCGGTCTCCAGTCTTACGCCCATGGCGTCGTGCATAACAATGATGGCAAGCAAAAGCGTCACAGCAAACTCAAAAGAGCCCAGGCCGTATAGTACGGCACTCATCGCAGCCATGGCTGCCACCGTGGCAGAATGGCCGCTGGGCATCCCGCCGTCCCCATACAGGCGGGTCAAATCCAGTCTCCGATTGACCAGAGAATGGATAAGCGTCTTCAGCACCTGGGCGCACAGCCAGGCGAAACAGCCGCAGACCAGTATTTTATTTGACAAAAGTTCTTCTATTATATTCATATGTCCTCATTCCGCATGATTTTCTCCGCACGGATTCATCCCGGCATGACTATCTGGCCTTAAACCTATTTGGTCTCAAACCAGCTGGGGCCGGAGCCAATCTCCACCTCCAGTGCTACCGACAGTTCGGCGGCGGACTCCATCTCTTCCTTCAAAATGCGGCGCACGCTGGCCTCCTCCGCCAGAGGAGTTTCCACCAGCAGTTCATCGTGGACCTGGAGGATGATTCTGGCGGCAAGTCCTTCCTCGCAGAGCCGTCTGTCCACACGAATCATGGCGATCTTCATGATGTCGGCAGCCGTTCCCTGGATGGGAGAATTCATGGCGATCCGTTCGCCGAAGGAGCGCTGCATAAAGTTGGAGGATTTGAGCTCAGGCACCGGCCTGCGCCGGCCGTAGAGCGTTGTCACATAGCCCTTCTCTTTTGCCTGCTCCACCAGACCATCCAGGAATTTCTTTACGCCGGGGTAAGTGGCGAAATATCTCTCAATATAATCCAGGGCCTCTTTGCGGGATATGCTCAGACCCTCGCTCAGGCCAAAGGCGCTGATCCCGTAGACAATGCCGAAATTGACAGCCTTAGCATTGCGCCTCTGCAGGGGCGTCACCTCGTCCAGGGGAATATGAAATACCTGGGAGGCAGTGATCCGATGGATATCCTGGTCCTGCCGATAAGCCTCGATGAGGCCCTCGTCTCCCGACATGTGCGCCAGCACGCGCAGCTCGATCTGAGAGTAATCCGCATCCACAAAGAGGCACCCCTCTCGGGGGACAAAGACCTTGCGGATCTCACGGCCCAGCTCCATGCGCACAGGGATATTCTGCAGATTGGGCTCCGTGCTGCTGATGCGTCCGGTGGCCGTGATCGTCTGATTGAAGGTGCCGTGTATGCGGCCGTCCTCCCGGATAAAGGCAGACAGTCCGTCGGCATAGGTGGATTTTAATTTGGTCAGCTGTCTGTACTCCAGGATTTTTTCGATGACCGGCACGTCCGGAGCCAGCTTCTCCAGCACATCAGCCGCTGTACTGTAGCCGGTCTTGGTCTTTTTGCCTCCCGGCAGCTTCATCTTGCCAAAGAGAACCTCACCCAGCTGTTTAGGTGAATTGATATTGAAGGTCTCGCCGGTCTCCTCCCAGATCTCCTGCTCCAGACGGCTGATCTGTCCGGCCAGGCGCTCTCCGTATTCTTTGAGCTTCTGCTTTTCGACATGGACGCCTTCTTTTTCCATCCGGTCCAGAGAATAGACCAGGGGCATCTCAATATCCCGGTACAGCTTATCCATCCCGGCAGCAGTCAGCTGACCAAGCAGAACCGGCCGGCACTGCCGGCATACTTCGGCCTCCAGCGCCAGGGACTGACGCAGCTTCTGTCCGTAGGCCTCTCCGGTGAGCTTTCCGGCTCCCTTGCCCACCAGGTCACTGCGGGAGGGGAGGGTTTCCCCCAGATAATCCCTGGCCAGATCATCGTAATCATAGGAATTTTTTAGTGGGTTCAGCAGATAGGCGGCGATTCCCGCATCGCAGACTGCTTCGCCTTCCGGAATATCCATGGCCTTGAGGGCTTTTTTGACATCGATGAAGGTGAACCCCCTCTCCTTTGCCCCTTCCGCCTGTCCGCCTCCCACCAGCTCCTCCAGGCGAGCACGCAGCACATCTGCCCCGATGGCATCGGGTTCATCAACGGACGCCGTCTCCAATACATAAGTTTTGTCCTCCGCAAAGGAAAGAGCTGCAGAGAGGATGCGGCCGTTTTCTGCCTCCAGGGCGATGCCCGTCTGTCCTGCCGTCTTGGCCAGAGCAAATATCTCTTCCATCTCCCGGGCGCTTCGTGTGCAGATCCGTTCCGCCTGGACAGCCGCGCTCTTGCTCTTTTCCGCATCGGTAAAACGGTTCAGCAGGGATTTGAATTCCAGCTTCTTACAGATCTCATAAGCTTCGCCCGTATAGATTTCACCCAGCTTTGCCTGGTCCAGAGAGAATTCCACCGGGCAGTCCAGGCGAATCGTAGCCAGGGTCTTGGACAGCACGGCCAGATCATAATGCTCCTCCAGGGCCTTGCGGGCTCTGGGCGGCTTGATCTCATCCAGATGATCGTGAGCGTTTTCAATGGAGTGATAGGCGCCGATGATGGCTGTGGCCGTTTTTTCACCGATGGAGGGAACACCGGGAATATTGTCGGAGCTGTCGCCCATCAGGGCTTTTACATCGATAAACTCTCTGGGGGTGACGCCATAGAGGGCCTTCACGTCATCGGGATAATAATTTTCGATGACTGTGCCCCCCTGACGGGTCTTGGGAATGCGCACCAGTACCTGGTCATCGGCCAGCTGCAGAAGATCGCGGTCGCCGGAGACAATCACCACATCCAGTCCCTGATCCCGGCAGCGCACCGACAAGGTGCCGATGATGTCATCGGCCTCCATACCGCTCATCTCTACCGTCGGTATGCCCATGGCAGCTAGCAGTTCCTTTAAGAGAGGCACCTGCTCATGGAGCTCCGGCGGCATGGGCTTGCGGGTACCCTTGTACTCGGCGTACATCTCATGGCGGAAGGTGGGCGCCTTTACATCGAAGGCAACAGCCAGATACTCAGGTTTCTCCTCCTCCAGAATTTTAAACATAATATTACAGAAGCCATAGACTGCATTGGTATGCAGACCGGCAGAGTTGGTCAGCTCCGGCACGCCGTAGAAGGCGCGGTTTAAAATGCTGTAGCCGTCCATCAAAACAATTTTTTCTCTCATATAGTCTCCCTTCTACCGCACCAGCCACAGCCGCAGCTGAAACCACAGCGCACAGAGAACGCTCCAGAAAGCCGCCGTGCTCAGCGCATATTTGAACACACGGCCGGCCATCCAGCGTTTTATACGCTCTCTGGCAAAATAAAGGCTGGAATCCAGTGACAGGGATGTCCCTCCTGCGTCGTCCACACCGTCCTCGCTGTCCAGCTGCCGGATACCCTGCATGACCGAATAGGTAATTTCCAGCTCGTTATAACACTCTTCACAGCTGTCGGCGTGCTCCAGAAAGTCCTGCAACTCTTCCATATCCATTTCTCCCTTGACATACGCCGGGATTCTGGATTCAAATTCGCGGCACTTCATTCCTGTGCTCTCCATTTCTACTTATTTGCGATAGCGAACCATGATTTTCTCCGTTATTATACTCCAAGGAGGAAAGTTTTACAAGGTTGCTGTTTTTATTTGTCTTCACGCCCGCTTATTTTTGCGTCAGTCCGACAAAAATTTTACTTTTTGTTAGCATTTTCACCCATTTTGTACATTGAAGTTTTGGGAGAATTAAGGTATACTACTATTTGACACAAAAAAGACCAGAGCAAAGGAGGCATTTTTCCGATGAAAAACATTGATCTGAGCAAATACGGCATCACCGGCACCACGGAGATCGTTTATAATCCTTCTTACGAGATGCTGTTTGAGGAAGAGACTAAGCCCGGCCTGGAAGGCTACGAAAAAGGTCAGGTCAGCGAGCTGGGTGCTGTAAATGTCATGACAGGTATCTACACCGGCCGTTCTCCCAAGGACAAATTCATCGTCATGGATGAGAATTCCAAGGATACCGTCTGGTGGACTTCCGATGAATACAAGAACGACAATCATCCGGCTTCGATTGAAACCTGGAACGCAGTCAAGGATATCGCTCTGAAAGAGCTGTCCAACAAGCGCCTGTTTGTCGTAGACGCCTTCTGCGGCGCCAATAAGGATACCCGCATGGCTATCCGTTTCATCATGGAAGTGGCCTGGCAGGCTCACTTTGTCAAAAACATGTTCATCCGTCCCACCGAGGAGGAGCTTGCTGATTTCGAGCCCGATTTCGTCGTCTACAATGCCTCCAAAGCCAAAGTGGAAAATTACAAGGAGCTGGGTCTGAATTCCGAGACGGCAGTAGTCTTCAATATCACCAGCCGCGAGCAGATTATCCTGAATACCTGGTACGGCGGTGAGATGAAGAAGGGCATGTTCTCCATGATGAACTATTACCTGCCGTTAAAGGGCATCGCTTCCATGCATTGCTCGGCCAACACCGACATGAACGGCGAGAACACCGCCATCTTCTTCGGCCTGTCCGGCACCGGCAAGACCACCCTGTCCACCGATCCTAAGCGTCTGCTGATCGGCGACGATGAGCACGGCTGGGACGACAACGGCATCTTCAATTTCGAGGGCGGCTGCTATGCCAAGGTCATCAACCTGGACAAGGAGTCCGAGCCCGACATCTACAACGCCATCAAGCGCAACGCTCTTCTGGAGAATGTAACTCTCGATGAGAACGGCAAGATCGATTTCAACGACAAGAGCGTCACCGAGAATACCCGCGTCTCCTATCCCATCGACCATATCGAAAAGATCGTCCGCCCTGTTTCGGCAGCGCCTGCGGCAAAGAACGTTATCTTTTTGTCGGCTGACGCCTTCGGGGTACTGCCTCCGGTCTCCATTCTGACCCCCGAGCAGACCGAATACTACTTCCTGTCCGGCTTTACCGCCAAGCTGGCCGGTACCGAGCGCGGCATCACGGAGCCCACACCCACCTTCTCCGCCTGCTTCGGTCAGGCTTTCCTGGAGCTGCATCCGACGAAGTATGCCGAGGAGCTGGTGAAGCGAATGAAGGAAAGCGGAGCCAAGGCCTACTTGGTCAACACCGGCTGGAACGGCACCGGCAAGCGTATCTCTATCAAGGATACCCGCGGCATCATCGATGCGATCCTGGACGGCTCCATCAACAGCGCGCCCACCAAGACCATCCCCTACTTCAACTTTGAAGTGCCCACGGAGCTGCCCGGCGTGGATCCGCAGATCCTCGACCCCCGCGACACCTACGCAGATGCTTCTGCATGGGAGACAAAAGCCAAGGATCTGGCCTCCCGTTTCCAGAAGAATTTCGTCAAGTACGAGAGCAACGAGGCCGGCAAGGCTCTGGTTCCCGCCGGTCCCCAGCTGTAAGATCTGCCCCTCTCGGCAAGATACAAACCATAGAGATAAAGGCACCGATCACAGTGCAAAAATCGCTCCGTCTGCCATACAGGCAGAACGGAGCGGTTTTGTCATAGAAGAGAAAGGAGTCGCCATGTGCGGACGATATGAACTGACCTGGAAAAAGCAGAGCTATGAGCTCATCCGACTGATTGGGCTGGCCGAAAAAAGGCAGGGACTTCTGGCTCCGTCCGGGGAGATTTTTCCCTCGGACACAGCTCCGGTTCTGCTTGTCAGAGATGATGAAATACAGGCGCAGCTCATGACCTGGGGTTTCAATCCGTCCAGAGGCTCCGGTCTCATCATCAATGCCCGCTCGGAGACTGCCCGGGAACGGCCCATGTTTCGCCGGCGTCTCGCCAGCGGCCGCTGTATCATCCCCTCCACCGGTTTTTATGAGTGGAGTCACTGCGGACAAAAAGAAAAGTATCGCTTCCGCCGGCCGGGCACCGACCTTCTGTACATGGCCGGCCTCTACGACCTCACGGAAGCGGGAGGCTGCTTCGTGATCTTGACCACCACTGCGGGAGAGGCCATGTCCGGCATCCACGACCGACAGCCGGTAGTTCTGACGGAAGAGGAACGGGATCGATGGCTCTTGGATGAGACCTACGCCCTCTCCCGCCTGCGGCAGGCCGGCCCGGCTGAGCCAGCTCTGGCGCGGGAGAAGATGAACAGCACTTCTGGTGAGGGATATGAGCAGCTGACACTGCCCTTCCTTTAAGGTTTCTGCGAAATCTTTACATTCTCAGCTGTCTTATGTCTTAATAGTTTTCCAGGCTTTCCATCTTGCCGAATAAAATCGAGCCGAGCAGGGCCAAAAGCAGAGCAAAGGCCACAGCGATGGCGATAAGAATCAGAAAACCTGCCTCCGGTCCTACAAGGATTGTCCCGACCACTGCCCCGATAATGCCCAGAATCATGATAATTCCCTGGGTACTCATGCGAATCAGGGACAGACCAAAGCTGCCGAACAGAGGACTCAGGATTCCGTCGCAGACCATGGAAATATAGAGTCGATTGGCCTGCAGACAGGCGTAGATCAAAATGCAGAGAAAAATCTGCACCGGGGTGATTCCCATTGCGATTCCCATGGGTACGCACAGGAAGGCCCCATCCATCAGCGCCTTTACATGTTCAAGAAGAGTGGAGTACCACAGCTTGCGAAAAGGTGTATCCGGAATCAGGAAAGTATAGGGATTTTTCAGCTCTGCACTCCATTTTGGCGTCACGCTGCTGAAGATAAAGGTCATATAGGCACCGATGGCCGGCAAAATAAATACCCTGGCTGCTCCCAATTCCATATCCTCAAAGGAGAACACGCCAAAGAACACCGCAGCTGCAGCCACTATGCTGATGCCCAGCAGAATAAAGCTGTTGTAATTAAGCAGGAAAAAACGGCTCTTTTTGTATTCCAGAAGCTGACGATAGAAAATGGCTCTGGCTCCGCCGCCCCGGTAGATTACCTGAGCCTTTTTATATTTCTTTTTGCGCGCGGAGCCCTCCATGGTTCCGCTCTTTTTTCTCTTCAGCGCCTCCTCATATTCATCGGCAAAGGTCATCGCGTCCTCAAAGTATTCTCCGGTACACTTCATCTTCCAGGCGGCCACAGGAGCCGCCACAGCAGCAATCAGATAGAGCGCCGCGCAGATCAGATTGATGGTATCCGGTCCCACGAACAGCAGGCGGATAAAGGCGATATTCCAGCCGATCACCGGGATAAGCTGCAAAAGCGGGTGTGCCAGAGCATCTAACACCATCTGCCAGCCGAAGGGATGAGTGAAAATCTGACTGATCAGAAGGAGAATCATGGCAATCACGCAGGCCCAGATCAGACCGCGGATTGTCCGTGTCCCTTTTTCGCCCAGAGACTCATCGCCGAACACCAGAAGCATAAGGGAGGACTCCAGAATATACTCCACCACAAAAATCACCAGGAAAAGAAGCAGAGACTTTACCGGTGCAATATTGAACCAAATTATACCGCCCACCGCGATGACGAGATTCATCAGCAGAGATGCCGGCAGCATCTTGGCATTGGCGTAGAGCAGAATCAGCTTAGGGCTGATGGGCGCCGAAAAAACGAAATGCACATCGCTGTGCTTAAAGGCCAGGCCCCGCTTTCTGGCATAGGACAGAAAAGACATGGGAATGCTCCAGACAATAAAGAAGGACAAAAGCAGCACATAGGCCTCCTCGCCGTCCATGGTCATATTTTCAAAGAAAGTGCCAAATGACCCGAAAATCATCGCCATATAGAGGATAAAAAAGACGATGGCCACGTAGGTCAGCGGACGGCTCAGCCGCTTTTTCAGTTCGTTGGTAAAGCTGCGCTGCACGATATAGATCAAAGCGCTCATTTTATGCTTCGCCCTCCTCGTTTTCCATCTGTTCTTCCTTCTTCTGTTCCTCTGCCGTGGCGCCGAAGAAAATGGCGTCCAGATCCTTGTCACCGGCTTCTTCTCTGGTGTAGGCGGCCAGGATGTGCCCCTTATCCATGATAAAAACCTCATCCCACAAATCATCCACCATCTCCAGCATATGTGTGCTGATGAGCAGGGTAACTCCCTGAGCTTTCTGCTCCAGGATTACCTCCTTAAGCTCCTTGATGGCCTGCGGGTCCAGGCCCACCATGGGTTCGTCCAGCATCAAGACCTTGGGCTTAACTGCCAGAGCACAGCAGATACTTACCTTCTGCATCATGCCTTTGGACAATTCATTGCCCAGCTTGTCCTGCTTGTCATCAAGTGCAAAGCGTTTCAGAAGACTATCGATCTCCTCGTCGGTGATATCGCTGCGGTAGGCGCGGCGGATATATTCGATATGTTCCCGCACCGTCAGCGCATCAAATAATGCCGGAATCTCCGGAACATAACCAAAAATCTTTTTGGCTGCCAGCTCACGGTTAGGTATGCCCTGGATGGAAATAGCTCCGTCGAAACGCAGGAGTCCCGCAACGCTCTTGATAATTGTCGATTTGCCCGCTCCGTTGGGGCCCAGCAAAATTCCCACCGTGCCGTCGGGAACGGTGAAGCTCACGTGATCCACCGCCAATGTCTTGCGATAGCTTTTAGACAAATCCAGAATCTGAAGCATAATTTTCCCTTTTTCCTCCATTTCAATAGACAGAATTACAAGATCAGGCAAAAAAGAGCCCTCTCTTGTACTAAGCTAATCATACATTTGAGAGGGCTCTGTGTCAATTTATAAATTTTTAAGATTTTTTTACGGCGAGACTCATTTTCCTCCGACATCAGCCGGGGAAAACAATATTTTCCCATCGTTATTCAGCCGTAAAAGCCAGGCGAGTGCATTGCGTCAAGAGCAATATCACTCTGCCGTGCGGGCAAGATAAGTATATTCGCTGGAAGCTGCCAGCTCAGGCAGATCGTAAGGCGTGCCTAAAATATCGTTGGGGAAAGCATATTCGCCGCCGTTTTCCAGCAGGAACACCATAGGAACTTCGTCCGCCATGATCTGCTGAATCTCACTGTACTCCTCTGCTCTCGTAGCCACATCGGTCTCCACATTGCTGAGGGCAAAGAGCTCATCTACCCGCGCATTGCTGTAGCCGCCGAAATTGGAGCTGCCGTCGGACTGAATCCGTCCGGCCAGTCCGGAGATATCCGGCCCCTGATATCCGGCCAGCATGGTAATTGAGAAATTCTGATTTACCTTTACCTTATCCCCCCAGGCCGAATACTCCATCATATTGATCGTAAGATCGATACCGGCCTCGGCCAGATTAGCCTTGACAATCTGAGCAATATCGGAGAAATTGCCGGACTCAAAGCCGTCCAGGGTGGCATGGAGATAGAAGCCGTCTGCATCCAGAGTATAACCGGCAGATTCCAGGAGCGCTCTCGCCTCCTCCACGTTGCGGTCCGGGATTCGGACGCTCTCATCCACATAATCCGTCTGCAGAGGGGACACATAATATTCTGCCGCTGCCCCTGCTCCGCCCACGCGGGTAAAAATGCCTTCCCGGTCCACAGCCAGCTCAATGGCCTTGCGGACTTCCACTTTGCTGAAATCGGGATCGGAGAAATTGAAGGTAATGTATGTACGGTTCTGCGCCAGCTGGGTGAAGGTGCGGTAGGCATCATTGCCATCCAGATCTCCCACATTGGCAACCGGCACGCTGCTGCCCATCACATCGATCTCACCGTTCAGGAACGCCTGATACATGGAATCCTGATCGCTGTAGATGGCAAAGATCAGTTCATCGGGATTGGGCTCGTCACCCCAGTAATCCTCATTTTTGACCAGGGTCACACCTACGCCGGTCTGATAGGACTCAAACTTGAAGGGACCAGTGCCCACCGGATTGGTGGTAGCTGCCTCGCAGGTAGCCGGATCCTGCCCCTCATACAGGTGCTGAGGAAGAATGAAAAGGCCGTACCATCCCAGCTTGGAAATAATCGTGACATCGGGCGTTTTCAGATTAAAGACCACCGTATTGTCATCGGGGCATTCAATGGACTCCACGGACTCGAGACTGGTTGATTTGTTCCAGCTCTCTGCAATAATGGTATCATAGGTCCATTTTACATCGGCGGAGGTGAAATCTACGCCGTCATGCCACTTCACGCCCTCTCTCAGGTGGAAGGTCAGCGTCATGCCGTCTTCAGAAAATTCGTAGGACTCCGCCAGGTCGGGAATCACCGTATCTTCTGTAGTCAGTTTGACCAGACGATTGAACATGTTCTGGGCGATGGGCCACAGGTAGTCATCGGACAGGTAATCCGGATTGAAGCTCTGGGGATCGCCGCTGGCACCAATGACAAAGGTACCGCCCTGCTGGACGGCTACACTGCCATAGATGTCAGAAGTATCCGCCGCTTCTCCGCCAGAGGATTCCTCTCCGGCTGCTGAGGCCGAACCCTGCGTACCCTCTGCCTGCGTAGTGTCGGTGTCCGCGCCGCAGGCTGCCAGAGACAGCAGCATACCCAACGCCAGGATCAGTGCAAGAAACCTTTTCATAATTCTCTCTCCTTTCCATTTCTCATCCAGAGACAAACCCTGCATATTGCCGCGATATCGCATTATCGCTTTACTCCAATAAAGCAATAGATTTACAAAAAATGGGCGCCGCATTGACGCCCATCCGCCCTTGCAATATGAAGAATTATTTTCTGAATGGATATAGGATACCAGATTGTTTTCTATTTTGCAAGAACTTTTTTAGATTTTCTATTTGTTTTTGTGTTTCATGCTTTTTGCTTATATTTCCTGCGCTTCTATCTTATCTCCACCTGGCAGGCAGCCATAGCCGCCAATGCGTTCTGATGAGACTGCGGCGTCACTCCGGCACACAGGGAGGAAACCACTGCCACTGTAGTCTCCGGCAGAAAAGCTTTGATCAGCAGGGCATTGGAGATCACGCAGATGTCGGTGCAGACGCCGGCCAGGACTACCTCCTCCACGCCCCAGAGCTCGTTTTGCAGGGCCAGATATTCTCCCAGAGAACGGCTGCCAAAGGTTTCCTTATCAAAAACCGGGCAGTTCCGGGACCGGCGCACTTCATCCAAGGGGTCAGCAAGCTGCCAGCCTTCGCTGTCCTTCAGACAATGAGGCACCGGCAGTCTGCGCCCTTCCTGCGTATTCAGATAATCTTCATCGTGGGTATCCCGCGTAAAAATCACCGGACCCTCCCAATTTGCAGCGAAAGAAGCCAGAGGGGCGGCAATCGCCGCCGCCTCCGGCGTTCCCAGGCTTCCGTCGATAAAATCCTTCTGCATATCAATGACAGCCAGAATCCGAAGCATTCTCTATTCCTCCTGTATTTGTTCCTGGGGCATCGTCCATGGGTATTCCTTTACATCAAATGCTCTTTCAGGAAGGCAGCTACCTGGGGGTAGCAATCCAGTTTATTTTTGAGCTTGGTCAGGCCGTGGCCCTCATCGGGGTAGCGCAGATATTTGACAGCCACTCCTCTTTTCTCCAGGCTGGCGACGATCTGATCTGCCTCGCTGACCGGCACGCGGGGATCATTGGCTCCGTGAATTACCATCAGCGGCGTCTCGATCTGATCCACTTTGTGAATCGGAGATACACGGCGCAGCGTCTCCCTGTCATGGGCAAGGCTGCCGTACTCGGACTCTCTGTGGGCGCGGCGATATTCGGCCGTATTCTCCAGGAAGGTTTCCAGATCGGACATGCCCACCGTATCGATGGCTGCCGCCCAGAGCTTCGGATAGTTGGTGATGCTGGCCAGAGTCATATAGCCGCCGTAGCTGGCGCCCATGACAGCAATGCTCTGCGGTCTCGCCACACCGGTATTGATCAGATGCTCAACCAGGCAGGCCACATCGTGGACGCTGTCCAGACGTTTTTCCACATCGTCCAGATGGTGATATTTCTTGCCGTAGCCCACGCTGCCGCGGACGTTGGGAGCCACCACCGTAAATCCCTGACCGGCCAGATACTGGATCAGCGGTGAATACATCGGAAATTCCTGCCCTTCGGGACCGCCGTGGATTTCTAAAACCACCGGGCCGGGCTTGCCGGCAGAACCGGGAGCCTGATACAGCCAGTACGGCACACGCAGACCGTCAAAAGAATGGAACTCGCACAGCTTCGGCTCCACCAATTCGTCCTTGGCAATGCCCTCGATATGACTGTCGGTAACCGCATAGACGCTGTCTGCATCCAGATCGAGGATCCACAGCCCCACCGGACGGCTGCCGCTGGAGAAGGAGAACAAAAGCTTATGACCCGAAGGAGACCACTCCATGCCGGCATAGGTGTAGATAAAGCCCTTGGGAGTGCGGGGCGCCGAGATCAGATTGCCGGTGTCCAGATCCATGATCTGGAACTCCCCATAGCCGTCGGCGTTGATTACCATGGCCAGATATTTGCCGTCATGGCTCAGGGCCACGGCGCTTACGTCCCAGTCTGCGTGATAGACGTCGGAAAGCTTGCCGCTTGCCACGTCATAGTAAGCCACATACTCAAATTCACTGTTCTCATCGGTGGTGACAAAAAATCCGCTGCTGTCCGGTTTCCAGGCTGTATCACCGTACTGGGCAAAGCTTCCCTCCGGATAGAGATCATGGCTCTCCCCTGTCTCCATATTGATGATGTACATCCGATTGTCGGACATGCCCTTCAATTTATTGTAGAGCATGTATTTTCCGTCGGGGGAAACGCTGGCAGGGGTATTGTAGTTATCATGGTTTTCCAGCACTGTCTCGATCCTGCCGGTCTCCATATTCATCTTGCAGATATCAAAACTTGCCTTGTTTCTCTGATTGCAGGAAAAATAAACGGTGTCGGAGGCAGCATTGGTGCCGCCCAGATAGAAACGGGAGCTGCCGTCGCGAGTCAAATCCACCGCCTCAGAGGCTCCGTCCTTCAGCAGATAAATCTGCTCCTGCTCATTGCCGCCCAGATCAGTGGCAAACAGCAGATCTTTGCCATTGGCCGCTGCCGCCAGACGCCAGATTCTCTCCTTATAGAAGGTGAGTTGTCTGGGCCTGCGATCCGACAGAGAAATCTTCCAGATCTGATTTACACCGCTTTTGTCGCTTAAATAGGCGATCTCGTCCTCGCCGGTCCAGACACCGTTTTTGCTCTCCACCGCCATATAATAATTTTTCAATTCTGCCATTTCATGTCATGCCTCCTTTGGATTCAGGCAGTCCGCCACAATAAGTCCGCTCTCCAGCTGGATACTGACCAGCTTCTTGATGGGCGTCACCTCATAGTGGATGTCCTTCTCCGCTGCCTCCGCTCTCTTTGCAAATTCTTCTTCGCACTGATCATGGACCTTCTGCAAAAGCGCCTTTTCCTCCGGGCTGTGATCCTTGGCAAGCTCATGCTCGCAGGAGCGGATCGTCAGCGTCCACATAAAGAGACAGAAAAACTTGGGCAGATCCAGGTTGTCAAAAGCCTCCGACTCCTTGCAGGGGCCGGCATAATCTTCGCTGGTCTCGACAAAGGATTTCTCCGCCTCATAGTTCTTGAGTCCATGTTCCAGGGACAGCTCCACCATCTTGGCAAAGGGATTGTCTGCGGAGATCAGATGACGGATCTGATCGTAGTAGCTTCTTATTGTCTCGTAGTTGTCCCGGTTAAAGTCAAGCTTTTTGATCGCAGCCTCCCTGCGGGTAAAGGGCATCTCCCGGTCGCTCTGGATCCTTTCCTCAAAGAAATAGGGAAGCTCCGTCACCAGAGTCACCGTACCGTATTTGCCGGCATACCCGCCGCTGCTGCCGCCGGCGCTCATCAGGGTCTCCGGGGGAACATTGGCAAATTTCTCGTAATAATCATAGGTGTCCTTCTGATCGATCAGCGGAAAGATAGCAGGGGCATAGGGGGTGATATAGTTGACCTCCGGCTCGCCCAGATGCAGAGGAATGTTCTGTCTGCGGCTGGCCTCGTGGAGCCGATCCCAAATCTGGGGCAGCTCCTTGGTCAGATACCAGTAGGTCCCGCCGAAGCCTGAATTATGCAGGGAATACATAAATGCAGGCTTCACCTCGTCGATGATCTTCATCAGGGCCTGCGTCTCCGGAATCGGCTTGTCAAAGGTGTAGTTTTTATAGGAGAAGGGGAATGTCCACTCCGCCTGCTCGTAGCCGGCCGGCCGGAAATAATGCCGGGCATAGTTGGTCAGGGTAAAAGGACCCTTGAACCACTCCTCATTGAGCATGGTCCCGTCCACATCGATGCTCTTGATCATATACCAGGTATAACCCAGATCCTCTCTGAGCGCATCGTCCTCTGCCAGAGCTCTGGACAGATACTCCAGCATCATGGTTCCCATAGGTTCATTGGGATGAGGGCAGCCGAACAGAAAAGCATTTTTGCTGCCGTTTCCGATCTTCAGGCAATAGATGGGATGTCCCTTGCGGGATTTACCTGCCTCAAAAATTGATACCACATCGGGGTATTCCCTCGCCAGACGAAAAGTGCTTTCATCCAGCTCGGCCACCGTGAGAAACTCCTTATAATCCGGTACGTTTTCGATTAACTTGCTGAAATCTCTCATATTCTTCCCTCGTTTTTTCTGTTGGCATATTTATTTCTCGCAGCATTTACAGCAGGACACCAGATGTCCGCCGCCGATATCGACGAGAGGCGGGTATTCTCTGCTGCACTGCTCCTCGGCACAATAACAGCGGGGAGCAAAATAGCAGCCGGGACCGGTATTGATGGGTGTAGGCGGCTCGCCCTGAATCTCGATGGCCTCCCGTCTCTCCAGAGGATTCAGAGAGGCACAGTTGGAGATCAGCACCTTGGTATAAGGATGCTGAGGATTATGTAGCACCTCATCCGTAGGGCCCAGTTCCACGATGCGCCCCAGATACATCACGGCCACATGGTCGGAGATATAGCGGGTCGTGGCAATATCATGGCTGATGAAAACCAGCGCCGTGTTCTTCTCCTTGACCAGGCTTTCCAGCATATTGATAATGTCGGCGCGCACCGACACATCCAGCATCGATACCGGCTCGTCCGCCACCACAAAACTGGGATTTAACAGCATAGAGCGCAGAATGGCGATACGCTGCAGCTGTCCGCCGGACAGCTCATGGGTATGACGATCCAGATAATCCTTCGCCGGCGTCAGACCGCTCTTTTCCAGAATCTCCAGCATCAGATCCAGCCGCTCCTGCGGCGAAGCTCCGATGTTGTGGAGCTTCAGAGGCTCCATCAGGATTTTGCGCAGCGTGTAGCGGGGATCAAAAGTATCAAAAGGATTCTGGAAAATCATCTGGCAGTTTCGCCGAAACTTCAGCGGATCTTTTTTCAGCAGTACGTCGCTGGGCTGGCCAAACAGGCGAATCTCACCGCTGGTGGGATCCTCCAGATGGATAAGGAGACGTCCCAGCGTGGATTTTCCGCAGCCGGACTCGCCGATGACGCCCAGAGTTTCTCCTCTCTTCAGGCTGAAACTGACTCCATCCACAGCTTTGATGTGCTGCCTGCGCTCTGTCTTGCCGTCCTTTTTCTGGACTTTCTTCTGGATGTACCACTTCTTTACATTATTCAGCTGAATGACGTAATCTTCGCTTCCTTCAGCTGTAGTTCTATTTACTTCCAGACTCATCGCGCTCACCTCCCATTCCTGTGGCAGGCCACCTGCCATTCATGTTTGCCGTCTCCGGCCGCTTTGAGCTCCGGCATCTTGTTCCGGCACTCGTCGGTAGCATAGGGGCAGCGGGGAGCAAATACGCAGCCCTCCGGGCGCACGGACAGATCCGGCAGAGAGCCCGGAATTCCCCGCAGATCCG
The DNA here is from genome assembly GCA_944380185.1 of uncultured Lachnospiraceae bacterium. Lineage (GTDB taxonomy): Bacteria > Bacillota > Clostridia > Lachnospirales > Lachnospiraceae > RGIG7193. Next base: position 37,553 of record CALWGV010000045.1, read on the forward strand.
TCTTCTCTCCGTGGAAAGAAGGGAAGGATTTGAGCAGGCCCTGGGTATAAGGATGTTTGGGATTTACCAGCACATCCTCCACATGACCCTTCTCCATGATTCTGCCGGCGTACATAACTACCACCTTATTGCAGGTGGAGGCCACCACGGATACATCATGGGTGATCATCAGACGGGTCAGATGAAATTTCTCCTGCAGCTGCATGATTTCCCGGAGAATCTGGCTCTGCGTTACCACGTCCAAAGCAGTGGTCGCCTCGTCCAACACCAGAAGCTTGGGATTGAGAATCAGACTCAGCGCGATGGAAATCCTCTGCATCATGCCGCCGGACAGTTCGTGGGGATACAGTTCATACACCCGTTCCGACAGATTGACGATGCGGAAAAGTTCGTAGATTCTCTCGCGAATCTCCTGCTTGGACGCCTTGGGACGATGAATCAGATAGACATCTTCCATCTGTTTGCCGATCTTGTGTACCGGGCTTAGGGCATTCATGGACTTCTGAAAGACGACCGAAATTTCATTCCAGCGAACCTTTGACAGCTCATCCTGAGACAAGGTCAAAAGATTTTTGCCTTCAAAGAGAGCCTCTCCCTCGGTTACTGCCGTCTTGGGCAGCAGCCGCAGTACGCCCATGGCGAGAGTGGACTTGCCGGAACCGGACTCGCCCACGATACCCACCGCATCCTGGGATTCCAGGGTGATATCGGCGTCCTGGACGGCATAGACCGACTTGTCCTTCATCTTGTAGGTAATGTTTAAATTCTTGATCTCTAATAATGCCATCTGTCTCTCCTCCTTATTTATTGTTTTCCATCTTCGGAGAGATGAAGCGGTTCAGACCCTCGCCGATGAGGAAGAAGGTCAGAACGGTGATGACCACAAAGACGCCGGGAATAGCAGATATCCAGGGGGCCTTGGTCAGGTAGGTTTTGCCTGCGCTGATCATCTGCCCCCAGCTGACGATATTGGGATCACCAAGCCCCAGGAAAGACAGACCAGCTTCCGTCAGAATGGCGCCGGAAATCTGCATGGTTGTGTTGGCGATAATCGGGAAAATACCGTTGGGGATAATGTGTTTAAACATTATGCTCAGGCGGCTGACACCTATAGCCTGAGCCGATTTGACAAAGGTGCGCTGGCGCAGGGAAATGGCCTGGGCGCGCATTAGTCTGGCATTGCTGGGCCAGGAGGTCAGTCCAATGACGATCATCACGTAACGGATATCGCTGCCGTAAATGGCGACGATGATCAAAATCAGGAAAAAGGACGGGGTCATGACAAAGATATTGATAAATTCTACGATGATCTTGTCCACCACGCCGCCGAAATAACCGGCAATACCGCCGATCAGCGTTCCCACGACAGCAGAAATGGAAGCGGCAATAACACCGATTTTTAATGAAGTCTGCGCTCCATAGAGAATCTGGCTGAAAATATCCCGGCCCAGGGCATCTGTGCCGAAGATAAAACCGTCAGTACCGGGCGCTACACGAATACTGTCATACAGGGCAAAGGGATCATGGGTGGCAAAAACAGGCGCTCCAATAGCTCCGATCAGGAGAATTGCCAGAAGGATCAGACCGCTGCGCAGCTGAGAATTGCGTCTCAGTTCTTTGCCAAAAGCAGATAATTTTTTCTTCATATGGCCTCCTCCTAGTCGTATTTGATGCGCGGATCAATCAGGCTGTACACTACATCCACCAAAATCATCATGACAGCCACCGTGATGGCCAGAATCAGATAGATACCGGAAAGCACAGGATAATCGCGCTTGCCGATGGAGTCAAACAGCAGGCGTCCCATACCGGGCCAGGAGAACACCGTCTCGATATACACAGAGCCGGAAAGCAAAAACGCCAGGCTGGAACCCAGGATGGTAACGGTGGGGATCAACGCGTTTCGCAGTACATATTTATTGAAAATCTTTTTTTCCTTCATGCCGGTAGCCCGCAGAGTGGTGATGAAATCCTCCGACATGACCTGCAGCACCGAGGAACGAGCGATGCGGAAATAATAGGGGAACTGGATCAGCGCCAATGTGCCCACCGGCAATATCATGTGCTGCATAACGTCAAGCACGTGCCGTATGCCTGTGTAATGTCCCCGCATGTTTTCCATGCCGGACGTAGGGAGTATCCCCAGCCAGGAGGCAAAAATCAGGATCAGCATCAGGCCCAGCCAGAAGCTGGGAGTGGCGTCAAACACATAGGAGACTGCGCAGAGAGCCTTATCGATCAGCTTGCCGTTTTTTCGCGCGCAGTATATACCCAGCAGTGTGCCGCCCAGCACGGCTATAGTGAGAGCTGACAGCGACAGAAGCAATGTGGGAACCACTTTTTCGGCAATCAGATCGATAACCTGCTTCTGATTGACATAAGAAAAGCCGAAGTCTCCCCGCAGCACATTGCCGATATAGACGACAAACTGCTCGGGAATCGATTTATCCAGTCCATACTGGGCCGTCAGCACAGCGATCTGATCCTCGTTGGGATCGTCAAGACCAGCCAAAATGCGGACCGGGTCACCCGGGGCACAGCGGATCAGCACGAAATTGATGCACACGGAGACCAGTACGATGACGATACCTGTCAGGACTCGCTTCAGAATGTATCGTTTCACTCTATCATCCTCCTCTACAGACTATCCGGGTGACAGAAAAAGTCCGACAGGAATCATCGGACTTTTTCTGTCACTCTCTCAGCAGTTTATTTTTTTATTCTGCAGCAAAAGCCAGGTACGTGTATTCACTGGAAGCCGCCAGCTCAGGCAGATCGTAAGGGCTGCCCAAGACATTGCTCGGGAAAGCATACTGGCCGCCGTTATCCAGCAGGAATACCATCGGAACTTCCTCAGACATAATCTGCTGAATCTCGCTGTAGTAAGCTGCTCTCTGCGTTATATCTGTCTCCACATTGCTGAGTGCAAAGAGCTCATCGATTCTCTCATTGCTGTAACCGCCGATATTGGTGGCGCCATCAGACTGAATACGTCCGGCCAGACCGGAAATATCAGGGCCCTGATAGCCAGCCAGCATGCTGACGGAGAAGTTCTTGTTCTGCTGCACCTTCTCGGTCCAGGCGGACATCTCCATCATATTGATGGTGATATCAATACCGGCCTCGGCCAGATTAGCCTTGACAATCTGGGCAATGTTAGCAAAGTTGCCGGATTCAAACACATCCATCGTGGTATGGATATAGTAGCCGTCCGCATCCGCCGTATAGCCGGCGGATTCCAGAAGGGCTCTCGCCTCCTCCACATTGCGGTCCGGAATCTTATAATTCTCATCCAGATAATCGGTCTGCAGAGGGGACACATAATACTCGGCTACAGCGCCGGCACCGCCCACGCGGTCAAAGATACCCTGACGGTCCACGGCCAGCTCTACCGCTCTGCGTACCTCCACTTTGCTGAAATCGGGATCGTCAAAATTGAAGGTGATGTAGGTGCGGTTCTGCGCCAGCTGCGTAAATACGCGGTAGTTGTCATCGTTGTCCAGCTCACCCACATTGGCAGACGGCAGAGAGGTGCCCATCACATCGACCTCACCATTTAAGAATGCCTGGTACAGCGTATCCTGATCGGTGTAAATCGCAAAGATCAGCTCATCGGGATTGGGCTCGTCGCCCCAGAAATCCTCGTTCTTTACCAGAGTTACGCCCACGCCGGTCTCATAGGACTCAAATTTGAAGGGGCCTGTGCCCACAGGATTGGTGGTAGCCGCCTCACAGGTGGCCGGATCCTGACCTTCGTACAGATGCTGAGGCAGGATAAACAAACCATACCAGCCCAGTTTAGGGATAATGGTGATATCGGCAGATTTCAGATGGAAGACGACGGTGTTGTCATCGGGACACTCGATGGATTCCACAGACTCCAGGCTGCTGGATCTGTTCCAGCTCTCGGCAATAATAGTGTCATAGGTCCATTTCACATCGGCGGAGGTGAAATCTACGCCGTCGTGCCACTTAACGCCCTCTCTCAGATGGAAGGTCAGAGTCAGTCCGTCATCGGAAAACTCCCAGGACTCAGCCAGATCAGGAATAACCGTGTCGTCAGTGGTCAGCTTGACCAACCGGTTAAACATATTCTGGGCAATGGGCCACAGATAATCGTCGGACAGATAGTCCGGGTTAAAGCTCTGGGGATCGCCGGTGGCGCCGATCACGAAAGTGCCGCCCTCCTGAACGGCCACGCCGCCATAAATGTCAGATGTGTCAACGGAGGAAGTCTCTCCTGCTGCATTGGTCTCTCCCGCTGTACTATTTCCGGCAGCGGACGTCGTTTCGGTATTGCTGTCACTGCCGCAGGCTGCCAAAGACAGGAGCATAGCAAGTGTCAATACCATCGCAAGAAACCTTTTCATAACTATTTCTCCTTTCGTATTTTGTGGGAGGACATTTTTCTCTGCATCGATGCGATACCATTGTACTGCTTCACTGTGTTAAGTTATCAGGCTGTAAAAACAGGCGCCTTGGCTGGCGCCCATTCGCCTTTCAGTGCATTGTTGAGAATCATCCTCTGAATATTTAATAGGATACCAGCTCATTTGCGATTTTGCAAGTGCTTTTTTTAAAGTTTTGCTGACTTTTTTTCAGATATTGCTTTTAAAATGCAAAAAAATCAAGAAATTTATGCGTATCTCGCTCTTTTTATTCCTTAACTTACTACTTTTATATAATGCTCTTCTCGTTTCCCTTTTAACGAATCTTTTTTTTGAATCGTCTCATTAATAAAGCCGTGCTGACAAACACTGCTGCCACAAGTCCCCATGTGACAATCTGTCCCAGAACACCTGCCTTTTCGACTACCTGTTCCCATGCACTGCCGGCAATAACGCCCAGATTGACCAAAATTACGTTCCACAAAAAGGAGCCGAGTACGGTAAAGGGGAGAAATACTCTCATCTCCATCCCCGCCATTCCCGCCGGAATGGAAATAAGACTTCTCAAGATGGGAATGCAGCGGCAGAAAAGCACCGTCCCTTTTCCTTTTTCATTAAACCAGGTGAAAGCGCTTCGCACTTCATCACCGTTAAAATGAAGAATCCGTCCTGCCCGTCCGTCCAGAAAACGCGCCAGTCTCTCCGCTGACAGAAGTCTACCGGCTCCGTAAAGCACCACGGCACCGGCCAGTGAACCTGCCGTGGCAGACCAGATCACTCCCCATTTGTCCATGGATGTGCAGGTGGTGAGGAAACCGGAAAAGGTGAGAATCACCTCCGATGGAATCGGCGGAAAAATATTTTCCACGGCAATCAGCATCATAATTCCCAGATACCCCCATCTCTCCACCAAAAGTATCATCAATTCCTTCACCCGGTCACCTCCTCTCCTTTATCCGGTTCCAGAGTTTCTGCAGCTCTACTATAGGAATAGGGGCAAAGCTCAGCGCCAGCACCGCCAGCCACTGTTCTGCATTCATGGCCTGAACCTGAAATACGTCGGCAAGAGCAGGGATTGACACCACGCCGATCTGCAGTCCCATGCAGATAAGAAGCGCCAGATTCAGACGCCGGTTGGAGAACCAGCCGAGGTGAAACAGCGAGCGGCTGCTGCGCACGTTGAGCACATGAAACAGCTGCGACAGGCTCAGTACAGAAAAAGCCATGGTGCGGGCCGCTTTAAGGCCATAGAAATCATAGCCGAGCAGATAGGCATTGAGAGCCAGAGCAGCGATAATAATGCCCTCGATCAGCATCTGAAAAGCCAGGCCGTCAGAGAAGATACCTTTTTTGGCGTCAATGGGAGGCCGGCGCATAATATCCTCATCCGGTCCCTCTACCCCCAGGGCGATAGCCGGCAAAGAATCCGTCACCAGATTCATCCACAGCAGCTGTACCGGCAGAAGAGGCGAAGGGTGTCCCAAAACAATGGCGGTAAAAATCGTGAGAATCTCTCCGATATTGCTGGACAAAAGAAAATGGATCGACTTGCGGATATTGTCGTATATCACCCGGCCTTCCTTTACCGCCGCTACGATGGTGGCAAAATTGTCGTCCGTCAAAATCATATCCGCTGAATTTTTGGCCACATCTGTGCCGCCTAGCCCCATGGCGCAGCCAATATCCGCCGCCTTCAGGGCGGGGGCATCATTGACCCCGTCGCCGGTCATGGCCACTACCTGCCCGGATGCCTGCAGTGCTCTCACTATTCTCACCTTATGTTCCGGCGAAACCCTGGCATACACCGCCGTATCCGGCGCTCTTCGAATCAGCTCTGCATCGCTCATCTCCTCCAGCTGCCGGCCAGTGAGGACCTGTGAAGCGGACTGCTGCCGCGGTGGCAAAACCGAAACCGTCTCCAAAGAAGAGGCCCGGAGCAGGACCGGCCCTCTTTTCCCCGATGCTGTCTCGGATGAGCGGGAAGACGGTTTTTCCGGAAGAATACCCAACTGTCTGGCGACAGCCATAGCTGTCGCCGGGTGATCGCCGGTAATCATGACCGGGCGAATCCCTGCTTCGCGGCAGGTGCGCACTGCCGGGGCCGCCTCGGGCCGAGGGGGATCCATCATGCCGACAAGTCCAATAAAGGTCAGCTCTTCGTTTTCTCTGGCTGCGCCGACAGCGATGACTCTCAGGCCGTCCCCGGCCATCGCCTCATTGCGGCGAAGGAGCTGAGCCCGGACAGCGGTATCCAGCTTTCTCGTCTCCTTTCCCCTCAGATACCTGCCGCACTGCGCAATCAGCACATCGGGGGCACCTTTTACAATACGTATATTTCCCTGCGGTGTTCGATGGTAAGTTGTCATCCGTTTGGATGTGGAATCAAAAGGTATCTCGCCGGTCCGGGGACATTTCTTCTCCAGCTCGTCTTTATAGAGCCCCTGACCGGCAGCGGCCTCCACCAGGGCTTTTTCCGTCGGTTCACCCAGCAAACTGTATTTCACTGTTCTGCCGGCTGTTTTGCCCATACTTCTGCCCCTGGGGTTCTCCTCACGCCGAAAAACCGTATCCGAGCAGAGAGCTGCACAGGCAAGAAGCTGCACGCCGAGAGTTCCCTCTGCCCTCTCCTCTCCTGACGCAGAGGCCAGCCGTGTCACCGTCATCCTGTTTTGCGTCAGCGTCCCCGTCTTGTCGGAACAGATGTAGGTGGCGCTGCCTAAGGTCTCCACGGCAGGCAGCTTGCGCACCACAGCATTTTTTTTGGCCATGCGCTGTACTCCCAGAGACAGCATGATCGTCACGATGGCCGGCAGTCCCTCTGGAATCGCCGCCACGGCCAGGCTCACCGCTGTCATGAACATTTCAAAGAGGGGCTGCCTTTTCCACAGACCCACAAAAAACATGACCAGGCAGATTCCCAGGGACAAAATACCCAGGACCTTGCTGGTATCGGCCAGTCTCTTTTGCAGCGGCGTATCCCTGGACTCTCCGTCCATAATCAAGCTGGCGATATGCCCCACCTCCGTGCGCATACCCGTCTCCGTCACGACCATGAGCCCCCGCCCTGCAGTGACCACTGTGGTAGACAAGGCCAGATTGCGCCGCTCCGAAAGAGGCGTGTCGGCAGGGCCGATCCAGGAGGCGTCTTTTTCCACCGGCACAGACTCCCCGGTGAGAGCCGACTCTTCCACCTTGAGCCCTGTCGCCTCCAGCAGTCTGCCATCTGCAGGGACGAAGCTTCCCGCTTCCAGGCAGACGATATCGCCGGAGACGAGACGGGCCGCATCCATGTGCTGCCGCTTTCCGTCCCGTATCACCAGCGCACCGGGAGCAGACATTTTCTTCAGGGCGTCCAGAGATTTTTCTGCCTTGGCCTCCTGTATCACGCCCAGAATTGCATTGACCGTGATGATGACAAAGATAATGATCGGATCTGTCAGGTCTTTCTCTCCATTTAAAAAAGAGACCACTGTGGAGACCACAGCCGCCCCGATCAAGGTCAAAATCATAAAATCCTTCCACTGCTCTAAAAATTTGACAAGCAGGGAGGTGTGAGGCTTTTCCCGCAGTACGTTTTCACCGTCTGCACCAAGCCGCCTCAACGCCTCCCCAGAAGAAAGTCCTCGTGCCCTGTCTGTATGCAGGGCATCGAGAACCTGTTTTTGTGTCATGCTGTGCCAGTTCACCTATCTATCTCCGTCCAGATGTCCTTAGCACATATTACGCGGACAGAACTTTAAATATGCGGTAATCAGCGATTTTCACTGACATAGATGTTTGCCCGGCTCTGAATAATGTCGGCCGCCTCCTCGGCGGAGCGCTGGCCGGAAAAATAGGCTGCTGCCTCCTCAGTGACAATATTGATCAGCTGCTCATCGTAGGACATGACATCGGTCACGGAAAAGATGTAATCTCTGACCAGATTTACGTCTTCGTCGCTCATAGGAGGAACGATGATCTCCTGATCCGCAATATAATAGGTGTCATCGTACTCTACTTTCTCGCCGTTTTCATCCAGATAATAGGGCTTCTGCTTGGCCTCCTCCATCAGTACCTCCAGCTGATCCAGCCGCGCAGGCCACTCATAGGTGACGGTACTCTGATATTCCGGCAGCAGATACTGGCGCACAAAAGCCCAGGCACCGTCCGGATTCTCGGACTGAGCGGAGATGGCCATGGACAGGCTGGCGGAAATAGCGGCTCCGTTTTTTTCGGCTGCCGGATAGCCGATCAGGGTGATATCCTCGCCAAAGGTTACCACCTTGGCAATATTGTAGGTCCTGAAGGTGTTCATATACAGAGAGTACAGAAGCGTTCTGTCCTCGCGGTACATGGTCTCGTAATTCATCCAGTAGTCCTCGTCTTCGTAGATGCTGGAATCGATCTCCGTGGGCAGAGTGTTGGCAAACTCCAGCAGATCAATGAACTCCTGGCCGTCAAAATGGCACTCTCCCGTCTTCCAGTCCACAAACTGGCTGCCGGCGGAGTAGAGCATGCTGGAGAGGAAACTGTCCCTGGTCATCTCGCCAAAGATCGCCATACCCTCCGGAAGCGTCGGAATCAGATTCATCAGATCCGACATGGTCCACCCCGGCTCGCTGCCCACGAACTTGGTCTTGGCCGCCATCGTGTAGATGACAAAGGAAGGCACCAGCTGATAGAGAGCTCCGTCCACCGTGTACGCCTCCAAAAGATTGGGCAGAAAATCCTCCCGGCTCATATCGGGATCCTCATCGATAAACGAATACAGATCAGCGAAAAGCCCCTTGCTGATATAGCTGGACACTGGCATATTTTCATTGAGCACCAGGATATCCGGCACATTGCCGGAGACAATGTCATTGTTCAGACGGGTAAGGCCGGCAGTCCAGTCTTCGGAACTGTCATAGGTAGCATAGTCCGTGATTTGAATGCGATACTGGTCATTGTTTTTGTTGAAATCGATCACATTGCTGCGAATAGAATAGGAGCCGTAGCAGCCCAAAGTCAACGTGATCTTGTCCTTGACATCGGCGGGGTCCACCTTGCTGAGAACCGATATATAAGTCGTGCCGTCTTCGTAATTCCAGTTGGACGAGAGCATAACCGTGTCATCCAGGATTACCAGATAACTCATGTTATTGGCATCGATATCGGAATCAATAAAATCCAGCAGCTTTGTCTTGTCCGCATCTCCGATATTATAGCCATAGACAGCCATACTGTCGTTGAGATAGAGGTCATAACTGCCGCCAAAGACATAGCTGCACAGGCTCAGATTATAGGATTCCATGCCGGGAACGGCGATCGGCTCGGACAGAGTACCGGTCTGAGGATCCAGCTCCCGCACGCTCTGGGTACTGCCCGTGTCGGTGTTCTCCCAGATCGTCATGAAAATCCGTCCCTCACCGTTAGTGTAAAAGCTTCCTCCATCCGTATCCAGAGTGAACTCGCCGGAAGGAGAACCATCTGCGCCGTAGGTACGGTATTTGACGCCGTCATTCTCCTGGACACTGACCAGCACCCCGCCCTGGGGAATGCCCGCAATATCCATCGCATAGAAATAGAAGGAGGACATCAGACCGTCTGACGTCTGCGACTGGGAATCACTTCCGCCCAGATCCAGATTCCACAGCTCATTGCCGGAAGTGTCGACTGCTTTAATGGAATAGGAATCACTCCAGACCGGATTTTCCGGGTCGCTGTAATCATTGTAGGAAGTGTTGATCAACATATAGAGGTTTGTACCATCGGTCGTCAGCTGATTGATCCAGCTGCTGACTGATTCGGTGGGAGGGGTGTACTCCGGCAGCATAGGCTCAGCTGCAGAATCATCGGATTCGGCCGTTTCATCGGATTCAGTCGTTTCTTCGTCCACCTCGGCCACATCCTCCCTAGGCGTGATTACTCCTCCGCCGTTATCGGAACTAGAATTTGGCAGCTCCAGCACAGTGTTCTGTACGTCCGAGCCATCCTTATTGCAGGACAGCAGGAAGAAATCGCCGGTCATGTAGTCCGAGCCAACCATATAGAGCCGATCTCCCACAGCCGTAATATCAGAAACATTGCTCAGATCGATATCCGTATCCAGCGCAAATGTCTCCTCGCGAAATACATAGTTTTTGGCGTCGCTGTCGACCTGAGAATCAGCCTCGCTGTCGCATGCAGTGAGACCCAGCAGCATAATGGCTGCCAGCAGCAGACAGCCTGCCCTTTTCATTGTTTTCTTCATCTCATTTTCCCTCCTTCTTTCCCAACCGTTTGTGAACTCTCTCTTTTTTCCGCCTTACCTTTTTTTCCGCTGCCTGTACGGTCTGTGCCTGTGCCTGCCTGGCCCAACGTGCCTCCTGCCGGTCAGCCAGCCAGTCTTTTACATCGGACCAATGGAAACGACGTCTGCGCCAGAGCTTCACACAAAGGACAGTCACCAGGACAACAGGAACCAGATAGAGAAGAAGCTGAAGCAGCAAGATAACGGATAATATGTCCTCCCAGCCCCTGGCTGCATTTTCCCAGTAGGGATAGATAATTGCCTTAGCGTTCATCGATCGGGTTCCGAACTGTCCCAGCACGGATAAGAGGGAAAAGAAAGAATAGCGGCTGGAATTTTCCACGACCTCGATCGAATCCTCTTCCAATCCGATATTTTCGGTTACCATATTCTTGGCAAAGCCAGTGACCGGATTGGGCATCACCACCTCATAGCTGTTGATGCCGTTATGGCTTCCAAAAGTATCCAGAACTTCATAGGAGACATAGACCGTGCCGGTCTGCGCTCCTGCTCTCTCGTTCATCCACCCGCTCTCCGACTCCACCACGCCGGCCACAATGCCGGTGTGGGAATTTGTCCCGGAACCGATGGTGATGGGCTGACCTGCAATGTCATAGGAGCCGAAAAGCTGCCAGGCAGTGTTCTGGTCGAGAATCACTCTGTCCTGCATCAGATCGCTGCCGGAAAAATACATTCCGCCCTCCTCCAGACCCAGCGGATGAAAGAGAAAGTAATCCCCGCCCACGCCATAAGCGTTGGCCTCCGTGGAGCCGTGGGTGGTGGACAGAGTGAGCTTTCCCTTAGCGCTGTAAGCATCCACCCAGAGCCTGGCGTTTTCCGAAGGGGCCTCGATACTGGCCGTCTCCAGCTGATTTTCCATCGTGTGCTCAAAAGCCATGATGGTATCCGGCGTCACCGACTGGTCGCTGGAGAAAAAGCAGCTGACCTGAGCCGCCCCTCCCTCGCTGTCCCAGCGCTCAGCCATCTGCTGAGAGGGCTGGCTGTCTTTTATTCCGGCGGAAAAGACAGAGAGAGTGACCGCCAACAGGAGGCAGACCGCGCCGATTATCGTCCAGACCAGCTGTTTGCCGGAGGGGCGCTTTATGATTTTAATCATTGTCTCCCTCCTTTATTGATCTGCCAGTCTGACCTGCTGTCCTGCCTCCACCGGAGCGGTGGATGTTGTGATTACATATTCATAGCCGTACAGACCGCCGCTGACGGCCGACATGGTATCGTCACTGGCCAATACCTCCACGTCCACGCGGGTGGCGATATAACGGTTGCCCAGAGGGCTGCTCTTGGATTCTATAATCAGAATAAACTTGCCATTGTTGTCTTCACGGATTGCACTGTTAGGCACCACATAGTCATAGTTGGCGCTTCTCTGTCCCACGGAGAGGGTCATGGACTGGCCGGCCTGAACTTCACCGGTCACGTCAAAGACCACCTGGCGGTTCTGGGGGTTGGATGGATCGCTCTGGAAACCGGCTACTGTCGCCGTCACATCGCTGAAGGCCCAGGAATTCTGTATCTCCGCCACATCTCCCACGCTGATCTGTCGGGCCTGCTCATTGGTGACGGAGAATTTGACCGTATATCCCTTTTCCGTCACGACGATCTGTGCCAGGGGCTGATCGGGCGCCGTCGTCTCGCCGGCCACATAATTGATCTGGGAGACCATACCGGATACCGGAGCCTCCACTGTAGCGCCGGTGGCGCTCTCCTGGAGTTCCCGCACCACTTCCTCCTGCTCGCGGATCTGCTGCAGCATGCTTACCAGATCCACCTCTTTGCTGTATCCGGCCAAAAGTTCCTGGAGATCCGTCTCCGCCTCCGTCTTCCGGGTGGTAGCCTGACTCACTTTCAGCGTCAGGTCAGCCTTCTCGCTGTTTAAAGAATCCTGGCGGCTGGAATCCGGACGGCTGGCCTGCTTGTTGGCCAAATTGCGGTCAGCCTCGGCTTTTTTGTTTTCACAGTTCTGTCTGTTGACCACGGCGTTATTGTACTCTGTCTGAGCGGCTGACACGGCTGCCTGCGCATTTGCGATATTCTGCGCGCTGCTTGCCTGAACAGCAGCCAAAGTCTCTTCTGCTGCGGCAAGATTTTCTTCTGCCGCCGCCTTGGCCTGTGAAGCGGCATTGATGCTTCCGGAGCCGGTGCCTTCCAGCTGAGCCAGCTCTGTTTTTTCCGTCTCTGTGATCGTCTGATCGTTTTCTTTCTTTTTCAGTTCATCCCGTCTGCTGACCAGCGCGGTGTACAGGCTGTTCGCATCGTCCGCTGCCGTCTGACAGGAATCCACTTCTTTCTGTGCATCCGATACCGCGCTGTTTGCCGCCGTCAGCGTAGACTGCGCTGCGGTCAGCTTTTCTTCCGCGGCGGTAACGGCAGCCTCGGCCTTGGAAAGCTCCGCCGCCGCATTGTTTACAGCCTGCTGTTCTCCTGAGGTATCTACCGTCGCCTCTCCCAGCTTGCTGAGCTCGGCATCGATTTCGGCGATGCGGGTATTGTAGCTGTCGATCTGCGAAGTCAGGCTGTCGATGCGGGAGTTATAACTGTCGATCTGGGCAAGCTTCGACTCTGTGGAGCTGGTCCTGCCGCTCTCCACATTATCCACCAGAGACGCACTGCTGTCCGCCGCCAGAATTGCCTTCTCATAGTTGGTCCGCAGAGTGTCCAGCTGGGTCTGCGCCTCTTTTAACTCTGTGCTCTCCGCATCCTCCAGGTAAAAAAGCACATCGCCCTTTTCCACCGTATCGCCCTGTTTTACCGCAACGCTGGCGATGACACGGCTCTGCGTGAGCTCCACATTATAGGGATCGCTGGCTTCCACGGTACCGGTGCCCCGTATTTTAGCCGTGATGCTCTGAGAAGCGACCGTCTGGGTCGCCACCTCAGGCAAGGAATAATTCATAATGGTGTTGGAGAAAAAGGTCAGCACCAGCAGCACAGCCAAAAACACAATGGCCACATTTTTGATCCATTCTCTCCTCTTGGTCGTATTTTCGTTCATGGTTGTTATCCTCCCTTTTCTCTTAACCTTTAATTCCGCCCGAATAGGTAATTCCCTGCACCAGATAATCTTCCCCATAGAGGAAAATCAGAAGGCTGGGAACCATGTATATTGTAGCCACCGCAAATGCCAGTCCCACCTCTCCTGCATTGATCTTGGAGAGGAACACGGACAGAGGGTGCATCTCCGGATCGGACAGAAGGATTAACGGCTGTTCCACCATGTTCCAGTAGTCGATAAAGACCAGGATGGCGATGGAATAGAGGGCTCCCTTGCACAGAGGCATGCAGATTTTGGTGAAAATCTGCCATTCTCCCGCCCCGTCGATTTTGGCAGCCTCCATCACGGAAACGGGTATTCTTCTCATGAATTTCGTGAGCAAAAAGACGCCAAAGGGGGAGAAAATTCCCGGCAGCCAGATGGCCCAGTTGGTATCCAAAATGTGGAGCCAGCCGGACACCAGATAGTTGGGCACCAGCGTTACCTGATAGGGCATCAGCATGACAATAATATAGACAAAGAAGATAACTTCTTTAAATTTGCCTCTGTATCTCGTAAAGCTGTAGGCTGCCAGCGAGGCCACCAGAAGCTGAAAGATTACGATAGGCACCACCAGAATCACCGAATTCCAGAATTTCAGCAGATACTCCGGGCTCTTGAAAAGTACGGTGATGTACTGACTGAAAGAAACCATGTCCGGGATAAACTTCAGATTTACTCTCTCCGCTATGTATACCTTGCCTCCGGTGTCGGTGGTGGCAAAGATTTTGCCGTAGTTGGCCGATATCTCGGAAGAGGACATAAAGGAATTCGTGATGGTGAGGACTGTCGGAAGCAGGAACAGCACGGCAAAGAATGCGGCAAAGAGAGTGACCAGCACAATGCGGACCCGCCGCTTCCCTGCCCTTCCGATAAGCGGTCTGGGTGCAGAAGCTTTTTTCTTTTTTCTCATCCCTCCACATCCTTTCCGAATCTGTCCTCCGCGATAAAGAGAATACCGATGATGAGCACCACAACGACAGCCATAATGATGGCGGCGGCAGACAGCTTCTGGTAATCCAGATTATTAAAAGTATTGTTCATGAAATGCTGCAGCATATACAGCGAGTCATAAGGATAGTCATTGGTCAGAAGATAAATTTCCCGGAAAATCTTAAAGGAATTGATCAGGGAAAAAATCGTTACGAACAAAAGGGTAGGCGACAGATATCTGAGCTTAACCCGGAAAAAAATCTGCGCCCGGGACGAAGTGTCCAGCCTTGCCACCTCAATCATTTCCTTAGGAATATTGGCCAGGGCCGCCATAAAAAGAATCATGTTGTAACCCAGGTTCTTCCACAAAAACAATAGGACAATAACCACAATGCTGTAATCCGACTTCATCCAGTCGATGGCGGATATCCCGAAAAAGCTCAGAGCGTCATTTACGGCCCCGTTGTAGTCAAAGAGCACCTGCCAGATCAGCACCACCGATGCCACCGGCACCATCATCGGGCTCAGAAAAAAGGTGCGAAACTGGCTGCGAAAGGGAATCTTGCTCTCCAAAAGCACCGCCAGGCCCAGAGACAGCACCACAGCCAGAGGCACCGCGATCACGGAAAAACGGAAAGTGTTGAAGGCTGCCCTTTGAAAAGCCGCATTATTTAATACATTGACGAAATTGCGCAGAAAGACAAAATTGCCGCTGATGGGATTATCCACCAGAGAATAGTAGATCACCACTATAAACGGCAGGATAAAGAACACCAGGACGCCAATCAGGCTTGGCGCCAGAAATGACGCCGAGCCCAATCGCTGTGTCCATGGTACTGTATGTGTGTTTGCCGGTTTGGCAGGCCGCAAAGCCTTCTTTTTTTTGCCGAGAGACTTCATACAGGCTCCTATTCTAAATCGATTCTAAATCAATATTAAAGACTGCCGAATCCATTTTTATCAACTGTTTTCACTCACATAAATGTTTACGCGGCTCTGAATCACATCTGCCGCATCTGCCGCCGACTTCTGACCGGCAAAGTAGGGAGCGGCCTCCTCGCTGATGATCGAAAAGATATCCGTATTGTAGGAACCGGTCGGCTCCGCCATGCCAACCAGCTCCCTGACCGCGTCGGCCTCCTCCTGGGTGAGAGGCTGATAATCATAGGAGAAGCTGTTGCCGTAGCTCATTCCACCACTCGTATAGGTCTCCGGATCCATCTCCCTCGCCACCTGCTTATCAAAGGAACTGATGCGGATCGGGAACTGCCATCCCAGTTCATCCTGGAATTCCTCGGAAAGCAGCGTGCTGACAAAGGCCCAGGCTCCGTCCTTATGCTCGCAGCTCTCCGCGATGCCGACTGCCATCGAGGTATTCAAAATCACACCGGTGCCGTGGGAGGTGGGATAGCCGATAGCTCTGGCTGCATCTCCGCCGAACATGGCCGCCGTAGACGGATAAGACTGTACATCCGACAGATACATTGCTGTCACCAGCTGGGTGCCTTCCGCCAGCTTCGAATAGGAATCTTCATACTCATCATAATTCAGTTCTTCGGCCGAAGGGAAGGTGTTGACAAATTCCAGCACATCAATGAAATCCTGGGAATCAAAAGAGCATGTTCCCGTACTCCAGTCAATATAGGTATCCAGATCCAGCTGAACCAGCATCTGCAGCAGGTATTCTTTGCTGGCATAATCGATAAAATCAGTGCCCTCAGGTTTGCTGGCCAGGATCTCCTCCACATCCTTCACGGTCCAGGATGTGCGGTCTCCCAGGTCGGAGACTCTGCCCATCAGCGCCTGCACGCTGAAGGCAGGGATAATGCCGTAAAGCTTTCCGTCCTCCTCCATGGCAGTGAGGACGTTTGCAAAGAAATCATCCCGATTCAGGGAAGAATCCGCATCCATCAGGGGATACAGATCGGTCAATATGCCTTTAGAAATATAGTTGTCCACATCGACATTATTCAGGTCGATGATATCGGGGCCATTGCCCGCCACAATATCCGCATCCATCTGCGTCTGTCCGGAGCTGTCGGTCAGCCCGTATTCCTCCACCTCGATGCGGTAGGTGTCGTTGGTCTTATTGAAATCTATGATCTTCTCCCGGATGCTGGAATCCAGATAGAGGGTACCGTAGGTCAGGGTGGTTTTCTGCACGACCTGGGATGCGGGCGTCTCCGTCAGATAAACCAGCTCGGCATTGGAGTTTTCCTCGCTGAAATTCTGATTGATCGCCAGGATCCGACCGTCCTCCAGGCGGCCGATTCCCTGCAGATACATGGAATCGATGTCGCTGTCAATCCAGTTGAGGATGGGATTGCAGGTCGATGTGGCAAGATCATAGCTGTACAGGTTGTCACCGGAGGAAATGAGAACTTCATTCTCTCCGCCGGGCGTACAGTAGGTGGAGCCGTTGCCGGAAGGGATACCGCCGAAGGAGTCTCCCATGGCCCCTGCCGCTGCATCGATCTGGGTCAGCTGATATCCGTTTCCATTGGTATCATATCCCAGGGCAAAGACGCGGCCGTCTCCGCTTTTGCACAAGGTCTGGTACCAGCCGTCCAGCGGGATATTGGCTTTTTTCTGTCCCTGGGCATCAAAGATCATGATGGATTCCGTCATGCCGGAAACGTATATATAGATATTTCCCTCGCTGTCCGACTCTATGGCCTGGGGATAAGCGCTGTACTCCGAAGTGTTCCCCTCTTCCAACGCAGCCGTGATATCCTGCCTGGACGTCTCTGCTCCGGTGCTGTCCAGGGTCATAAGCTCAAAGGTCTGCTCTTCTGTATCCATGTCATAGTTGTTCAGGATAAGGGTGAGGCCGCCGCCCTCAAGGGCTGTCATCCCACTGATATTGATATTATCGGGCAGCTCCGCCACAGTCGTCGCCTCCCGTGTGGTCAGATCCATGGAGTAAATCTGTTCGCTGGAAGTGCCTGCCGCCTCATCATAGGAATAGATGGCGTAATACATCGTATTTCCCCGGGTCAGGACGCTTCCGAAGAAATCCACTCCGTCCAGCTCCTGATACTCCGCCGTGTATACATACTCGCTCTGTGTCTGGTCACTGTCCACGCTTTCGTCTGAGCCGCAGCCAGCCAAAGAAAACAGCATGGCAAAGCAAAGAATTGCCGCCAAAAACCTTTTCATCTTATTCATTGTGCTACCTCCTGTATGATAGTTTCATTATAAACAATATCAGACGTATGTTCTTTACTTTTTTCTTACGCTTTCCAGGAAATTTTCATACTCTTTTGCCGGGAACTGCTGCTCCGCATCTGTGCAAATCTTCCAAAGCAAAAGGGGCTGTCCGGCCCATAAATACAAAAGCTCCACAGGCCGGAAGCTTTTCTTCCGCCTGTGAAGCCAATAAAATTTCAGAAAATAAGCGATCTAAAGGGCAGCTCAAAAATTCATAATTTCTCTTTACTTTGTACCGAAGATTCGGTCGCCGGCATCTCCCAGGCCGGGGCAGATATAGGCATCCGCATTCAATTCACGGTCCAGATGTCCCACGTAAACCTGGATATCAGGATGTGTCTCCGTAAGCCTCTTCAGGCCTTCGGGGGCGGCAATAATGCACATGAATTTAATCTTGCGCCCGCCATGCTGCTTGATAAAGTCCACAGCCGCCACAGCAGAGCCGCCGGTGGCCAGCATCGGGTCCAGAACGACGATGGTGCGCAGTTCAATGGGATCCGGCAGCTTGCAGTAATACTCATGGGGCTCGTGGGTTTCATGGTCGCGATACAGACCGATATGGCCCACCTTCGCCGAGGGAACCAAGGCCAGGATTCCGCTCACCATCCCCAAGCCGGCACGAAGAATCGGGACGATAGCCAGCTTTTTGCCGGAGATCATCGGCGTCATGCAGGTCTCGATGGGGGTAGTCACCTCCACATCCTCCAGGGGCAAGTCGCGCAGGGCCTCATATCCCATCAGCGTGGCAACCTCTTCTGTCAGCTTGCGAAACTCATTGGTGCCGGTACGGTAATCCCGCATCATGGAAATCTTATGCTGGATCAGCGGATGTGTCATAATGTGTATCTGGTTCTCATTCATGGTGCAATACCACCCTTCCTTTGTTTTTCTACAAGTAATTATAGACATTTCCTGTCTGCATTGCAACAGGGATTTGACTAAATGACTGACAAAATACGTGAAAAACCTCTTGCGCACTCCAAGGAAATGTGGTAGAATGTCATTCGTTGGCCGGTGTGTCGGAATGGCAGACGAGGCAGACTCAAAATCTGTTGTAGGCAACTACGTGCGGGTTCAAGTCCCGCCACCGGCAGTCACTAAATCAGCTCTCTGGCTTTTGGCTAGAGAGCCTTTTTAATGGTAGTACCTTTTTTTCGGCACATTCGCGTTCGCTCTTTTGTATGTCACATCACACCACTCCAGAAAATCTTTTACTCTCTTTTGTTAATTTCCAGCACCTCCGAGTAGTATGTTTTGGCAACCTCCTCGATCTGCGCGGCAATCGTTTTTCCATCCATAATATTGACCACCTCGATCATATGGAGATTTTCAGGGACGCTGATTCCGGCAGTAAGTTTCTTTGAAATTGCGAGAATGTCGGCCCAATTATAGTAGGAGGGCATTTCTCCAAGGGCTGTATGTTTTACTTCACAGGGGATATTTAGCTCCCTCAGCGCCTTGCTCACAACAACTTCCGAGATTGCGCTGCTTCCCATCCCATAACCGCATACAAACAACACATTAATTTTATCTTTTTTCATCGACTGTAGTCCTCACTATTAATGAATCAGATTTCCGATAAACTTCAGGATTTCTGTTACACCGGGAATCACTGTTGCCCAGTCAAACATTCCGCTCCAGCCTACACCACTGGGATATTTCATCAGACTGATCGCCCATACTGTGCCAAAGGTTTGAATAAAAGCCAATATAATGCAGCAGATAATAATCGATTTTATTCCGCCATATTTATTTGCCACCACTCCTACTGCACCGCCGGTAAAGAACAGCGGAATAAATCCAGGCAGTACCATAATAGGACTTCCGACAAGATACAGAATTCCGATAGCCAATACAGTCCCTAGCGTAGTAAACACAAAGCCCAGAGTCGCCGCATTAGGCGAAAAAGGAAGAAGAGCCGCTACGTCGATAGCCGGCACAGCGTTGGGGACAATTTTTTCCTGGATCCCTTTGAAGGCGCCTACAAGTTCACCGCACATCATTCGAACGCCAGTCAGAAGGATGACCATATCCATTGAAAATTCAATGCCCAAGGTGATCAGGTACAAAATCCAGTTTTCTCCGCCAATCTCTTCAATCCCTGATATTCCCAAAGGAGCCATGTAAAGTCCCATAAACAGAGTCATCAAAATGGCTACAGAGGCCACATTGTTGTTGAATATCGAAAGCCATCCGGGCAAGTTCAAATTCTCGGCGTCACTCTTTTTCGGATCGCCAAATTTGCCGGCAAATTTTGAAAAAAACCAGAGACCGATCTGCTGATTATGGCCAATGGTAAATCCACCGCCGTCCGTCACTTTATCACATACATTTACGGCTAAAGTTGTAGAATAGGCCCAATATAGTCCTACTAATATACCGGCTATGATCATGGAGGCTGTGCTGCCCAGTCCCAGATAGGCAACAACCAACCATAAAATAGCCTGTGAGTGAGCTACACCACTGTTTCCCGTCAAAAGAACACCCTTGGCTTTTGTATATTTTCCAAAATATACAAGTACTATGTTAACCAGAAATGCGATCAAATACACATATCCGACTAACCCAAACAGATCGCCCAGCGCTTCGGTAGTTGTGGAGCGCATTGCATAGGGATCCATAATATACCCGGTTATACCAAAGGCTTCACTGACCGCCGTTGTAATTGGCTTAAAGGTGTTGGAAAACTGGTTTCCTCCGAAAATAACCATTTGTATTCCCACCATTGTGCTGATCGTACCGGTGATTACTTTGACCGGCGGCTTCTTCCCCAGTATGTAGCCGATGCAAACCAGCAGCCCCATCATCACTACCGGAGCCATCAATAGATTATATATGGCATCCAATATTGAATTCAGAATATTCATTTTTTACCTCCTCCTGTAAAAAATTTCAAACTTCTTCGATTCCTGTTTGTCTTCAACAGCCTTGCCTAATCCCCCGTGGGTGAAAAAGCATTTTCCCCCCTTTCCTCCTGCTTCACCCGTTTATTTTTCATCTGCTCTTCGTGCAAATTTACCTATCTGTCATCTTGGGCCAATGTATTGAAGAATATATAACGTCCCGTCAAAGCGATCTACTATATAGATCAATTCATCTGCATCGACAAAAACATCATTCGTTTGGATGACCGAACCTCCCTCCGGCTTTGCCGGAATAAAATACCCGACTTCCTGCGGTCTGTAAGGATCCTGTATGTCAATGATCCTCAAGCCGCCATTAAAATAAGTAATATAGACCAACTGATCATCGATCAGTGAGCCTGGCCTGCATTCATGAATATTGTGAGAACCAAATCTTCCCCCTTTTTCCGCAAATCCTTCCGACTCTACCTGGATAGTGGCAATGGGAATCGGATTGGTTTCTTCACGAATGTCCACAATCCAGGCCAGTTTTTCCGGTTCTCTGCAATTATCCGCAAAAGCCTCATCTGTAACCACCATTATCTTTCGGTTCGGAAACGGAAGCACTGTGTGAGTTAAGCCCCCAAAAGGCGGACAGCAATTAAAATGCGACACCATCTTTGGACGATAAATATCCGATATGTCAATGATTGTAAAGCCCCCGTCACTCCAGCCCAGATACGCACGGTCTCCCGCTACCATAGCAGGTCCGTGTGCCCGGATCTTGCTTCCTGTCTTCCATGTCGGTATCTCTCCTCCGTCTTTCCACATACCCGGCAGCCAAAAACTTGATATTACCTGAGGCGCCTCCGGCTTTTGCATATCGACGATCTGGTAGATACAGTCCGTAAAACCTTCCGGATGGGCTGTGATGTGAGCATATTTTCCATCGACAAACCACATGCGGTGTACCCCGCGTCCCCCTGTCCTCATAAAAGAGATTTCCTTTGGACAGGTTTTATCCGATATATCGAAAACCCGCATTCCCGCCGTCCATATCTGTATCTTTTTGTCCAGCTGCTCATTGTTGACAATCATCAGGTTGCCAGAGACCTGTACCTTATGGGAATGCGTATTATACGGAGGCTTTACTTTGCTGAGCACAGCAGGCTGGTAGGGATTCCTTACATCCACCAGAGTAACCCCTTCCGACTCCATATGAGCTATATATGCCGTCTTGTGATCTACAATTATCTGACCTGCTCCCTCAGATGCCACTCTCGTTTTGCTGATTAACCGTACATTCTTTCTGTGTTCCCTGTGATCTGCAAGAAAACTGCTCATTTTTTCCTCCTCTATGCCATTTTCAATAAAATACCGATTACAGCTGATGATGCGATATATACGATGGGATGCTTTTTCCCTTTGTATATCAGATAATACAAGATCAAGAAAAGAACTATTCCCTGCCAATCAAAAAGGTCCCAAAAAGAATGCGTTTCTTCATAGATTTCCGTTTGCAGAAGAGCTACCTTTACTACTTCCAAAAAGGCAGACACAATCAATGCAGCCACTGCAGGGCGCAGGCCATAGAAGGCTGCTTTTACCCATTTATTTTCCATAAACTTTTCTAAAATCCGAGCAATGAAAATGATAATGATAATGGAAGGAGCGATGACGGCCAAAGTGGCAACGATACCGCCCAGAGGCCCTCCGGTCAGATAACCCACATATGTGGCCATATTTATTCCTATTGGTCCCGGCGTGGATTCTGAAATAGCGATCATATTAATGATATCCTCTGCGGTATACCAGCCTGTTCTGGCAGAAATATCATATAGAAACGGCAGGGAAGCCAAACCTCCTCCTATTGCAAAAAGTCCAATTTTTAAAAATTCCCGGATTAATTGCAGATAAATCATTGCATCCCTCCTGCTCGTTTTACACAGATTCCGGCTATGGCCATGACAACTACGGCGACGATCGGTGAAAGGGAGATGAAAACCACCGCGGCCAGTGTGACCATAAAGAAACAAAATGTTATGCGGTCCACTACACTTTTCTTCCACAGAGTAGCGATGGCCGAAAGTATTAACGCAGCCACACAGACCTGTACTCCCGCCAAAGCATCCTGTACGATTTTCAAATCCGTAAAATTACTGATAAAGGCTGCAATTATTGTAATGATAACATAGGAAGGAAAGACCACGCCAAGAGCAGCTGCCAGCGCTCCGACTGCCCCTTTGACCCGATATCCAATCAGAGCTGCCGTATTGCTGGCAATAATACCAGGAGTGCATTGCGCCACGGCATAATAATCCAGCAATTCTTCGTTGGTAATCCATCCCTTTTTCTCCACCGCTTCTTTTTCCAGCATTGGAAGCATGGCATAGCCTCCGCCGAAGGTCAGCCCGCCAATCCGTAAAAAAGCGATAAATAATTCCCACAGCACTTTCATATGCAACCCTCCTGTTTTTTCTGATTTCAGTTTAGCATACTTTTATCTATTTTAAAAATATTGATTAAATATAGTAAATATATGTTTTTGGTATATATTTCCTGCGTTTTTCCAGAATCACGACCACCGGCTTAGCCGGTGGTTTGTTTTGGCCCTATAAGGGCCTATTACCGGCACTAGAGTCTAAAGACTCATCGAAAGGTTCGCCAGCCGCAACATCATTTACTTAGAGAGCCCTTG
>CALWGV010000046.1 GCA_944380185.1 uncultured Lachnospiraceae bacterium
GTATCTTTCCTGGTCTTTTCATCCTTTCATACCTCCTCTTGACACGCCCTCCATGATCTTGTTCCGGAATATGAGGAACAGGATGATAAGCGGCACAGATATGACTACTACCGCCGCCATCATGGCCGGGATATTTTCCCGGCCGAAGCCGTTCTCACGAATCTCCTGTATTCCGTTGGACACCAGATAGTATGCCTGGTCGTCCGTGATCAGCCGGGGCCATACATAGGAGTTCCAGCACTCGATGATCTTCAGGATCGTGACCGTGACGATGGTGGGCCGGCAGATCGGCGCCATCACCTTCCACAGATATTTTAAATCCGAGGTTCCGTCCACCTTGGCCGCCCGGTACAGTTCGTCGGGCACCTGCTCGAAATTTTCCTTCAGCAGGTAAATGTAAAAGACCGAGGTCACCGACGGCAGGATCAGTCCCGTAAAGGTATTGCGCAGATCCAGGTTGGTGATCGTCACAAAGTTGGTGATGACAACCAGCTCGCTGGGAATCATCATCAGGGACAGAAACAGGGTGAATACCAGGTTTTTTCCCTTAAATTCCAGTCTGGCAAAGGCGTAGGCCGCCAGGACGCTGACCACCACCATCAGCAGGGTGGTCAGCAGGGCGAAAATCACCGTATTCATCAGGTATCCGCCCAGGGGCACCGCTGTAAAGGCATTTTCGTAATTTTCCAGCGTGGGATGCAGGGTAAAAAAGGAGGGGACATACTCTGCATTGTAGGACGCATAGCTCTTCACCGACGTCAGAATCATCCAGTAGAAGGGAAAGAGCACGATAAGCGCCCAGACGCTTAGTCCCGCGTAGGTCAGTCCCCGCAGGACTCCCGACCGCCGCTTCGCGGCCTTTTCTATTTTTTCGTAATCGACTTCCATTCGTTTTTACCTCTCTCCTCAGGTTTCAGTACCGAACCTTTTTTCGGCTGACCAGCAGGTTGACGCAGGTAATGGTCAGCACAATAACAAAAAGGATAACTGCCGCCGCCGAAGCGTAGGACGGATAACCGCCGCTGTCCCCGTAGAGCATATCGTAAACGTAGCCCACGATGGTGTTCATTCCCGCCGCGTTTAAGTCGGTGCCGAATAAAGCCACCGCGTCGCTGTAAGCCTTGAAGGCTCCGATAAAGCCGGTGATCACCAGATAGAAAAGCATCGGGGAAATCATCGGCAGGGTAATCTTGGCAAAGACCCGCAGCCTGGGCGTCCCGTCCACACGGGCGGCCTTATAATAATCCTGGTTCACCGAGGCCAAGGCGCTGGTCAGCACCAGGATCTTAAAGGGCATGACCACCCAGACCGTATAGAAGCAGAGGACAAACATCTTGGCCCAATAGGGCCCGTCGATAAAATCCACCGACTCCCCGCCGAACCAGTTGATCAGGAGGTTCACCATGCCGTCGGTGTACTCGGTCCGCTGGAAGAGGATCATAAACACCAGGCCCACCGCCAGAGTATTGGTCACATAGGGCAGAAAGTAAATGGTCTGATAGAGCTCCCGCAGCGGGCGGATGGAGCTTAGGCCCACCGAGATCAGCAGGGCCAGCCCGGTGGACACGGGCACGGTGATAATCACCAGGATAAAGGTGTTTTTCACCGCCTGCAGGAAATAGGGATCGTGGAGCACATAAGAAAAGTTATAGGTGCCCACGCCGAAATAGGTCTGAGAGGCGAAATTATATCCCTCCTCCACCGAGTAGATGATGACGTCGATCAGCGGATAGACCATAAAGAAAATCAGAAACAGAAGCGCCGGCAGAAGATACAGCCAGGCTTTTTTATTGTTTGTACTCATATCGCAGCCTTCCTTTCCCGAAATGCAGGGCCTCAGCCCAAAACGCAGGGGATCCTCTCCTCGGTTTCGTGATGAAACAGGAAGACCTTTCCGGGCTTCAGCGCAAAATGGACCTGGGCGGCGGATGCGTCCACCCGTGTTTCCGCGCTGATGATGGAGCGGAGCGTCTGTCCGGTGCAGGCAGGATGAGAAGAGAGGATGCTGATATCCCTTCCCAGGACCTCCACCCGCCCCAGCGCACAGCTAAGAGGGCCGTCCTCCTGGGGAAGAAAGCCCTCGGGTCTTATGCCCACCCAGACCGGCTGATCCGGGACGCCTCCCGCTTCCAGGACGGCCTCGTCTCCGATATAGAGGCGCTCGCCCCGCACCTGGCCTTCAAAGACATTGATGGGCGGGGTTCCCAGGAACTTAGCCACAAAGAGGCTCTCCGGATTGTCATAGACCTCCTGGGGTTTTCCCAGCTGCATCAAAACGCCGTCCCGCATCACTGCGATGCGGTCGGAAATGCTCATGGCCTCATCCTGGTCATGGGTCACAAATACGGTGGTAATTCCGGTCTGCTTCTGGATCCGGCGAATCTCCTCCCTGGTCTTTAGACGCAGACGGGCATCCAGGTTGGACAAAGGCTCGTCTAACAGAAGCACGCCCGGCATCTTGACCAGGGCGCGGGCAATGGCCACGCGCTGCTGCTGACCGCCGGAGAGTTCTCCCGGCTTTCGGTCCATCAGCTCCTCGATCTGCACCAGCCGCGCCGTCTCCTGGGCCTTTGCGTTCATCTCTTCTCTGGAAAGCTTGTCCTTTCCCTTGCGGTTTTCCAGCGGGAAGACGATGTTTTCCCGAACTGTCAGGTGGGGATAGAGGGCGTAATTCTGAAACACCATGCCCACGCCCCGCAGCTCCGGCGAGAGAACCGTGATATCCCGGTCACCGAAAAAGATATGACCCGCAGTGGGTTTTTCCAATCCGCAGATCAGATTGAGGGTCGTCGACTTGCCGCAGCCCGAGGGCCCCAGCAGAGCCAGAAGCTCCCCGTCCGCAATTTCAAAGGAGAGATCGTTTACTGCGGTCACTTCCCCCTGGGCCTTTTTCCCTCTCCCTGGGAATTTTTTCGTAAGATTCTGCAACACTATTTTCATGGTTTCGTTCTCCGTTGTCACTGTCAAACTTTGTTATCCTCGATTATAGCGGATTTTCTGCCATTTCACAAGGCAGTGACGGAAAATTTAACATTGAGAGTCAAATCTTGACTTTCTCTTCAGCCAGACCTACAATGGTCGCAGAAAATATGCTTTCAGATATGCTTTCAGACAATAGTTCCTCAAGACAATATATCCTCAGACAGGAGGTGCAAAAAAATGAGCAAAAAAGGCCGGCCCATTTTTATGGAGATCAGAGGATAGCCAGGGTCCTCTCGTCATCTATCCTGACGAAAGCACAGCAGATACACAACCGGAATCATTAAATTCCTCGGTTATCCAGACGGAGACGTCTTCGGTGGAAATATCCTCAGCCGAAGCCTCCCCGACTGAAGCACTTCCTGCCGAGACATCTCAGGCCGATTCTTCCTCCCAGACCTCCCGCTGCGTCAGCACCGTGGTCAAAGTCATGAAAGAACAGCAAATCGGCAGCGTTCTCAAACAATTTCATCTTCTTTTTCACCATCGCAAAGAATGGCGGTCAAGTCCGATAACTTTTAAGCAGACGGCATTCTCCCTGCACCACCACCTGACCGCAGGAGGCGGGAACCAGAAGCGTTTCCGTATAACCCAGAACTTCCTTGTGCCCCTCTGCTAAAACAGTACACTTTCCTTCCACACAAGTCAGTATATAGTAGCATTCATCTGAAGAAATAGCGAAATTGTCCGCTATATCTATAATATCCACAGAAAACAGTGGGTGTCGGATAGCGGGCTGCACTTCATTCGGTTTTTTCAGCTGAAAATGCTTTACATCACAGCAAAGTTCCGGCTTCATTGCCTGGAAAGCCTCGCAAAGATCTAATTTTCTGCCGCGGCCGTAGTCATAAAGTCTGTAGGTAATCCCTCCAAAACTTCCCACCTCCAGCGCCAGTATACCTTTGCCGCAAGCGTGTACCATACCGGCGGGAATCAATGCCACATCTCCTGCTTGTACAGAATGACGCACCAAAAAAGGCTCCATGGCGCCATTTTCCGCAGCTTTTTGCAAGACTTTCATGTCCTGTGTATTTACCCCGGCTGTGATTTGTGCCCCTTCTCCTGCTTCCAGAATGTACCAGGCTTCGCTTTTCTCCGCGTCTCCCTTCTCGCAGGCCATCTCTTCATCCGGATGTACCTGTACAGACAGATCTTCTCCGGCATCGATATAGGCCACGCGAACCAATTGTCCGCTGTTGTCCTCACCCATCAGCTCTTTTGAATAACATCGAATCAACTCGGCGATGCTCTCTCCAGCATACTCCCCCGAAGCCACAGTGTTTTCCGAGCCACGGTAAGCGCAGACTTCCCTGGAAATCCCTATTTTCCCTTCTTTTTCCTTGAGTTTTCGAATACGCCTTAAGCGCTCTCCAGCCCACACACTCTCCCTGTAAACCGGGCAGAGGCGTAGCGGCTCCCATCTGCTCTTTTCCAAAATCTCCGCCTCCTCTCCATATCGATCTGCTTTGCGCATCTTTTTCCTGTGTTTCACTTTTTGATCAAGAATAATGCTCTGTAAATTTAATACTACTATGTTTGAAAATAATTTTCAAATCCAATCCATGAAACAAAAAATCATATTAATAGGCAAACATTCTGCCAAACTGGACTGGTAAAAAAATAAGATTCTGGCCGTTTTAAACTAATCCATTTCCTGCTATACTGTCTGCAGCAGAAAGTTAAGTCAAAAATCAGCCAGAAAGTAAAACAAAATCACCAAATAAGAGGAGGCGTATACAACATGAAAAGAATCGTTACTTTGCAAGATATATCCTGCGTCGGGCGGTGCTCCATCACGGTGGCTCTGCCTATTCTCTCGGCCATGGGTGTTGAGTGCGGGATTTTGCCCACTGCGGTGTTGTCCACCCATACCATGTTCAAAACCTTTACGGTCAAAGACCTGTCCGACCAGATCGAGCCTATTTCCGACGCGTGGGAAAAGGAAGGAATCTCCTTCGACGGAATCTATACCGGCTATCTGGCCTCCGGCAGCCAGTGCCGGCAGGTCTGCAATTTCTTTGACCGCTTCGGCCGGCCGGACAATCTCATCCTGGTGGATCCGGCCATGGCGGATAATGGCAAGCTCTATCCGGCTTTCGACTCTTCCTTTCCGGCGGAAATGGCCAAGGTCTGCGCCAAAGCGGATATCATTCTCCCCAACATCACGGAGGCCAGCCTTTTAACAGGCCTGCCTTACCGCACAGAATATGGTCCGGATTATATCGAGGCCCTGTCCGAGAAGCTGCTGGAGCTCGGCTGCAAAACGGCAGTCATCACCGGTGTCAGCTATGAACCTGGCCAGCTGGGTGTCACCTACTTAAATAAAGACAGAGAAAAATTTTCCTATTTTACCAGATGGTGCCCCCAGTCCTACCACGGTACCGGAGATCTCTACTCTTCCGTAGTTCTGGGCGGACTGATGCGCGGTCTGTCTCTGGGAGACGCCCTCTCCCTGGCAGCCGACTTTGTGGTTGTCTGCATCGAAGCTACCGCCGTCTCCCAAAGCGCCAGGTGGTACGGGGTGGAATTTGAATCCCAGATTCCTCTGCTGTGCCGGATGCTGGAGAAACGGCTGAAAAAGGAAATGTAATCTGATTGTTTTCTTCGTACACCACTCGCTTCGTGAAGGTGGCATTCCCCTTGAAGTGAAACTGAAATAGCCCGGCAAGAAAACAATTGTTTGCCGACCTGAAAAGATGAGAATGATGTGCTTGTTCTGGCGCTGGCCCGCATCGGATTGCACAGCAGCTTGTTCGGCAAATAAACCCTCTGCCGCCGTATGGGAAAACCTGTACGGCGGTTTTCAAATGTTTTGAACAGAGTGTCAATCGCATCATTCTCTCCAGCACTTCCAGACAGTCCATATAATATGGAACACTGTTTTCGATATCTTTAATAATCAGTCTCATAATACATATCACCCTTTAGTCCAAATGAAAAACTATTTTCCGGCGCATCGCACAACTGAACAAATCGACCATAATCATCATAAGCAACGTATTTGATAAAATGCACCATAAAAGGATAATCCTCGTTAGAGACATCAAATATGCCAATAGATATTTTTTATATCGTTTCCGCAGCACTGCGGAAAAAGTATGTTTTTACTGCTTGTGGAAAAACTGATTTAATAAAGACAAGGGGGACGACAATGAATGATGAAAGAAAGTCGGATCAAAAAAATATTAGATACGCTAATGAGCCGCAGAAATTTCTGCCCTGCTTCACAGCTGGCAGAACTGCTGGACGTCAGCACACGCACCATAAGGGATGACATTAAAAAGCTCAACCGAATTTTAAACTTTCATGGCGCAGATATCCGCTCCAAATCGGGAGCCGGTTATTTACTCCAAATCACTAACTCTCAGAGTTTTGAACAATTTTTGGCTACCTCATGGCACAGGTACGCCTTCGAGACAAGTGATCTCAACGATCCCATCCATCGAAAAAATACTTTACTCTCATTATTGTTTGACAGCGAGAAAAGCCTTTCGATCGATACGCTTCTCCAACAACTGCAGGTAAGTGATTATACCTTATTGTGGTAAGCTTTAAAGGAACTCCGGCCCACCCTTGCCCGCCACAAACTAAACTTGCATATCAGCGAAAAAAACGGCATAAGCCTGGATGGAGCCGAGCAGGTTAAACGAAACTGCCTGGCTGATCTGATCAAGAAACGGCCAGCCGAAACGGGATATTTAAGCGCCGATCCAGTATTTGCGAAATACAAAGAAACTCTGACTAGCCTAACCAGAGAAACTCTGCAGTACTGCCGCTATCCCGTGAATCAAATGGCTTTTGATAATTTAATCGTTCACCTTTATATTATGCTGCGTCGCGTGGAGCGCGGAAATTATGCTCAGAATTTTTACCCCCCATCCGATCTGAGTCTCTATGAGAAAGAAATCCCTTCCAATATTGCCAACAGCTTCAACGCTATGATTCCCACCTTGCTTTCTGTGACTCTGGCAACAATTGCTTATGGAATTTTTGATAAATTTTCCACCACCGCTATGGAAACTATTTATCAATTGGTCCAGCTGCCTCTGCAGGGTATTTCCAACAATATCTTTGCCGTTATTGCATGCGTCCTGATTGGAACAATCTTTTGGTGGTTTGGTGTCCACGGAGGAACGATCTGCATTGCCTTGTTTGACGCTCTGCAGTTGTCCAATCTTCAAGCCAACGCGGCTCTGGCCGCAGCCGGGCTTCCCATCACAGCAGAAAACGGGGCATATATATTTTACGTAAGCTTTAATTTTGTCAGAAAGAAACTATCTCTTCTACTGTGATGTGCAATGCCGGGGCCATTATCCCAGCTACATGCTGAAAGGTAATTGCATCCAATGGAGAAGATCTAACCTAACCAAAAATAGCCGTGGCTCTGCTGCATCCAAGGCAGCTTGCCACGGCTATAATACCGGTATCATAGGGGTCAAAATACCTTCTGACTCCAACATCACCATATTACTTAAATAAACCTCTTCTGCGCTCCGGCGCTTTGCCGTCCATAGCGTCGGCAAATGCCTGCAGGGCTTCCTTCTGCTCTCTGTTCAGCTTTTCGGGCACCTGGACCACCAGTGTCACGATGTGATCGCCGCGCACATTGCGGTTGCGCAGGGATGGAACTCCTTTGCCCTTCAGACGAATCTTGGTGTCTGTCTGCGTGCCCGGCTTCACTTCATAGGTCGTCTCTCCGTCGATGGTCCGAATCGTAATCTCTCCGCCCAGAGCCGCCTTGGCAAAGGAAATCGGCTCCGTGGAGTACAAATTCATATCTTGGCGCTTGAAGATCGGATGGGCGGATACATGGACCTCCACCAGAAGGTCGCCTCTCTCTCCGCCGTTGGTTCCCAGATCACCGTAACCGGCCTTTCTGAGGCTCTGTCCATCGGCGATGCCGGCGGGCACTGTGATGCGAACCTTTTTACGGCTGGTCGTATAGCCATTGCCGCGGCAGGTAGGGCATTTTTCTTTGATAATAGTTCCCTTGCCTCCGCAGTCGGGGCAGGTCTGCACACTGCGCATAACGCCCAGAGGCGTCTGGTTACTGTAGACCACCTGGCCCTTGCCTCCGCACTTAGGGCAGGTTACCGGATGAGTGCCGGGCTTGGCTCCTGTGCCGCCGCAGGAAGGACAGGGATCCTTTACGTTCATTTCGATTTCTTTTTCACAGCCAAAGATGGATTCCTCAAAGGTGATCCGAATGGAAGTGCGCAGGGTAGCGCCCTTCATCGGCCCATTATAGGTGCGGGAACTGCGCCGGCTGCTGCCGCCGCCGAAGAAATCGCCGAAAATATCGCCGAAAATATCTCCCATATCACCGGTAAAGTCGAAACCGCCAAAACCGCCCGCTCCGCCTCCGGCCCCTCCGTCAAAGGCTGCATGTCCAAACTGATCGTACTGTCTTCTCTTCTCCGGATCGCTGAGCACCGCATATGCCTCGGATGCCTCCTTAAATTTAGCCTCCGCCTCGGGATTTCCCTGGTTCGTGTCCGGATGATATTTTTTAGCCAGTGCACGGTATGCTTTTTTGAGAGCCGCCTCGTCAGCGTCCCGCGGCACACCGAGCACTTCATAATAATCTCTCTTATTCTCTGCCATAGCTTTCTCTTCACCTTTTCAGCCGACTACCCACAGCGGCCGCCAAAACGGCGGCCAGACTGTGGGTAATCAAATTATCGCAAAGAGCTGACTTGCAACTCCCCTTTAAGTTTCATCAGACATCTACTACATCGTCATCGTAGCCTGCGCCGCCCTGGGAACCGGCATCATTGCCCGTGCCGCCCTGAGCACCTGCGCTGCCCTGTGTCTGCTCATACATCTTGGCAAACAAGGTCTGCGCGCTGTTCATCAGCTTCTCCTTACCGGCCTTCAGCTCATCAACCTGAGCGTCGGTCAGCTCATCCACATTGGCTGTAGCCTCCAGCGTGGACTTAAGAGCCGCCAAATCTGCTTCCACCTGAGACTTTTGTCCGGCATCCACCTTGTCTCCCGCTTCCTTCAGCGCGTTCTCCGTGGTGAAGACCATCTGATCGGCTTCATTTCTCGCATCCACGGCTTCCTTTCTCTTCTTATCCTGAGCCTCGTACTCGGCGGCTTCCTTCACCGCGCGGTCGATCTCGGCGTCAGACATGTTGGAGCCTGCCGTGATGGTGATATGCTGCTCTTTGCCGGTACCCAGATCCTTGGCCGATACATTTACGATGCCGTTGGCATCGATATCAAAGGTAACCTCGATCTGCGGCACACCTCTTCTTGCCGGCGGGATTCCATCCAGACGGAACTGTCCGAGGCTCTTGTTGTCTCTGGCAAACTGTCTCTCGCCCTGCAGCACGTTGATATCCACAGCGGTCTGATTGTCGGCAGCCGTAGAGAAAATCTGGCTGTGCTTGGTCGGGATCGTCGTATTTCTCTCGATCAGTCTGGTAGCAATGCCGCCCATGGTCTCAA
Organism: uncultured Lachnospiraceae bacterium; assembly: GCA_944380185.1. Taxonomy (GTDB): domain Bacteria; phylum Bacillota; class Clostridia; order Lachnospirales; family Lachnospiraceae; genus RGIG7193. Next base: position 9,433 of record CALWGV010000046.1, read on the forward strand.
TGGACAGAGACAGAGGCGTGACATCCAGCAGCAGGACCTCGCCTGCGCCGGCGTCGCCGGCCAGCTTGCCGCCCTGGATGCTGGCGCCGATAGCTACGCACTCATCAGGGTTTAAGCTCTTGCTGGGCTCCTGACCGGTCAGCTGTTTTACCTTATCCTGCACGGCAGGGATACGGGTCGAGCCGCCTACCAGCAGGACCTTGCCGATATCGGAGGTGGACAGGCCAGCGTCACGCAGAGCATTCTGTACAGGCACCGCCGTCTTCTCCACCAGATCGTGGGTCAGCTCGTTGAATTTCGCACGGGTCAGATCCATCTCGAAGTGCTTCGGGCCTTCACTGGTGGCCGTGATATAAGGCAGGTTGATATTGGTCGTGGTGGAGGAGGAAAGCTCCTTCTTTGCCTTCTCAGCGGCCTCTTTCAGACGCTGCATAGCCATCTTGTCGTTCGACAGATCCACGCCCTCTTTCTTCTTAAACTCGCTGAGCATATAATCGGTCAGGCGGTTATCGAAATCATCGCCTCCCAGATGGGTGTCGCCGTTGGTGGCCAGCACCTCGATTACGCCGTCGCCAATCTCGATGATGGACACATCGAAGGTGCCGCCGCCCAGGTCGTAGACCAGGATCTTCTGCTCTTTTTCATTATCCAGGCCATAGGCCAGCGCAGCAGCCGTAGGCTCATTGATAATACGCTTTACCTCCAGACCGGCGATCTTGCCGGCGTCCTTGGTGGCCTGACGCTGAGCATCATTGAAGTATGCAGGAACTGTGATGACAGCCTCTGTTACCTTTTCGCCCAGATAGCTCTCCGCATCTGCCTTCAGCTTCTGCAGAATCATAGCGGAAATCTCCTGAGGGGAGTATTTCTTGCCATCAATGTTTACACGGTAGTCCGTGCCCATATGTCTCTTGATGGAAGAGATCGTGCGGTCGGCATTGGTCACTGCCTGACGCTTAGCCGGCTCGCCTACCAGCCTCTCGCCGTTCTTGGTGAAAGCCACCACCGAAGGGGTCGTTCTGGAACCCTCTGTGTTGGCGATAACCGTGGGCTTACCGCCCTCCATAACGGCTACGCACGAATTCGTCGTACCTAAGTCAATACCAATAATTTTGCTCATAATAATTGCCTCCTCGTTTTCCTCGCTGAAAATCTCAATTTATGTTCACAGATATTACTGATTAAATCCATGATCATTTATCTGTATCACTTGTTTACCTTCACCATGCTGTGGCGCAGAACGCTGCCCCGGTAAAGGTAGCCCTTCTGGAATTCCTGCACGATGATATTCTCACCGACGCCTTCCTCTTCCGCCTGCATCACTGCATTGTGGAAATCGGGGCTGAATTCCTTGCCCACCGCTTCGATGGGCTTTACATCCAGCTCATCCAGGACCTTGACGAGCTGCTTATATATCTTATCCATTCCGACTGCCGTAGAGCTTTCTTTTTCCTCCTCGGGAATCGCCGCCAGGCCCCGCTCGAAATTATCCACAATCGGGAGAATCTTCTCCAGCACACTCTTGGCGCCAATCTCAAACATGGCGCTTTTCTCTTTTTCCGTGCGCTTGCGGAAATTTTCAAACTCAGCCATCTGACGCTTCACCCGATCGGTCAGCTCGGCAATCTGCTGGTCTTTTTTGTCCTCTTTTTTGTTTTTTCCAAAGAAGCGGGAGGTCTTCTCCGTCTTCTTTTCCTCCTTAGCCGGCTCGCTGTCAGCCTCCTGGGCCTCCTTTGGCGAATCCTCCGCATCGGAAGACTCCTGAGCCTGCTGCGGCTGTCCGGAAGTCTCTTCATTTGCGTCCTTCGTCACCTCAGGCGCATCGTCCCTCGCCGTCTCAGTCTCTTTGCCGACCTCGGCATCCTGCTCTATGTCCACAGGTTCCTTCTTTTCTTCTGCCATTGGGGCACCGCCTTTCTCTAATCCTTCTTAAACATGGTATCCAACTGCGCCATCACGTTCTTCAGGACCGTGACAACCTTGTCGTAATCCATTCGTTTCGGTCCCACAATACCTATCGTTCCCTGAAGGCCATCTTTCAATTCATATGTGGCTGTCACCACACTGCAATCCTTCATGGCTTGGACCGAATTCTCATTGCCTATATATATCTGAATTCCCTGCTTATCCTCATCGTTAAGATTCGCCGTCAAAAGCTCGGCCAGCTGCTGTTTCTCCTCCAGTGTTCCGATGATCTGACTGGCCGTATCGTCGGTCGTCAATTCCGGATACTTAAAGATATTGGTAGCTCCGCTGGTATAGATGGGCACCTCGCCTTCCATGCTGATGGCATCCGCCACAGCCTCCAGCACCTTCTCCACCACATCTGCATTGGGTCCGGCCACTTCCTTCAGCTTGGTGATCAGTCCCAGATTAATCTGAGCCATAGTCAGGCCATTGAGCGTATTGTTCAAATGGAAACTCAGATGCAGGATATCATCGTCGGACATATGCCTTTCCATATCCAAAATCGTGTTCTTGACAATATTGCCCTCCACGACCACAGTGACCAGAAGCTTATCTTCACCCATACGGGACAGCTGCAAAAACTTAACCTTGCTGTTGCTGACGCTGGGAGCGGAAATCATCGTAGCATAATTGGTATTGGCCGCCAGGAAACGAGCAATCTGCCTGAGCAGCTGCTCCAGCCGGTCCACCTTCTGCACCATAAAATCCTTGATCTGCGCTACTTCCTTGTCCTTATCCGCCATCAGCTGATCCACATACAGACGATAACCCTGATCGGTGGGAATCCGTCCTGCCGAAGTATGGGGCTGAACAATCAGGCCCATCTCCTCCAAGTCTGCCATCTCATTGCGGATGGTAGCGGAACTCAGGTTCAGATCCGTGTATTTGGAAATGGTGCGGGAACCCACCGGCTCACCGGTCTCCTGGTAATTCTGGATAATCGCTTTAAGAATCTTTACTTTTCTTTCATCCAGCTCCATGAGATCACCTCTTTCCTTTCAGGCTGTTAGCACTCATTTGTCTTGAGTGCTAATTCCTTTATCCATAAGATATCACTTTACAACCTCTTTGTCAACGGGTTTCTGAAAATAAAATTATGAAATAATTGTGACGAATTTTTGCAGAAAGCGCAATCAAGAAGCTGACAGCAAACGGCAGGCCAAAGGTAATCCTCTGCCTGCCGTTTCTCTATGGCTGCACCGTTCTCATCTCTTCCTCACATCGATATCACCGCTGGTGCTGGACAGCTGGATCTCAGCATCTCCGCCGCCCAGACAGGACACCCTGCCCTTTCGCTTCTCCATGGTTCCTGCCAACGGCAGCTCAGATGCAAACCTGCCGCTGACCGTCTGGTACGTCAGCCAAAAGCCTCTATCTTCAGACAGTGCCAACTGTACATCTCCCGATTTGGAGGACGCTTTCACGCGGCTGAAGCTGCCAAGGGGTAGCAGTCTCAGATCACCGCTGACGCTGGTGCAGGATACGTCCTGCCCTTCGCCGAAAAAGAAGATGTCTCCGCTGACCGTACTGACGGAGCAGACGTTCATTTTGCCGCTTCCTTCCAGACCGCCGTTTGCGTCCGACATGCGGATGTCACCGCTGACCGTCTGCACATTCACTTTGTCGGCGCAGATCGTCCCCGCTTCCAGATCCCCGCTCACCGTCTGGACGCGCAGTGTCCGGCAGGACAGTCCGTCGTCGAGATGAATATCCCCGTTTACCGTCGTCAGACTGATGGCAGTAAAGCACCTTCTGGGAATACGTATCTCAATGTCGGAAGATCGCACCCCCCGGTGAAAGAGAAAGGAGGAGCTGGCTGTATTGCCCTGGCGGACGCAGATCACTCCCTCCCCCCGCAGTACGGTCTGGATCTCCTTCGTATCTCCTGTAATCTCCACCGGCGCATTCACATCCTCCGCGAAGCACAGATGGATATCACCATTGGTCAGCTTCACATCCAGAGTGTGTATGCCTTCGGACTCCACCGACTCACTCTCCACCTTGCGATAGCTTCCGGCGGAGAGATCCACAAATATACCGCCGGAGCCGCTATCCTTTATCTGCTCTGACGCATATCTAGCTGCATCCTTGGCCGCATCCTTAGCTGAATTCATCGCCTCCTTGGCATAGTCCATGGCCTCTTTGGCGCCGCTGAGAGCTGCGCTGACGATATCGTTTATGCTGTCTTCCAGTCCGCCGGTGCTAAAAGTGAAGGTGCCCGTGCTTCGGCGTCGCTGCCCGCTGCCCTGCCCTCCAGCCGCGCTGCCATCCATCGGATCAGGGCCCGCGTCGCCATCTTCACGCACCTCGCCATCTCCATAGATGCTGCCGGCGCTATGGCCGTCCTCACGGTTCTGACCGTCTCCACCGTCATTCTCCGTCTCTGCCAGATAGCGAAGCAGCTCATCCACATCTCCCAGATTCTCCATGGACTGACGGTAAGCTGTCTCCTCATCCAGGCCCGAAGCTACCAGATCCAGATAGTGCTGATACAGATTTTCGCTCAGCTCCTCAATCATCTCCATCTTGGCCTGGCTGTCTTTCGCCGCAGCCAGACGACTTGTCACCGCTATGATTATTTTCGTCTCAATTCGATTCATGATTTTCCTCCATTACAAGCAGAGCATCCAGCAGCTCTCTGGTCTTCTGCCATTCCTCGCTTCTCCGCTTCCACTCATCTCTGCCGGCCTCCGTGATGGCATAATAGCGTCGCCTGGCTCCCGGGCCGTCTTCCCCCCAGTAGGCGGTAATCCAGCCGCTTTTCTCCAGCCGCTTAAAAGCCGTGTAGAGAGTGGCTTCCTTAAATTCGTACTGTCCCTGTGTGCGCTTCTGAACATTTTTATTGATCTCGTATCCATAACTGTCCTTCTCCATCAGCTGGGTAAGGATGATCGTATCTGTATGTCCGCGCAGAATATCTGCCGATATAGGCAAGACCGCACCTCCTCTCTTTGATGGTTTTATATTATCACGATATACTTCATCTGTCAATGTATTTCTTTCAAAAAAGTATCTTCTATTTATGTTCTATTTATGCTTATCTCTCGATACATCTATATGCGGCACTCTAATTTCCCCACATCAAAACTGCCAGCAGGCAACACCTGCTGGCAGAAAAATCCAGAAAAATCTTTTTTGATTGTCTATTTGACGGGGAAGCGATTCAGACAACCCCATACTTTATTATATTATTTATCCCTTTTATCTATCTCTTGATCGGTTAGCTCTTCTCTGTACTGCCCTTTAGGCAGTCCATCGCCTCATCAGGCTTTCATTCTTTACTGAGCTGCGCTAAAAGCAATGGCATCCGTGTCAAAGATCGTAGAATAGTCGTCGCTGTCATAGACATGGAATTTCAGCTCAATATCCTCGATTGACGTGATTCCATTCTCTTCCAGGTCCGATTCAAAAATCGTGATGTCAGAGATAGCCATCTTTCCATCGTACACAGTCTCGGCAAAAACAGGCGTAATCATATAGCCGTTGACAGACATGTCCTCACAGCTGACCGTCACATTTCGCCCTGAATTATTTTCCAGATAGAGCAGCACTCCTGCTCCCCAGAAGCTCTCCTCATCCACATATTTGCCTACAATGCGGATGCCATCCTGATTGACCAGCTCCGTCCCGTCGTCCAGCGCCTGCACATCCATCGAATCGTACTCGGAAGTCTGAATCACTGCCATATCATACTCTTCAACAGTCGCATAGGATTCGCTGTCAAAGCTGTGCATTTTCAGCTCGATCTGGCCGATGTTCTCAATCCCGGCGGCCTCCAGCTCCGTGGAGTACAGATCCACCGTCTCATTGGACTTCATGCCCGACGCCACCGTAGCGGAAAAGAGATTGGTAATCATATAATTGTTGACAATCAGCGCGTCACAGCTAATGCCCAGATCCTGATCCGTATTGTTCTCAATGAGGAGCTTCAGACCAACTCCCCATATCCCGTCCTCTTCCAGCCCCGTGGCTGTAATCCTGACGCCGTTTTGATCCACCAGTACCTGCTCCTCTATGGTAGGAAGGCCAGCTGCCGGCGCCTCAGTCTGTTCCGGTGCCTCGGTCTCTTCCTGGGCTTCGCCGGTCTGCTCCGCTCCGGCCTCCTGTGTGTTCTCGACGATAGCTCTGGTCTCCTCGGTGTCATCGCCGCCGCCCAGCAGATTGCCAATGACAGCCACCACCACAATAACAGCCACCACGATCACTATGATTTTTCCTGCTTTTTTCATTTTTTCCTCCTTCTCTTTTGACAACTGCGGCTGCCCGACGGCAGCCTATTGTCTTTGTCTACATTATATTCGTTTTAACGAAGATATTCAAGTATAACTTTCTATTTTATGCTAACTCTATCTGAATATTAGGGCAGACATACTTCGACCCTTCCGATGCCGCAGACTCTTCGTCCGCCATCCGGCAAATATTCAAAATCCGCTTTGGCAAGTTACTTTTGAAAGGGGGCTACTCCATGATTGATTACCAGCCCTTTTGGGATACCCTGAAAAAATCCGGCGAAAACTGGTATACTTTGACCAAAAAACACCATCTGTCCGACAGCACGCTCCATCGCCTGCGGCACAACAAGGATATCTCCACCAAGACCATCAATGATCTGTGCCGAATCCTGGACTGCCGGATCGAAGACATCCTGCGCTATATTCCTTCTGATCAGGATCAGACGCTGTAGCCTGCCGCTCTGCTCTGTGCCTGCGGCCCATGCAGTCGTGTGTCTTCGCTATGGTTATGATAAAGGATTTTTGTCCAACTTTGGTATGCCCGCAGCATACACCGACAGCCATGCACACTGACGGCATACGGTATACTTTCCCCCTCCCGCAGCAGCAGATGCGATAAGCAGCACATCCTTTCGTCAACCGGCCGCGCCTCTGACTATACTGTCCAGCTCCAGCCCTGCATAGACAAGAAGAAAGGGAACCACAATGCGCAGGGCGATCATCACGTCCTTGTCCCAAAGGCAGAATGGCTTCATTTTTCTGTCCCAATCCCCCCAGTTGGAGCAAATCAGAAAGGGCAGCCAAAGTGCTAAAAGCATGGCAGCTGCCTCCATGCAAATGCCGGCTGCTCCGCCCTTCAATGCCGCATCGTACAGAAAGATCACGGTGGCCAGTATCATCAGCGTATATCCGATAACGGCAATGACCTTTTTCCAGCCTTTCCCGGTGCGAAACCCGGGAATTTTCTTCCCGTCTCTGCGGCTTCCCGTCAGATCGTCCCTGCGCAGTATCTCCCGCCTCAGCTCTTCTGTACTGCCATACCGGTCTTCCGGCGAAATCGCCGTGCACCTGCGGATCACCGGCTCCCATTTCGACGGGATTTTTGCCTCACCGGGTTCTTTGCCGGTGAGCAGAAGACACATCAGCACACCTAGACTGTAGATATCCGTCCTTCCATCGGTCTGGGCGAAGCCGAACTGCTCCGGAGCGGCAAAACCCACGGTTCCCAACACCTCCGTATCACGGCTCTTTCCGGCCTTGACTTCGCGGGCAATGCCCAAGTCCAGAAGCTTCACCACCTGATCCGTGGAAATCAGAATGTTGCCGGGATGCAGGTCCCGATGGACGATTCCTTTCTGATGCAGTATTTCCAGAGCGCCCAGCAGAGAAAGAGCGATCCGCACCGTCTCCCTCTCTGTAAAAACATGTCCTCGTCTCATTCGGTCAGCCAGCGTTTCTCCGCTGACATAATCCTGGATCACCATGCAGCGCCCTTCGCCCGCAGCCACAGCCCTCACCCGCACCAGCCCCGGATGTTCAAGATCGATGAGCCTTTCATACACTGTCCGCTGGGAAAGGGGGACAAATTTTTTCGTCACCAGCCCTTTATCAAGAATACTCTGGCACAGGACGGTCGGATAAGGCTCCTCCCCCGCCAAGACGGTCAGATCGCGATAGGAATGCAGCAGATAGTCGTACTGAATCTGCTCCCTCCCCTCCCACTTTTCTTTTTCCGCGCTCTCTTCCTGTATTTTCTTCATTTCCTTTCCTTCTCCCTTTTTTTATTCGCTATTCTTTCTCTATCCTCTTCCGTCCTATTTTCTTCTTCCCTTCTTTTTCCGTCTTTTGTTACATATATTTACAATTTCAGCACTTGACCAAACCTCACTCCCACTATACAATGATATCATGTGATATCAGGGCCCAAAAGTCAAGCGCCGACACAGCCTTACCTGCCCTTACCTGCAGATGTATTTTTGTTCAAAAACCTGCCAAGCTATGAAAAATAGCCATTTTTTGCAGAAAAAAGGAGGCCGCACACCAGCAATGACACGCAAAAGCACACAGGAACTTTTAGAGCTTCTGAAAAATTCCCCCTCTCTGGGGTCTTACCTGGACGGAAACGCCGCAGATCTGAACAGCAGAGACCTGCCTGCGCTTCTGGAGGAGGCTCTGTCGGAAAAGCAGCTCTCCAAAAGTGAATGCATACGGCGTTCCGGTCTGGACCGCACCTATGCCTACCAGATCTTTTCCGGCCAGAAGAACCCCGCCAGAGACAAGGTACTGGCTCTGCTCTTGGCCATGGAACTACCCTTCGAGGATGCGCAGCGCTTTCTGCAGCGGGCGGGCTATCCCGTTCTGTATCCGAAAAACCAGCGGGACTGCGCTTTTATCTATGCTTTTTTGCACCATCTGTCCGTCCTCGAGCTCAACTACATGCTGGACGAACTGGGCGAGCAGCTCTGCACATAGACCGGCGTCGTACAAAATGCCGCCCCGCAGCATTTCTGCCGCTACAGGGTATTCTCATGTCCCGCCAGTCATCGCACAACTGTGTATTGAATAAAATGCCTCTTTTTCATATACATAAAGTCGAAGTTTTGGTATAATTGCAGTAATTAAACATCCATCTACTTTTTAAGGAGGGTACATATTATGACAGTCACAATCTGTATTGGCAGCTCCTGCCATCTCAAGGGCTCACGGGATGTGGTGGCCCGTCTGCAGAGCCTGATCGCAGACCATGGCCTGGACAGCCAGGTGCAGCTCTCCGGCTCTTTCTGCAACGGCCACTGCGATCAGGGGGTAGTCGTAACCATCGACGGCAGCGATGAGATCTACTCTGTTTCGCCGGAGACTACCGAGACCTTTTTCCAGAATGAAATCCTGCCGAGGCTTAACGGATGAAAATCATTGATTTTGGCGGTTCACGCTGCAACCACTGCTATAAATGCGTGCGCAGCTGCGATGTAAAGGCTATTGATATCCTGGATTCACAGGCTGTCATCGATACGGACCGCTGTACGCTGTGCGGCCGCTGTCTCACCGTATGTCCCCAGGATGCCAAGACCCTTCACAGTGATCTGGCTCTGGCCCAGGAGCTGATTCGTTCCGGCAGACGGACGGTGCTCTCTCTGGATCCCTCTTATCTGGGGCTTCTGTGTGAGTTTGAACCGGCCCGTTTGGCCGGCGCTCTGCATCGGCTGGGCTTTTGCCAGGTGCGTGAAACGGCGGAGGGGGCGGCCTGCGTCACGGCAGAATATGTCCGTCTGCTCCAAGAGGGAACAATGGACAATGTCATCTCTTCCAACTGCCCCAGCGCCGCCGCCTATATAGAGATGTACTATCCGGAGTTGATTCCCTTTCTGGCCCCTGTGGTGTCTCCCATGGTTGCCCACGCCATGCTGATCAAAAAAGAACTGGGCGAGGACACCTGTGTGGTCTATGCCGGCCCCTGCATTGCAGCCCGGGCCGAGGCGCTGGACCCCCGCCATGGAAGACTGGTGGATGCCGTTCTCGATTTCGATGATCTGACGGCCTGGCTGCAGTCCGAAGACATACATCCTGAGAATTGCCCGCCTGTCCCCTTTGATAATCCGGATCCGGCCGTCAACCGCCTCTATCCGGTGACGGGCGGCGTTATTGCCTCCGTGGAGACTCTTGAGGATGCCCTCGCAAAAAACCGGTCCAGTCAGCTGGACCGCTACCGCAAATTTTACGTGGACGGAGATCGCAACTGTCATGAGCTGTGCGAGAGCATGAAAAGGGGAGAGATCGACGGCTGTTTTGTGGAAATGAGCATGTGCACCGGCAGCTGTGTCAAAGGACCTCTGAGTCAGGGGCGGGGCGGCAGCCGCTTTAAGCTGCGGCTGGATTATGAAAAGCTCATTCCCCGCCAAGCTGCCTCCTGCCCCTCTGCTTCTGCTCAAAGCGGTGGGCTCCCCCTGTACAAGGCCTTTTTCAGCCGCGCCCCCAGAGAGCCCATACCCGACGAAAGGGCGATCCGGGAAATCCTGCAGCGCACCGGCAAGATGACCGCAGCTGATGAGCTCAACTGCGGCGCCTGCGGCTATCCTACCTGCCGCGATATGGCTGTGGCCGTGTATCAGCGCCGGGCAGAGGTATCCATGTGCGTTCCCTATATGCACGATCAGGCGGCCTCCCTGTCCAATCTGGTCATGGAGACTTCGCCTAATATCGTCATCATCGCCGACCGCCAGCTGAACGTGCTGGAGTATTCCGCCATCGGTGAGAAATATTTCGGCAAGAACCGGTCCGAGGCTCTGCACATGAAGATCTCTGATTTCTTTGACCCGGCTAATTTCCTGGAAGTGCTGAACACCAGGCAGAACATTCACGGGCGCAAGGTGGCCTACCCTCAGTACGATCTGATCACCCTGCAGAATATCGTCTACCTGCCGGACCAGGACGGAGCCCTGGCCACGATCATCGACATCACCGCCTCTGAGAAGAAGGCCAAGCAGGAGTATGAGCGCAAGCTGAAAACCATCGATATGGCGCAGCAGGTCATCGACAAGCAGATGACAGTAGCCCAGCAGATCGCCGGACTTTTGGGCGAAACTACCGCTGAGACCAAGGTGAGTCTGACCAATATCGGCCGGATTCTCCTCTACGAGGGGGAAAATAAGACATGCTGATCTGTGCCGACTGCGCTTACAAAAGTCTGATTAAATTCCGGGAGGAGCTGTGCGGAGACAAGGTGGAGCTGCTGCGCACCGACGACTCCTATATTATGATTTTAGCCGACGGCATGGGCAGCGGAGTCAAAGCCAATATTCTCTCCACGCTGACCTCCAAGATTCTGGGGACCATGTTCTTAAAAGGAGCTACCCTGGAAGAATGCGTGGAGACCATCATCAAGACCCTGCCGGTCTCTCCGACCCGCCAGGTAGCCTACTCCACCTTCAGCATTCTGCAGGTATTTCGGGATGGCAGAGCATATCTGGTGGAGTTTGATAATCCCACCTGCCTGCTGATCCGGGACGGCAGCCCCACCCCTATCCCTTTCGTCAGCCGGCAGGTAGCCGGCAGGCTGATCCAGGAGGCCCGATTTACCGTCCGCATCGGGGACACCTATATTCTGGTCAGCGATGGAGCCATCCACGCAGGAGTCGGCCAGAAGGAAATGGCCTTTGGCTGGGGCTGGGACCGTATGGCCCTGTACGCTGCCGGTCATCTGCCGCAGCTGGCCGGGGCCGCCCGAGTCGCCCACGATATCTGCCAGAAGGCGGATCAGCTATACGGCTTTCGTCCGGGCGACGATACCACTGTGGCCGTCATGCAGATCACGGAAGCCCAGGTAGTCCACCTGATGACCGGCCCGCCTCAGAATCCTGCCGACGATGCACGTATCGTGCAGGCTCTGATGAGCGGATGCGCCTACCGCATCGTCTGCGGAGGCACATCCGCCACCATCGTCTCCCGGGAGTTAAAAAAACCTCTGCTGCCCACCCTGGATTTCTCCGACCCGGAGATCCCGCCGGTAGCTCTGCTGGAGGGTGTCGATCTGGTCACCGAAGGAGTTCTGACTTTAAACCGGGCAGTGACGCTGCTTCGCCGCTACACCGGCGGCCCCGGTCCGGATGATGCCCTGTATGCGGAACTTGACAAGGGGAACGCCGGTTCCCGGATCGCCAGAGTGCTCATCGAACACTGTACGGATCTCAATCTCTACGTGGGACGAGCCGTCAATATGGCCCATCAGAACCCGGATCTCCCCTTTGACCTGGGCATCCGCCAGACCCTGGTGGATCAGCTGAAAAGCCTGGTCGAGAAGATGGGAAAGAAGGTCACTCTGACTTACTTCTGATCTGCGTCCGCCCATGGGGGTGCAGACAAAACATAAAACACAGGAAAAGGAGAAAGAAATGCTTAGTCTGAACCAAAACGACAATATTACAAGCATCAAGGATGCTGTGCTGTGCGAGGTGGCCCGTCTGGCCTACGAGGGCACCCTGGATGAGAAGAAGGAAAATCTGCCCTTTGAGATGATCCCCGGGCCCAAGGCCAACTTCCGCTGCTGTATCTATAAGGAGAGAGAGATTATCCGCCAGAGGATCCGCATGGCCGAGGGCAAGGCTCCCGGCGCGGAGAACGACACCAATATCGTCCAGGTCATCAGCTCGGCCTGCGAGGAATGTACCCTGGGCCACTATCAGGTAACCGACAACTGCCGCCGCTGCATCAGCAAGAAATGTCAGTCCGTATGCCGTTTCGACGCCATCACCATGGAAAAAGACCGTGCCCACATCAACATGGACAAGTGCAAAGAGTGCGGCAAGTGCTATCAGGCCTGCCCTTATCACGCCATCGTGGATCTGACTCGCCCCTGCAAGAGAGCCTGTCCTGTGGATGCCATCAGCTGGGATGAGGCCAGCGGTATTGTGAAAATCGATGAAAAGAAATGTATTCAGTGCGGTGCCTGCACCGAGGCATGCCCTTTCGGCGCTATCGGTACCCGCAGCTTTATGGTGGATGTGATCAATCTGATCCGCTCCGGCAAGAAGGTCGTCGCCCTGCCTGCTCCGGCCGGCGAAGGCCAGTTTGGCAAAGGCATCACCATGGGAAGCGTAGCCAAGGGAATCAAAGAGCTGGGCTTTGCCGATGTAGTGGAGGTCGCCCTGGGCGGAGACCTGACTGCCGCTTTTGAGGCCGACGAGTGGGCTGAAGCCTACAAGGCCGGTGAAAAGAAGGTCACTTCCTGCTGCCCTGCCTTCGTCAATATGGTCAAAAAGCATTTTCCCAGCCTGATGCCCAACGTGTCCACCACCGTGTCTCCGATGTGCGCCGTTTCCCGCATGGTCAAGGCCAAAGATCCCGACGCCATCACCGTCTTTATCGGGCCCTGCGTGGCCAAAAAGGACGAGATCCTGGATCTCTCCCTGGATGGCAATGCCGACTACGTGCTGACCTACAATGAGCTGCAGTGCATGTTTGCAGCCAGAAACATAGTCCTGACACCCGACGCGGAAAACATCCAGCACGGCAGTATTTACGGCAAAAAATTTGCCAATTCCGGCGGAGTCACCGCCGCTGTTCTGGAAGCCATGAAGGAAAAACACGGCGTGGCCGATGTCAATGTCATGGTCTGCAACGGAGCCGCCGAGTGCAAGAAGGCCCTGATGCTTCTGAAGGCCGGCCGTCTCCCCGCGGATTTTGTGGAGGGCATGGCCTGCGAAGGAGGCTGTGTGGCTGGACCCGGCTGCGCCAAATGTGAGTTTGACGCCAGAAAGGACCGTCAGGCTCTGCTTGCTCAGGCCGACGACCGCGAGATCTGGCAGAACCTGAACGAGCATGTGGATCTGGAGTCCTTCTCGATGCACCGCAAATAACACAATCGGAAAAGGAGTTTTTCATGAAACTGATTTCCTGGAATGTCAACGGTCTGCGGGCCTGCCTGCAGAAAGGATTTATGGATTATTTCAAGGAGGCCGATGCCGATATCTTCTGCATCCAGGAATCCAAGCTGCAGGAAGGCCAGGTAGAACTGCAGCTGCCCGGCTACCGGCAGTATTGGAACTATGCAGAAAAAAAAGGCTACTCCGGCACGGCTGTCTTTGCCAAAAAAGAGCCCTTGAACGTCTCCTATGGAATCGGCATAGACGAGCATGACCATGAGGGACGGGTCATCACTCTGGAATATCCGGATTTCTATGTGATCACCGTCTACACCCCCAATTCCCAGGACGGACTGGCCAGACTCCCTTACCGGATGCAGTGGGAGGAAGCCTTTTTATCCTACCTAAAAAAACTGGAAGAAAATAAACCGGTGATCTTCTGCGGTGATCTCAACGTCGCCCACAGGGAAATCGACCTGAAAAATCCCAAGACCAACCGCAAGAACGCCGGCTTCACCGACGAGGAGAGAGCCTGCTTTTCCCATCTGCTGAATTCCGGCTTTATCGACACCTTCCGCTACTTTTATCCCGATGCCACAGGCATCTATTCCTGGTGGTCCTACCGCTTTCAGGCCCGCGCCAAAAACGCTGGCTGGCGCATCGATTATTTCTGTGTCTCAGAAGGGCTTCGCGACAGGCTGGTGAGCGCCGCGATCCACACAGAAATCATGGGGTCAGACCACTGCCCGGTGGAACTGGTGATCCGGGACTGACCACGCAGACGGCTCCGGCTCCGCGCAGCCAAGAGAGACAATGCCAATGAGAAAAGAGGGCGCTGCACGCAAATCCCGCTGTGCAGCGCCCTCTTCTTATTCATTTTTTTACCTCACAGAAGCAGCAGCAGAAGGATCACCAGCCCTAAGCCGGCCAAATAGACCAGGCCAATGAGCAGAGCGGCCTTGGTTGCGCCCAGCGCGTAGTAAAACCGTTCTTTTTTGGTCATCTGAAAGGGTTCTTCCCAGGGACGGTCTTCCCGCCTTTCCTCCGCGTACATGCTCTGTCCCGATGGAGCCCCAGAGGCTGCCCTGCCGGGATTTTCCGGCGCTCCATCTCTGTCGGGGCGGCGGAACATGAAAAGTCCGGAAACGGGATCACCGATCTGACTCATATCCGCGATAGTGCGGCCGTCATCATCCTCCCACTCTTTCTCTTCTCTCCTGCCCCTGCGGTTTTTTCTTTCTTTTTTACTCATCTTTCTTTACATCTGCATCCGCAGCTGCGGTCTCTGTGGACTCTGTTTTCTCCTCACTGAGATCCTTGGCGTCATCGTACAGATGGCAAACCACATAATGACCGGGCTCAATCTCCTTCTGCACCGGCGCCTCATGCTTGCAGATCTCCATGCAGTTGGCGCAGCGGGTATGGAACTTGCAGCCTGCCGGCGGATTGGCCGGCGAAGGAATGGAACCCTCCAGCACGATACGATTCATCTTGGCATGGGGATCGGGAACCGGGATTGCGGAGAACAGCGCCTTGGTGTAAGGGTGCAGAGGATTTCTGAAAATATCCTCTGTGGAGCCATACTCCACCAGATTACCCAGATACATTACGCCCACCGTGTCGGAAATGTGCTCCACCACCGACAGATCGTGGGAGATAAACAGGTAGGTCAGTTTGTGCTGCTCCTGCAGATCCTTCAGCAGGTTGATGATCTGCGCCTGGATGGACACGTCCAGAGCGGATACCGGCTCATCGCAGACCACAAACTCCGGATTAAGTGCCAGAGCTCTGGCGATGCAGATACGCTGTCTCTGGCCGCCGGAAAACTCGTGGGGGTAGCGGTCCTTGTGGAAGGGCTGCAGTCCGCAGTTGTCCATAACTCTGTCGATATAATCGTTGAATTCTTCCTTGGGCACCAGATGATGCTCGCGGACCGCCTCACCGATGATCTCGCCCACGGGAAGGCGGGGAGACAGACTGGAGAAGGGATCCTGGAAGATGATCTGCATTTTGGTGCGCAGATGACGCAGCTGCTCATGGCTCAGATCATATATCTCCTGGCCATTGAACAGCACCTGGCCTCCGGTCTTCTCACCGGACAGACGCAGAATCACGCGGCCCGTAGTGGTCTTGCCGCAGCCGGACTCACCCACCAAGCCCATGGTGGTGCCGCGTTTCAGATTGAAGGTGACGCCGTCCACGGCCTTGACGTGTCCCACAGTGCGGGAGATCAAGCCGCCCTTGATGGGGAAATATTTTTTCAGGTCCTTGACCTGCAGAATATACTGAGGATCGTACTCCAGAGCATTCGTTCCAGCGGTCTTCGCGCCCTTTGTTTTCTCTGTCATGTTCATCTCTTTCTCTGCCACAGTCACTCACCTGCCTTTCTGTCGTAGTAGCGATAGCAGCTAACCTTGTGCGTAGGAGACAGGCTGATCTCGTGAGGGTACTCCCCTTCGCAGCCCTTTACACACATTTCGCAGCGATCCTTGAAATAGCAGTAGTTGGGCATATTGATGGGATTGGGCACCTTGCCGGGGATGGAGTAAAGCTTGTCCACCTTCTTACCCACCACAGGCTTGGACGCCATCAAGCCAATGGTGTAGGGATGAGACGGATTGGAGAAAATCTCATCCGCCGTGCCCTTCTCCACCACGCGGCCGGCATACATGACCACCACGTAGTCCGCCATCTCCGCGATCACACCCAGATCATGGGTGATCAGCATGATGGAAGAATTGATCTTATCCTTCAGGTTGCGCAGAAGATCCAGAATCTGAGCCTGGATTGTCACATCCAAAGCCGTGGTCGGCTCATCGGCAATGATAACCCTGGGACTGCAGGCAAGAGCCATGGCGATCATGACGCGCTGGCGCATACCGCCAGACAGCTCATGGGGATACATCCGATATACGCCCTCGCTGTTGGCGATGCCCACCATCTCCAGAAGCTTTACGGTGCGGGCCTTGATATCTTCTTTGCTCAATCCTTCTTTATCGTGAAGAGCGATGACCTCGTCCACCTGTGCGCCGATCCGGAACACGGGGTTCAGAGAAGTCATGGGCTCCTGGAAAATCATCGACATATAGTTGCCCCGCAGGGTCTGCATCCGCTCTGTGGGCACCTTGGTGATGTCGTAGGCCTTGTCGCCCAGATTCAGGCGAATCTCGCCCTCGACGATCTGGCCCTGAGGCCTCTGCAGCAGCTGCATCAGAGACAGGCTGGTTACCGACTTGCCGCAGCCGGATTCACCTACCACACCTACAGTCTTGCCGATGGGCACATCAAAGGTGACGCCGTCCACGGCCTTTACCGTACCGGCATCAGTGAAGAAATAGCTGTGCAGATTATCAAATTCCACTGCGTTGTTCGGATCGTGCATCTGGGTCAGATACTCGCTCTCCGGCACATTTTTGCGCTTATGCTGTTTTTCCAGCTGAGAGGTGATCTTCCGGTTTTCCTTTGATATCCTTCTGGACTCCTTACCGGAGAGATAACCTTCTGAATGTTTCTTTGCCATTTTCTCTCCTCCTTCTTTAACGCTTCATCTTGGGGTCGAAGGCATCCCGAAGTCCGTCGCCTACGAAGTTGAAGCCCAGCACGGTGATCAGCAGACAGATACCGGCGGGTATCCAGATGTACCAGTAATGCGTCATGACGAAAGCATCGTTGACGTCCGTCATAATATTGCCCCAGGAAGCGAAGGGGAACTTAACACCCAGACCCAGGAAGGAAAGGGTGGACTCTGTGATGATCGTCGAGCCCAGGCTCATGGTGCAGGTGACGATGAGCTGAGGGATGACATTGGGAATCAGGTGTCTGAATATTCTGCGGGAGGAGCGAATGCCGCAGGCCTCCGCAGCCGTCATAAACTCCTGCTCGCGCAGCATCAGAATCTGTCCGCGAACCAGACGGGCGATGGACGGCCAGCTTAAGAAACCCAACACCAGCATCAGGTAGAGCATACGAAGCTGAGAATCTACCTGGGCATTATCCATGGCCGATCCCAGAATAATGATCAGCGGCATCGAAGGGATGCAGTAGAAAATATCTACGATACGCATAATCAGGTTGTCCACCCAGCGGCCGAAATAGCCGGCGATTCCACCCAATATAATACCCAGGAAGGCCGCGATAAATACAACGATAAATCCGATCACCAGAGACACACGGCCGCCGTACATCAGACGGGTCAGCATATCCATGCCGTTGGTATCCAGGCCCAGCCAGTGCTCCTTTGAAGGTTCTGCATAGCGGTCATAAACGTAGGTATCTCTGGTCTGCAGCACAGACCAGGTCAGAGAGCTGGCATTGTAGGTGATCTCATAGGTGTACTCCACACCGTCCTCGCCGGTGTAGATAAACTCAGGATCGTCGGTCTCGATGGCCTGCTCCAGAGCCTCAGTGAAATCACGGGTAATAACCACGCCGTTCTCCTGAGCCCGGACTACGAAGCGGCTGATATAGCCCACTACCGCGCCGTCAGTCAGGATATTGCCATCCTCATCCAGCTCATAATTGGCGCCATCGGCGCTGAAAGAAGTCTCTCCATTGGCATAAGCCCGCAGAGCTTCATATTTTACATTGAAAGAAAGAGTTCCCTCCTCCTCGGTGATAATGTCCTTTGCTGCGATGGCCAGCAGAGTATCGCCGGAATAGATGGCGTACAGATCTGTTCCCTCCTCCACGATGTCATAGGTCACATCATCGTAGGTGAAGGATGTCTCGCCGCGGCCCTGGGCCAGCAAAAACTGAGCCTGAAGGATACCGCTGAACTCCTGTCCGTCAGCCACCGTATAGCGGAGGTCGTCGTTCTGTGTCACGCCCACATACTCTTTCTGCTGCTGCTGGGTAGTAAAAAACTGCTCGTCCTGCCCATAGGGGCTGACCAGACCTCCGATGAAGGAGAATATAAACATGGCCAGCAGCATGATCAGGCCGATCACAGCCAGGCGATTGCGGAAAAACCGCTTGGCCACCATGGCGCCGGGAGACAAAACCTTGACACGGCGGTCATCGTTTAAGGAATACTCTTCCTTTTCTTTTACCTCGTTCACATTGTTATCCATGAGCCATATCCTCCTTTCTTATGAAATTCTCACGCGGGGATCCACCACCGCGTACATAATGTCGGAAATCAGATTACCTGCCAGCGTCAATACAGCGATAAAGGTCAGATAGAACATGGAGAAGGGTATATCGCCTCTGGTCATGGCCTGATAAGAGGTAAAGCCGATACCGGGGATGGAGAACAGAGTCTCCGTGATCAGTGCGCCGGAGAACAATCCGGGCAGAGAGCCGCCTATGATGGTCACCAGAGGGATAAGCGTATTGCGGAAAGCATGATGATAGATCACCTTCTTCTCCGGCAGTCCCTTGGCTCTGGCCGTACGGATATAGTCGGCGTTTAATACTTCCAGCATATTGGTGCGGGTATAGCGCATCAGGGAACCGATGGAAACAATGACCAGAGTGGCAATGGGCAGCACCAGATGGTTAGCCATATCCAGGAATTTGCCCATGGTATCCAGCTGCGCATAGTCTCTGCCCACCAGGCCATAGAGGTCAAACCAGCCCAGCCCCGAGGAGAAGATCAGCTTTAGCAGCGTAGCAAAAAAGAAGGTAGGCAGCGAAATACCGACCAGAGCACTGGCCGTGATGACGTAGTCGGTCTTAGAATACTGTTTGGTGGCGGCGATGATTCCCAGAGGGATGGCAATCACCAGCTCCAAAATGAAGGAAATACCTCCCATCACCACAGACACACCGATAACCTCTTTGAATTTGTCCACAACGGGCATTACATATCTCCAGCTGTCGCCGAACTCGCCGCGCAAGAACTGACCCAGCCAGCGAATGTAGCCGGGAACGATCCCTATGTCCAGTCCGTACTGAGCATTCAGCTGCGCAATCCACTCATCGTAGCTCTTGGAGCCCTGTCCCTGGGACAGAGTCATGGCCATGCTCTCCACGAAGGAGGAGGGCAGACAGCGCAAAAGCGTGTAGATGATAAAGGTAACGCACAGAAGAATCAGGACAGAGAGAAGAATTCTTTTAACGATATACTTCCACATTACAATATCTCCTATCTATCGGTATTTTGATACAGCATCTCATGAATCCGGGCTGCTGTATATCAAGCAGCTGCTTTCCCCCTTACAGGCAGCTCTTTGATATACAACAGACTGTCCCTGATCCCCTGTCAGGGGATCAGGGACACCCTTACCCTACATTGAAATCACGGGTATCGATACTGTCAGTTCATCTCCAGAGTCTCGATCTCGTTCATCCAGCTCCAGTAAGGAGTCATGTCGGGCGTCAGAGTATCGATGTTCACGCGCTCAGTGGAGAACACGTAACACTCGCTTCTCTGGTATACAGGGATCTCCACAGCCCAATCCAGGATGATGTCCATGGCGGCCTTGTAGATAGCCTTTCTTGCAGTCTGATCGGTGGTCTGACGACCATTGATGATCAGAGTATCCAGGTCGGGATCATTGATCATATAGTAGTTCGTGGATCCCTGGCTGTGATACAGCTGATACATATCCGGGTCGGAAGTGGAACCCCAAGCGGCGGCCCACATCTCAGCCTCGCCGGACTGATAGGTGGCATACAGGTCGTTGGCCTGAGCGATATCGTTAACCGTCAGAGTGAAGCCGATGGTAGCCAGAGCATCTGCAGCATTGTGCAGAATCAGGAAGGTCGGGTGATCGCCGTTTCCGTTAGCGCCGACGTTGACCTGGTAGTTCAGCTTAGCACCCTCGGGAGCAGCGGTCAGCTGACCGTTCTCCACGGTGAAGCCGGCAGCCTCGAAGTAGCCCAGAGCTGCCTCCAGAGCTGCGGCATATCTCTCCTCAGTGCTCATATCGTCGGTGTAGATCGGATTGCCGTCCACATCCACGGAGTAAGCCACCTGATAGCCGTCGTCAGTTACCTGAGGAGCAGCCCAGGAGGTGCTGGAGATCGGGTAGTTGATCACGCTGGCCGTGTCGCCGTAGTAGGAATCGATTCCCTCATCGCGGTATACTGCGATAACGGTGGAAATAGCCTTGCGCAGATTCTTGGACTCCTCGGAAGCGGGATCGTCGCCGACCATGACGTTCTCAGCAGCCAGGCCTACATAGCCATAGCCCAAGAAGTCATACAGACGGATGGTCATCACGCTGCCGTCAAAGCTGTCATCACCGCCGTTGTACTCGGTGATCTGCTGACGGATCTGATCGGAGTAAGAAGGATCGGCGATATCGACGGTGCCGGTGGCAATAGCGGGCACCTTATCGGCATCAGCGGACTCCAGGAAGTTCAGATACTTGATCTTGGGCTCGCCCTTGAAGTAGTTGGGGTTAGCCTCCAGGTAGACAGTACCATTGGTGAACTCGCTGAAGGTGTAAGGACCAGCGCCCAGAGGGGTTCCGGTTACGGAACGAACCTTAGACAGATCGCCCTTCTCAAAACCGAAGGAGTTGTTCTCATAGTCATACAGGGACTCATCGCCGTAGTAGTGCAGAGGAGCGATGGTAACGCCCAGCTGATAGATCATGTTGGCAGCGACCTCGGTAGCCACTACACGCAGGGAGTAGTCGCCGGTGCGCTGGATACCCTCGATGTTGGGAGCGGACTCGCCGGTCTCCACACCAACGGTAGAGTAGTTGTACACATCCTCAGGGATCAGGTCAGCCAGAGCAGTGCCTGCCGTCTCAGCCTCCATCTGGGAGAAATTCCAGTTGTAAGCATCGCCGATGGCCAGGAAGAAATCCTTAGCCGTAGCATCCTCGGGAAGTCCCGGGAAAGCCCAGTTGCCGGCAGCGGTAGCTACATCGTTGGAGTCAGCGGCCGCGCCGTTGGCTGCACAGTAGTCAACGATCTCCTGTGCGAAGGCAACGCCGCCCTCATTCACCGCATCCCAGAAAGCAGTCTGCTGCTCTTCGGTCCAGTAGGTGAAGTCCGTGTTGTCCTCACCGGCTGCAGCGATGGCTGCGGACAGGGTGGTCATACCAGAACGGTACTCCTCCATGCCCAGAATCGGCTGGCTGTACAGGGTGCTGGAGCCATCGTAGGTGGGATCGCACAGCACATACATGCTGAAGATCACATCGTCGATGTCGATGGGGGTGCCATCGGAGAACACCAGATCATCACGCAGGGTGAAGTCATAGTAGACGGTGCCATCCTCGTTCTCGGTGATCTGTACATCCGCCGGTCCGTAGTAGGTGTAATCGGTACCATTGTAGGAAATGGTCTCACCCTCGATACCGTTCTCCACGACAGCGCCCACGCGGTCGGTGGTCAGAAGGCCGATCTGCGTCATATCGACGATATCCTGGTCTTCAGCACTTGCGGCAAAGAACGGGGAGAATCTGCCCTCGAAGTGGTTCTTGGAAGCAACCAGAGTGTCGGAGCCAGACTCGGTTTCTGCTCCTGTCGTCTCGGCAGTGCTCTCGCCGGTGGTCTCACCAGCTGCGCCTTCGGTGGCCGCGGAAGTGGTACTGTCGGTACCGCTGCTGCAAGCAGACAGAAGGCCGATGCACATGCACAGCGTCAGAAGCAGGGCAAAGATTTTCTTTGTACTCTTCATTATGTTCCTCCTCTTTTTTATTTATTTGAACTCATAACGGGCAATGCCCGGGTTCAACAAAGTAGCAGGACGCCGGACTCAGCACAAAGTCCAGCGGATGCGGGACGCCATCCTGTAAATCAGGAAGGCCGATGCGCAGGCCGCAAGCTCCAGGGCAAGGAACAAAACTGCCCAGCCGTCTGCCCCCTCAAAATGATGAAGAAACAGAAAGAGAAGCTCTCCCAGCAAAGCAGCACCCGCAAAAACAGCCGCCACTGCCGAGCGAAAGGGAATCTTACTGCAGGATGTCTCGTAGACATAGCTGCGAACCCTCTCTCCTGCGGCGCTGAGGCGACCCAGAGACCAACACACGCTGATGCCGGCCACGAGGGAAATCGTGTAGGGCAGCAGCACGTAAAAACATTCATCCATGCCGGCTGCCGGAATACATCCTGCCGTCACGGCGGCGCAAAGCAAAACGGCACACATCATCCACAGCCGGATGAGCAGCTTCTGTCTGCTCAGCTGACCGTACTGATACCGATGCCAGCTGCCCTGGTATACGTATTTGCCGTCTTTATCTTTTTTAAAATCCTGCAAATAGGATCTGCGCGTCTTGCGTGTCTTGGCTGACTTCATTCAAAACCCCTCTCTTATCAAGTCCGGGAACATTTCTTCTGCCCCGGCGGTCTCTTGCGCGCCTGGCACAGCAGACTCGCATACAGGAGCAGGTTTTCAATGATTTGCCGCTTTATTGGGTTAAATTCCAAAACAAACAAAAAATGGCCACCCTCTCGGGAACTCGCCTTTGAGTCAGCCATGTTGAAATTTATGGTCCCTATGCCGTGAATAGACTATAGCATAATTTAATATTTTTTTCAAGCCGTTTTTTCATTACAATTTTACAATAACCCTTCAATTTTTTTGGTCATGCGCCGAATCTCTTGACAAAGGGCCAATTTCCTTCTATATTTGTCCGTTGAATAAATATTCTTTTAATTATAGAAACAGGCATATGCAGCAAAATGAAAGGAGAGCGATATATCCATGCCTACAACAGAAAACCAGTCTGACAACCTTGTCTCCCAGGATCGTTCATCCCAGGAAAACCGTCTCGGCACGGGGAGCATCCCGCGTCTTTTGCTTTCTTTGGCCGCCCCGGCCATCACCGCGCAGATCATCAATGTCCTCTACAACATGGTAGACCGGATGTACATCGGCCATATCGAGGGAATCGGGGACGTGGCCCTCACCGGCGTGGGCGTCACCATGCCCCTGATCATGTGCGTCTCCGCCTTTGCCGCTCTGGTCAGCATGGGCGGTGCTCCCCGCGCCTCCATCATGATGGGACGCCAGCGCAAAGACACAGCCGAGCAGATTCTGGGCGGCTGCACCGTCATGCTGGTCATCGTGGCCCTCATCCTTACCGCCGTGCTGCTTCTGTTCGGCCGTCCCCTGCTGATGGCCTTCGGCGCCAGCGACAACACCATAGGCTATGCCCTGGACTACATGAACATCTATGCCTGCGGCACCATTTTCGTCCAGCTGGCTCTGGGCCTGAACGCCTTTATCAGCGCTCAGGGCTACGCCCGCACCAGCATGCTCTCCGTCCTGATCGGTGCAGTCTGCAACATCATTCTGGATCCGATCATGATCTTCGGCTATCTGGGCTTCCCCGCCATGGGGGTAAAAGGCGCGGCACTGGCCACTATCATTTCCCAGGCCATCTCCTCCGCCTGGGTCGTGATCTTTCTGTGTTCCCGCAGAAGCTTTCTGCGCATCCGCTTAAAAAACCTGCGCCTGAGGGCCGATATCCTTCTGCCCTGCCTGGCTCTGGGCGTTTCTCCCTTTATCATGCAGTTCACCGAGAGCATCATCACGGTCTGCTTCAATGTCTCTCTGCAGAAGTACGGCGGCGATCTGGCTGTGGGCGCCATGACCATTCTCTCCAGCGTCATGCAGTTTTCCATGCTGCCTCTGCAGGGGCTGACCCAGGGAGCTCAGCCCATCGTCAGCTACAATTACGGAGCCGGTCAGCTTTCCCGCGTCAAAAAAACCTTCCAGCTGACTCTGATCAGCGCCCTGGTCTACTCTACTGTGCTGTGGGCCATCAGTGAATTTGCCCCTCAGGTCTTCGTCTTCATCTTTACCGATCAGGCCGCGCTGGGCGAATACGCCGCCAGGGTTATGCGCATCTACATGGCTACCTCTCTGGTCTTCGGTGCGCAGATCGCCTGCCAGCAGACCTTCATCGCCCTGGGCAATGCCAAGGCATCTCTGTTTTTGGCTCTGCTGCGCAAGGTGTTCTTATTGATTCCCTTTATCTTCATTCTGCCGCTCTTCTTCAGCGGAAACGAGGCCAAAACCCTGGCAGTTTTTCTGGCCGAGCCAGTGGCCGACCTGATTGCCGTCTGCACCACCGTGACCATGTTTACCATTTCCTTCCGGCGGCTTTTGAAAAACGGAGTGCGCTAAAATTTCCCATAGAATCGAGCAGGAGGCGGTGACTAACCGCCTCCTGCTCGATGTGCGTCTGGCGGCGCACACCTAAAAAACGGACGGGCCTTACGGCTCGTCCAGTTTTTCCAGAAAAGATTTGAGCCGGTTTCTGGCCTGTCCGATCCGATTCTCGTCGTGACTGTCCAGAGCCTGCTCAAAGAGCGTGAGCTCCTGCTCCAAAAGCACCCTGCGGTTGCCCACACTCTCCTCATAGAGACGTTCTCCCCGCAGAAGCAGCAGGCGATTTTCCTCCTGATCTCTGGGATGAATCTTCAGATAGGAAAGGTCCTTAAGCCTCTGCTCGATCTCCTCGTCGGTCATCTGGGTATACTGTCCCTTGATCACCTGGCGCACCGTCTTGCCGGTGGAGACCACCTTGACCTCCACTTCCAGGATGGAATTGATGTCGTAGGTGTAGGTCACGTCCACCGGCTCCTCGCCGGCCTTGGCTTTGGGGATTTCGATCTCGATCTCCCCCAGGGAGAGATTATTTTTGGCAAATCGGCTCTCGCCCTGCAGAATATGAACACGGATGCGGGTCTGATTATCCCGCACGGTGTAGAGCCTCTCGGTGCGGCTGGCAGGGATTACCGTATTTCTCTCGATGATCGGACAGTAATGACCGCCCTCAAACTGCCCCTCCTCCACCTCGCGCACCACCTCAGTGCCCAGAGTAAAAGGGCAGACATCGGTGAGAATCACCTCGCGGATTGCCGCGTCTCTCTCCTTCATGGCCGCCTGAATGGCCGCTCCCAGCGCCACCGCCTCGTCGGGATTGACCGAGGCGTCCGGCAGACGGCGGAAAAGCTTGGCCACAAAGTGACGGATCATGGGCATTTTAGTGGCTCCCCCCACCATGACCACCTTGTCGATCTCATTTAAATGGATGCCCGCATCGCTCAGACTCCGTTTGATCGGGCGGCGTATTCTCTCCAGCAAATCCTCGCAGGCCGCCTCATATTCCACAGCGCTGATCTGCTGTTCATAGGTCTGACCATTCCAGCTGAAGGTAAAAGTGCATACATTGGACTGGGAGAAGCGCTTTTTGCATTCCTCCGCCTGATGGTGCAGGCTCTCCGCCTCCTTGCGGGAGAGCGAGAGGGGATCTATCTTCTGCTTCTCACAGAAGAGGCGCAGCAGCGCCTCGGTGAAGTCCTCCCCGCCCAGAAAATTGTCACCGGCCACGGCCCTGACCTCCAGGATATTCTCAAAAAGCTCCAGAATCGACACGTCGAAGGTCCCTCCGCCCAGATCAAAGACCAGAAAACGGGTATTTTTATTCTCCTGATAGAGGCCGTAGGCGATGGCCGCCGCCGTGGGCTCGCTGACGATCCTCTCCACCCTGAGACCGGCCAGCTCTCCCGCTCTCTTGGTGGCGCGCCGCCTGGCATCGTTAAAGTAAGCAGGAACGCTGATCACCGCCTCGGTGACCGGCTCTCCCAGATAGTGTTCCGCGTCCTCCTTTAATGAACGCAGCACGAAAGAGGACAGCTCCTCAGCCCGGTAGGACTTGCCGCTCAGCAGATACTCTTTGTCGCTGCCCATGCTCCTCTTAAAGACGGAAGCCGCGCTGTCCGGATAGAGACGCATCCTCTCCTGGGCAGTCTCCCCCACATAGACTTGGCCTTCCTCATCGATGCTGACCACCGAGGGCGTCAATTTCTGCCCCAGGCGGTTGGGAATCAGGCGGGGGCCCTCCGGCGTAAAGTACGCCGCCAGGCTGTTGGTGGTTCCCAAGTCAATTCCAATAATCATATTTTACCATTTCCTTCTGTTGTTCATGTAGTATCTGGCCTGGCTGCAGTTGGGATTGGCAGCGAGGCAGCGTCTGAAAAAGTCCTCCGCCTCGTCATGGCGCTTCTGATACATCCGCAGAATGCCCATACCCAGATAGGCCTCATAGCAGCCGCCGTAACGGCAGAAATCGCAGCGCCTGCTCTCCAGCATTCGCCTGTAGCACTCCTCCGCCCTGGCCGGATTTCCGCCATAGAAGTACAGCTCTCCCAGATGATACAGATAGCAGGGGGCCGTGGCTCCCAGGCCCACATAGCTTTCTTCTCCCCGGGGCAAGCGGGCCAGCACCTTCATCGCGCGGTCAAAATACTGCTGTTTTTCTGCCTGCCGTCCCAAAAAGAAGCAGACCTGCACCATGTCTGCCAGCGTCTTGATCGTCTCTGCGCCGTCTCCTCCGCTTTGCAGCTGCTTTTTCAATATATTATAAGCGGTTTTAAAATCTCTGGCAACCTCCAGCAGAAACTCCACATACTGATTCTCCAGCCATCGGTCTCCCGGGCGGTCCTTCAGCAGGCGCTTATATCTCCTATAAGCCTCGCGCATATCCCCCTTCAGACCGTAATCCATGGCGATATCCGTCTGGGCCTGACGGGAATCGGCCCCCTTTTGCTCCAGATATCTCTCATAGACCCGGATGGCCTCGTCAAAGCGGCCCATTCGCTCCAGAATCTCTGCCCGATCCATATAGAAGGAAGCTCGTCCTGGGAAGAGCTTTTCGTTTTCCTCCAGGCACCGGAGAGCCTCGTCGAAGCGCCCCTGAATCATGCGCAGAATCATCTTATTTTTCCAGGGCAGAATGCTCTTCTCCTCCTCGCCCAGCAGAGCGATGGCCTTGTCAAATTCCGCCTCCGCTTCCTCATACCGGTCCAGGTGGCGATAGTTGACGCCGGCATTGTTGTGGGCATACATATTGTCCGGCTCCAGCTCCATAGCCCGCCGGTAATCCTCCAGGGCCTCTTCCAGCCGGTAGACGTCGCTGAGCAGAAGGCCCCTCTCGATATAGTAATACGCTTCGGGTCTGAGCTTCACCATCCGGTCCGCCAGCTCCATGGCCCGGTGAAACCAGGTCATATCCCGCCGCTCGTTCATCCTCTCCTGATAGATTCGCATCAGCCTGGACAGCGCCCGGACATCATTAGGGTCCAACTTCAGGATCTTCTGGTAAAGCCTCTCCAGCTCCCCCTGTTTTCCCCCCTTTTCCAGGCAGTCGGCCAGCTGGCCCAAAATCACCGTGTTGTCCGGCTGACCTAAGATCAGCTGACGGTAGATGTCCTCAGCCTCCTTGTATTTTCCCTCCCCTTTGAGAATCCCCGCCTTGGCATAGCGCAGGCCGTCCTCACCGGGAAAAAGGCGCAGAGCTTCCGTCACAATGGCTCCCGCCTCGCTCCAATTCCGCTCATCCATGTAGCAGAAGACCAGCTCTTTCCAGACCTCAGCCTCATCGATCTCTTCCTCGCCGGGCTGACGCTCTCTCTCCTCATTCCCATGCTCGTGAAGCCAGTCGATAACTCGTCGGCACAGCTCCTTGGGCCGTTCAAGCTCCTCCCTCTTCTGGGCCAGATAGCGAAGATTTCTGGCCTCGAGAAAGTCCAGCTCCGCCGAGGCAAGCCCCTGCTTTCTGGCCGCCTCGATCACATTCATGGAATCTCTGTACTGCCGGTAATAGTAAAACACCTTGGCCGCCATCAGATAGGGCGGCAGATAATCCCGATACAGCTCCATAATCCGGTGGTATTCATCCACCACCGCCTGGGCACGGTGCATATGATAATAGCACTCCTGCCGGCATACATAAGCCGGCACGTAGCGCTCATTTCGCTGGATCAGCCGATCGCAGGCATCGGCGCTCTCCTCATAATGCTCCAGACGGCACAGAAGCTGTGCCTTGGCCATCATATAGGATTGGAGCATGTCCTCGTCCCGTTCCCGGTCGATAGCCCCGTCGTAATACTCTACAGCCTCCTCGCCGCGTCCCGTCTCCTGCAGGCAGTAGGCGATGGCATAGTACGTATAACCCAGCCGCTTCTTTTTCTTCTGCTGCTCCGGATCGCTGCTGTCCGGAAGCGCCTCCATCAGCTTCTGCCATTTTTCAAACACAGGCAGAGCCCTATTGTACTGTCGCTGAAGCAGATAGGTCCGGCTCAGGATATTGCAGTAGTCCAGCATATCCGCCCCCGCAGTATCCCTGCCCGTCAGCAGGGCAATGCAGTCGTCTCCCCTCTCCTCCTGAAAATAGCACCAGCCCAGCTCGATGCGCTCATGCCAGTCGTCAGGGTTTTCCTCCAGCTTCTTTTCCATCTCCGGAATCAGATGGGCATTGGCCCGGTGCATGCAGTCTAACACCTCCGGATCATTTTTGCTGACGTCCAAAAGCTCCATGGTGCGCTCCTTGGCCGCGGCAAAATCTCCCCCCGCCAGCTGACAGCGTGCAAGTCCCACGCCTGCCGGATAATTGTCCGACTGACGCTCCAGGAGGGCCTCATAGAGTCTGCCTGCCTCATCGGTTCTGCCCAGATGTTCCAGGGCAGCTCCGCACTGCAGCGTCACATAGGGATTGACGAGGTCCAAGGACAGCAAGAACGCCAGCCTCTCCTCCGTTTTTTGTCTGTCCCTCTGCCGGACATACAGCCTCATCCGCTCTACCTCGGCGAAAGGATGCCAGACCTCCATCTCGTCCAGCTGACGAAGAAACTCCCAGGCCTGCCTCTCCCCCTCTTTCTCCCCGTCTTCGGTCCGCGCGCTCTGACCTTCGCCCTGGCAAAGGATATCCACCTGACGCTTCAGCTGGAGATACAGGCTGATATACTGATCGTAAGGTCCGTCATCCGGCCCATCAAAGAGGGTGAAATCAATAAATCCTCCGTTTTGAATCTCAAAGCAGATGTAGTTGATAAATTCGGAGGGAAATTTTTCCAGAAGCAGATTTCTCTGCTCCAGGATAAAGAACTCCTGATCAAAAAGCCTCCAGATATTCTGCGGGAAACGGAAATGGCTCATCAAGAAGACCAGAAATTTTTCCCTGACCTCGTCGGCTGTATCCAAAGCCTGGCACAGGTCATCCGCAAAGAGCTCTTTCCAGGCCTCCGGCTCTGTCCGCTTTCGCAGTGAGCCGTAGATCTCGGCTGCCCGGCCGATCCAAAGGCCCACGGGTGAATCATCCTGTCCGGCGGCTTCATCCCGGGCCGCCGTATCTGTCTCCGGCTCATCCGCCAGACGGCAGGCCTCCTCATAAGCCTGCCGCAGTCTTTTAAACCCTTCCGGATCATCCTCCGGATTTACATGGACCACCAGGCGGCGGTAAGCCGCCCGGATCGCATTTTTGTCCCGCGTCGGTTCTATTTCCAGTATGGCAAAAATCTCTCTCTTCTCCATCTTCCCTTCCCCTTCTTCTCTCCGGCACAGCGCCAGCACTGCCCTGCTGTTCATGCTGCCGCTGCAGCTGTTCTTATTGCTGCCGTTCTTACTGCGGCTGCTCTTATTGCAGCTGTTCTCTCACCACGCGCAGAGCCTCCTGCAGCTGATTGTCCTGGCTCTGGTCCACATCCGTCTGATTTTCTAACCCCTCCGTCAGCTCCACCTCCACATCGGGCGTCAGACCGATGCCATGGATATTGCGGTCGGAATGGATATAGTAATCCGCCACCGTCAGCTTGATTCCCTTGGTTCCCTCTTCGTTGATCGTGTAGGTGTTCTGCATGATGCCTTTGCCAAAGGTGGTGGTTCCCACCAGGGTTCCCACGCCGAAATCCTGAATATTTCCGCTGAACACTTCGGCGGCGCTGGCCGTATTGCCGTTGACCAGCACAGCCAGCGGCACATCCAGAGCTGCCTCCTCGTCGGAGCTGTACTCCAGATATTTGGTGCCGTTTTTATCCTTGGCATAGAAAATCACGCCCTCCGGCAGCAGGTAGTCGAGCATCTCCTCCACCGCCGTCAGCAGACCGCCGCCGTTATTTCTCATGTCGATGACCAGGCCTTTCATCCCCTGGGCTTTCAGTTCTTCAAAGGCATTGATGAACTGATCCGGCGTCACGCCGTCAAAGGAAGACACGGCAATGTAACCGATCTGTCCGTCCAGCATCTCCGCTTCCACGGTGTTGATCTCCACCTGGCGCCGCTCTACATCGAAGTCCAGCATCTCGCTTTCTCCCTCTCTCTGGATCGTCAGCTTGACGGTGCTTCCCTCTGCTCCCTTGATCATGGACACTACCTGGTCTAAATCTATACCAGTCACCAGTTCATCGTTGACTGCATACAGAATATCTCCCGGCTTCAGTCCCGCCTCGTAGGCCGGAGCTCCCTCGTAGGGGCTCACGATAGTGATGATGCCGGTCTGCGCATTCTGGGAGACGGAGCAGCCGATACCGTAGTATTCTCCCTGGGTCTGATCATTAAAGGACTGCATCCCGCTCTCGTTGTAGTACACGGAATAGGGATCGTCGAGAGCCTCCAGCAGACCGGACAGCATGCCGTCCCGCAGATCCTCATTGTCATAATCATAGAGAAAATATCTGCTGATGTCCTGATAGATCGTGCTGACCTCCTGCAGAAAATCCATGGTGATGAGATCGTCCTCGCTGTCGGTCCCCCCGGAGGCACTGTTGGCCTGCCCGGACTGCGCCTGATTCAGAGCCAGCTGCCTGCCCAGAGAGACGCCGCCCACCAGCACCGCCACCAGCAGAATCGCCGTGACAAAGCCGCCGATGAAGCCACTGCGGTAGCCGTTCTTTTTCCCCGAATCGGTCCGAAGCGAATCCCCGCCATTTTCGCCGGAGATATCCGCCGCAGCATTTTCCTGCCTTTCTGTCTCTCCTATATTTTCTGCATTCTTTGTGTTCTCCGTATTTTCTGTCTTCGCCATATTTTCTGTATCTTCCATGCTTTTTTCTCGCTGTTTGCTGTCCTCTGTAAAATTCCGTCTCTCGTCCATATACTCTCCTTTATCCGGGCCGTCCGCAGACCCGGTCAATCTGATTAGTCGCCTATCATTATAATACAGAATGGGCCAAAATAACAGCTTTGAATGTGTAGATTTGGTGAAACCGCGGCAGGACTGCACCGCTGTTTAAGCCGCACGCCTGAAGCACCGGACTTGCGTTCCGCTCGTATTCCTACCAAAAAAACAAAAAAGCTGCCTTCGTCTGTGACTCAATGCACAGCTTTCAGACAGCTTTTTCTCTGCTCTTGTTTTCTAATTTTCCCGCTCTAGTCTTCCCGCTCCTTTTGCGCCTGCTCGCAGGCCTTGAGTTTGCCCATGTATTTCTCCCGGGTAGCCATTCCGCCCCGGATATGGCGCTCAGATTTGTTGACGTCCAGCACCACACGGGCTCTGGCTGCCAGAGCCGGGTTTACCTGTTTCAGGCGATCGGTCACATCCTTATGTACCGTACTCTTGCTAATGCCGAATTTCTTGGCCGTCTGCCGTACCGTCGCGTTGCAATCGATGATGTAGTTGGCGATCTCCACCGCCCGTTCCTCGATATAATCCTTCAAGGGAATAACCCCCATACACCTTGTTTTTACAGTGTATGCGGCCGTCGGGAAACCTATGTCTGCCAAATCGCCCGACGCGGCAAAGAAGCCCTTCAGGAAATCCTTCAACGCACTGTGCTGCTGTACCCGCCATACCGGCCCATGCGGCATACGGCTCTACCGGTACCACACGGATGCCTCATAGGGTCTGAGCGACCAGACGCCTCCCTCCGGCCTGCTCTCCTCGGCATAGTTTCCGATGACGCGCTTAAATCCGGTCAGGTCTGGCGCTTCCTTCCACTCGCCGGTTCTGCCGTAGAAATTGGCCGCCACGATGAGTTCATGGCCTTCATAGGTTCTGCGGTAGGCAAATACGCACGGATGGTGCTCGGCCATGGGTTCGATATCGCCCAGAGCAATCACCGGGAGCTCCTTTCGCAGAGCAATCAGCTGCCGGTAATAATGGAAGATGGAGTCCGCGTCCTCCAGCTGCTGCCGGGCATTGATCCGGTCGTGATTTCCATTGACGCCGATCCAGGGTTCTGCGCCGTCCTCAGCCGTAAAGCCGGCATAGCGGGAATCATCCCACTGCATCGGCGTGCGTCCATTATCGCGGGAGTGAATCTGGACGATGCGCAGGGCATCGGAAGCGGACAATCCCTTGTCCTGCAGGATCTGGTAGTGATTCAGACTCTCCACATCCCTAAACTGCGAGATCTCGGTGAAATCCGTATTGGTCATGCCGATCTCCTCTCCCTGGTACACGTAGGGCGTGCCGCGCAGGCAATGGATAATGGTGGCCAGCATTTTGGCCGACTCCTTCCAGTATCTTCCCTCGCTGCCAAAGCGGGAAACCACACGGGGCTGATCGTGATTGCACCAGAACACCGCATTCCAGGCGTCGTGCTCGGCCATTCCCGTCTGCCATTGGAAAATGATATTTTTCAGTTTCTGGAAATCTGCCGGCACCAGCACCCACTTCTCATTTCCCATGAAATCCACCTTCAGGTGATGGAAGCTGAACACCATAGACAACTCGCCTGTATCACGGCCCGCGTAGCGATAGCAGTTTTCAATGGACGTGCTGGACATCTCACCCACCGTGACGATCTGGGCATCGGTTCCGAAGGTGGTATCGTGCAGTTCCTTTAAGTATTTGTGAATATTGGGGCCGTCCGTGTAGAATCTGCGCCCGTCGCCGGCATCGTCATCCTCAAAAGCCGCCTTGCTGATCAAATTGACCACATCAAAGCGGAAACCCTTCACGCCTTTGTCCATCCAGAAGCGGACGATTTTCTGCACTTCCTTTCGCACATTCTCATTGTCCCAGTTCAGATCCGCCTGGGTCACGTCAAACAGATGCAGGTAATACTCATCGAACTTCTCCACATACTGCCAGGCGCTGCCGCCGAATTTGCTCTCCCAGTTGGTGGGTGGCTCACCGTTTTCTTTGCCTTTGCGGAAGAAGAAAAAGTCTTTGTAGTAGGGATCGCCCTCCATGGCCCGGCGAAACCATTCGTGACGAGTGGATACGTGGTTGAATACCATGTCGAACATCAGGCCTATGCCGCGTTTTGCCGCCTCGGCAATCAGTTCTTCCACATCCTCCATGGTACCATAGCGGGGATCGATACGATAATAATCCTCCACATCATAACCGTTGTCGTTCTGCGGCGACACAAAAAAGGGGGTCAGCCAGATGTAATCCACGCCCAGTTTCTGGATATAATCAAGCTTGCCGATGACGCCCCGCAGATCTCCCAGACCGTCTCCGTTGGTGTCGCAAAAGGACTTCGGATAGATCTGATACACCGTGCTTCTTCTGAAATCTGTGCTCATTTTTGCACCTGCCCTTTCTTCCTTTTATTCTCCGATCTTATTTTTCTAAGCTCTATTTTTTCTGAATTTCTGCTGCCCTGCCTTTATCCTGCCCGGGCTGTTCAGTCCCAGGAAATGACCGTAGTCTCTCCCGCCTTAGCTTCCATGCCGGAGTGCATCTGGATATTGGACGCCGTTCCCTCGCTGGTGACGATCATCATGGTAGTGCAGGGATGACCGGCAGCGCGAATCTTCTCCTGGTCAAACTCGATCAGAGGCTGTCCGGCCTTCACATGGTCGCCGTCCTTCACAAAGGCCTTAAAACCATCGCCGCCCATCTCCACCGTGTCCACGCCGATATGGATGAGCAGCTCCAGACCGCCGGGGAAGGTCAGTCCGCAGGCATGATTGGTGCCGGCCATCACCACCGTCACATCGCAGTCCGCCGGAGCCTTCACCACATTGCTGGCAGGCTCGATGGCCACACCGTCACCCATGATTTTCTGGGCAAAGACCGTATCGGGAGCTTCCTCGATGGGGATAACCTTTCCATCCAGGACTGCTTTCAGTTCCTTGAGCTCGCTGCCCCTGCTCTCAGGAGCAGCCTGTCCTGCAGGTGCTTCTGCCGAGGCCGCCTCATCTGCTTTTCCGTCTTTCTCCTTCTGCTCTCCATCTGCAGCGATCTGCCCGGCGTCCCCCAGACGATCCTCCCTGGACAGACGGATCCGTCCCACGATGAAGGTCAGAACAAAAGGCACCACCACAGCCACAGCCATGGCCGCCAGGAAGATACCGTAATACTGCGGTTTGATGGACAGAATGCCGGGCAGGCCGCCCACACCTATGCTGAAAGCCTCCACGCCGAAGCCCACGGAAATCATGGCAGCCAGAGAGGAGCCGACCATGCCGCAGATCAGCGGGAAGACATATTTCAGGTTGACGCCGAACAGAGCAGGCTCCGTCACGCCCAGATAGCAGGAAATGCAGGCAGGCACATTAACCTGCTGCGCCCTCTCATTTTTCTTCTGCAAAACGGACATGGCCAGCACGCTGGAGCCCTGAGCGATATTGGACAGGGCGATCATCGGCCACAGAATCGTGCTCTCCGCCGGTGTGGACAGAAGCTGTGAATCGATGGCGTTGGTCATGTGATGCAGGCCTGTCATCACCAGAGGCGCATAGAGCAGGCCAAAGATAGCCGCAAACACGAAGCGGAAATCAGAAGTCAATCCGGCATAGACCACATTGCCGATGGCATCGCCGATCCTCCAGCCGATGGG
Source organism: uncultured Lachnospiraceae bacterium (assembly GCA_944380185.1). Lineage (GTDB taxonomy): Bacteria > Bacillota > Clostridia > Lachnospirales > Lachnospiraceae > RGIG7193. The sequence continues at coordinate 44,411 of CALWGV010000046.1, forward strand.
GCCCACCACGGTGTGGGCGATGATGACCGCCGGCACCAGCGAGCAGAAGGGCACGACGATCATGCTGATGACCTCAGGGCAGTGTTTTTTAAAGAATTTTTCCAGATAGACCAGGACAAAGCCGGCCATCATGGCGGCAATGACCTGTCCCTGATAACCGATCATCTGCACCTGCGCAAAGCCGAAATCCCACACCGGGATCTCCGAAGCCGGCGTGGAAGAGACGCTGAAGCCATTGAGCAGCTGAGGAGACACCAGCGTCAGACCCAATATGATGCCCAGAATCTGCGTGGTGCCCATCTTTTTGGTGATGGACCAGACGATCCCCACCGGCAGCAGATGAAACACAGCCTCGCCGATCAGCCACAGAAAATCATAGGTACCGGCCCAGAACTGGGAGATGTCCGCCAAACTCTGGGTGCCATTGTTAAAGAAATTGATCTCGCCGATCACATTGCGGAATCCCAGCACAAGGCCGCCGCAGATCAGTGCCGGAATCAGCGGAGCAAAGATCTCTCCCAGAGTTCCCATGATGCGCTGCACCGCGTTCTGGTTGGTAGCCGCCGCCGCTTTGGCCGCATCCTTACTGACGCCCTCTATCCCCGCATAAGCGGTAAATTCATTGTAGAACACAGCCACATCATTGCCGATGATGACCTGGTACTGTCCCGCCTGGGTGAAAGTCCCCTTGACGCTCGGCAGAGCCTCTATGGCCTTCTCATCCGCCTTCTTCGGGTCCACCAGGACGAAGCGCATCCTCGTCATGCAGTGGGATACCGCCTGAATGTTTTCTTTTCCTCCGATGAGTTTCAGCAAGCTTTTGACATCACTATCATACTTTCCCATCGCCTGTCTTCCTTTCCTCTTCCATCTTTCTTTTTCCTTATATGACGCGGAATACAGACAAAAACCGCCTCCGCTGTCATGGAATCAGCTCGAATATAATATACTTGATCAAACATGTCAACCACCTTTCGCACTATTTTCCATTTCTTTCCGCCGCATGGACCTTCGGCTGCAGCCGTCTTGTCAAAATCGGTCCCATTGTTTATAATAAGTAGAGTTTCCCGTTCACTCCTGCACAGAGAGGTACCATCATGCCCCATTCACGAAAGAGACTGCGCATCTCCGTCCGCACTCTGGCTCTGCTGCCCTTCATACTGATTCTGACGGCTGCAGCGCTCTTTATGCTCTCCGGCGGCTCCGTCTCCGTCGACGATATTTTAAATTATACCCCGGGCAATCCCGTCCTGGCTGCCCTGGTTCTGATTCTCCTGTGCAGCCTGAAAAGCCTGACGGTCTTCTTCCCCATCGTGGCTCTGCTGGTGGCCGGAGGCATCATGTTCCCCACCCCCGCAGCCCTTTTGGTCAACAGTCTGGGCGTCGCCGCCTGCATCAGTACCCCTTACTGGCTGGGCCGGCTGGCCGGCGCAGATCTGGTGGACCGCATCTTTGACCGCTATCCCAAGCTGGGACAACTAAAGCAATTCCAGCAGGACAACGATTTCTTTTTCTCTTATATTACCCGCATTGTAGGCATACTGCCCTGCGATATCGTCAGCCTCTACATGGGTGCCGCCAGGATTCCCTACCGGGCCTACATCACCGGCGGAATGCTGGGATTTATCCCCTGCATTCTCACCAGCACACTGATCGGGACCAGCGCCAGCGATCCCACTTCCCCCATGTTCATTCTCTCTGTCGCCTCCAATGTTCTGCTGTCCGTCGGCTCTTCCGCCGGATACTGGGTGTGGCAGCGCCGCAAGAAAAAGCGAGAAAACATCTCCTCCTGATATTCTCCCGCTTTTCTCACTGATAATACTATTCGTGCCGCTGCTATCTGGCTGCTATTGTCTGACCGCCATTTGCCTGCCGTCTGCAGCGTTACTCCCACAGAGCCGCTCTGGCCTGTTCCACTGCCCCGGCGTCCGTCACCCAGATCTCGTATTCCGACAGCCCCGGCAGCCCCATATTCACTCTGGGATTGCGGTACTGCATGGCGCTCTGTCTGATTCTTTTCCCTGACATGTGATAACTGAATATACCCGTGCTGCGGCGCAGGCTCCGGATGGCTCCGGCATCAATACCTGCGCCGGCCATGATTTCCACCGCGCCGGCATGGGCCTGCAGCCGAGCCAGATTTTTCGCTCCCTCCAGGGCGCAGGCACAGCCGCCGGAGGTAAGCACTGTCCCCACCCCCAGAGCTCTGGCCTGCTTTAGCGCCTCGTCCATATCCCGGCACATATCAAAGGCCCGATGAAGGGTCACCGGCAGTCCGCCCGCCTCCTCCATCAGCCGCCCCATCTGCTCTTCGTCCAGCCGTCCATCCGGCGTCAGACAGCCTATGACCAGCGCATCCGCTCCGGCCTGCCTGTACAGAGCCGCCTGCCTCTTCAGCAGGGCAAACTCCTCCTCGTCATACAAAAAATCGCCGAATCTGGGCCGCAGCAGCACATGAACCGGCAGTCCCGTCTTTTCCTTCACCCGCTCAAAAAGGGCTATGGACGGCGTCACCCCGCCCACCGGAAGATCGGCGCACAGCTCCAGTCTGTCCGCGCCGCCGGTCCTGGCATTGACCGCCGACTCCACAGAGTCCACGCACACCTCCAAGATTCTTTTGCCCCGGCCCGTCAGATAACGCTCAAGGGCCGCAAACTCACCGGGATCGATACAGTAGTCCGCCGAACCGGCCGCCAGCTGCTCCTCCACCTGTCCTGCCGGCTGCCAGATCAGACCGGAAATCTCCTCTCGCTGCCAGGAAAGACCATCCAGGGGAAAATCCGGGCGCAGCAGATACACGTCGAAAACCTCATGGTTGCGGAAAGGGCAGCCGTGAAAAACGTGTTCCCCTTCCACATAGCGCCGCTCCAGAAAGATCAGATCCTCCGGTGCAGCCGCAAGTCCCAGCTCCTCCCTCAATTCCCGCACGGCAGCAGAGACAAAATCCTCACCCGCCGTCATGTGACCCGCACAGGAGGTGTCCAGGCATCCGGGGAAAGAGTCCTTATCCGGTCTGCGCTTCTGCAGAAGCACCTCGTATCCCGACGTCCCCCGCCGGACCACCCAGACATGGGAGGCCCCGTGAACATCTCCGTCCCGGTGGACAGCCTCCCTTTCCTTGACCCGGCCCAGCTTTTCTCCTCTGGTATTTAACAGCTCAAAATACTCCATCCCGCACCGCCTCCGTCGTCATCCCCGTCCTTATTATCGTCGGCTGCTGTGCAGATAACGCTCCACCGAGGTGACGCAGTTGGCTCCGTCGGCCACCGCCGTCACGATCTGGCGCAGAGGCTTAGTGCGCACGTCGCCTGCGGCAAACAGCCCCGGCGCAGTCGTCACCCCGTCTTCCCCTGCACGGATATAGCCGCCCTCGTCCAGCTCTGCCAGACCGGCCACCAGACCGCTGTCCGGCAGAATACCCACGGCCACGAAGATACCGTCCGCCTCCAGACGGCGCTTCTCACCGGTCTTCACATTCTCCACAACCAGTCCATCCACCAGGTCCTCACCGGTGATTTCACAGGACACGCTGTCCCAGACCATCTCCACGTTCTCCATGGCAAACAGTCTGGCCTGCAGGCTCTTTGCCGCCCGCAGCTCATCCCTCCGGTGCACGACATAGACCCGGCGGCACATCCTGGCCAGGAAAATAGCGTCCTCCACGGCCACGTCTCCTCCGCCTACCACCACCACATCACGGCCGCGGAAAAAAGCGCCGTCACAGGTGGCACAGTAACTGACGCCTCTGCCGGTCAGCTCCTCCTCCCGGTCAAGCCCCAGCTTGCGATGGGTAGCGCCGGTAGCCACAATCAGCGTCTCCGTCTCATAGGTGTCGGCGGCCCCCGTCAGGCGATAGCCCTCCTGTGTTTTTTCGATCTTCGTTATCTCATCGGAGACAAAGGGAACGCCCAGGCCGTCGGCATGCTCCCGGAACTTCATTCCCATATCAAAACCATTGATGCCGGGAAGGCCGGGATAGTTATCCACCTCATAGGTGTTGAGCACCTGCCCTCCGGACATGGGGTTTCTCTCGATTACCAGCACATCCAGCTCCGCCCGGCGGGCATAGATCGCCGCTGACAGTCCGGCCGGTCCGCTGCCCAGAATAATCAGTTCTTTTTTTTCCATATTTTTTGTTTCTCCTTTTTCTTATCGTTCACATCCATCGGATTAACCATGGACAAAATCCGTCTGTCATGGCTATAATAGAAAAAACGGCAGATTCATCTATCGTTTCGCTAAAGACAACACCTTTAGTATAACACATTACTTCTGTTTCGAATACAGCATAAAGAGAGGAAATCCAATGAAAAAAACAGCAGTGATCACAGGGGCCAGCCGCGGTATCGGCAGGGCAGCGGCCCTTCTCTTCGCCCAATACGGCTGTAATCTGGCCCTTTGCTGCCGCAAAAACAGCGATCTTCTGCAAGAAACCGCCGAGGAGGCCAGGAATCTGGGCGCATCCTGTCTGACTTATACCGGCGACATGGGAGACCCCGACTGCTGCGCCGCATTTTTCGGCCAAATCGACCGCACCTTCCCTGCGGTGGATATTCTAATCAACAATGCCGGCATATCCATCACCGGCCTTTTTCAGGATATGAGCCGGGAGCAGTGGCAGCAGATTCTGTCCTCCAACTTAAGCTCCGTCTTTTACCTGAGCCAGCAGGCCGTGCGGCGGATGCTTACCCGGCATCGGGGCTGCATTGTCAACGTATCTTCCGTATGGGGCAATGTGGGCGCCTCCTGTGAGGTGGCCTATTCTACGGTAAAAGGCGGAATCAACAGCATGACCCGGGCCCTCGCCAAGGAGCTGGCCCCCTCCGGCATTCGGGTAAACGCGGCGGCCTTCGGCGCCATCGACACCGATATGAACCGCTTTCTGAGCGCAGAGGAAAGCCGCGTTCTGTGCCAGGAAATCCCCATGGGCCGCATGGGCACGCCCCAGGAGGCCGCCCTCCTGCTGTGGCAGCTGTGCGAAAGCCCCGATTATCTGACCGGCCAGATCGTCACCATGGACGGCGGCTGGATCTGACCTCATCGTCCGCCAGATTTTCGATCATCCGCTCCAGCCCCTTTTCCATCTGCTCTCTCTCCTCGGGCGAAAAGCCCTCCCAGAGGCGGGCATCCAGCCCGCAGAAGGCATCCGTCACCTGTCTCGCCTTATCTGTCCCCAGGTCGGTCAGGACAATCCGAAAGGACCGGCGTCTCTGGGGATTGACCTGCCGGGTGAGCAGTCCTGCCTCCTCCATCCGGTCGAGGACGCGGGACATGGTGGTCACATCCAGACCGCAGCGGTCGGCAAGCTGGCGCTGGGACATGGGGCCGTATTTCAGGAGAGCCCGCAGGATGCGGGGCTGCCCCTGACCGGGCGTCAGCCCCAGCTGCAGGAAAAATGGCTGCATCAGCCGGCGTCTGGCATACTCCAATCGCCACAGACTTACCACAATCTCTTTCTCATCATCCTTTCCCTCATTCTTTTTCTCCCTTTTTCTCTCGTCTTTTTCCTCGTTTTTTCTGTCATTTTTCTCATCCATGGTCTTTCTCACTCCAATTCATACTGGCCCATGTAGAGCTGGTAGTAGCGCCCTTTTTGCGCCAGCAGCTCCTCGTGACTGCCTCTCTCGATGATCGTTCCTTTTTCCAGCACCATAATAGCCTTGGAATTGCGCACGGTGGACAGGCGGTGGGCGATGACGAAAACGGTGCGGTTTTCCATCAGGGCGTCCATTCCCTTTTCAATGAGCCGCTCCGTCCTTGTATCGATGGAGCTGGTGGCCTCGTCCAGGATCAATACAGGGGGCTGGGATATGGCCGCCCTGGCAATGGCTAAAAGCTGCCTCTGTCCCTGGGACAGGTTGCTGCCGTCGCCGTAGAGCATCGTATTGTACCCCTCCGGCAGACGGCGGATAAAGGAGTCCGCGTTGGCGACCCGGGCCGCCTCCCGCACCTCCTCGTCGGTGGCTCCCAGTCGTCCGTAGCGGATATTGTCTGCGATGGTGCCGGTGAACAGATGGGTATCCTGAATCACCATGGACAGGGATTTGCGCAGGTCCTTTTTACGGATCTGGCGGATGTCGATGCCGTCGTAGGTGATCGTCCCGCCCTGGATCTCATAGAAACGGTTGACCAGATTGATGATCGTGGTCTTGCCGGCCCCGGTGGAGCCCACAAAGGCGATCTTCTGTCCCGGCTTAGCGTAGAGGCTGATGCCGTTTAGCACCTTTTTATCCGAGGTGTAGCCAAAGACCACCTGGTCGAAGCGCACATCGCCCCGCAGCGGGATCAGCGTCCCATCCTCCATCTTCCAGGCGAAGGAGCCTGTGTAAGAGGGCTGTTCCACGAGACTGCCGTCCTCCTTCTCGGCGACGTGACAGAAGGTGATCCTGCCCTCGTCGATCTCCGGCTCCTCGTCCATCATCTCGAAGATCCGCTCCGCGCCGGAGAGGGCCGCCAGGATGAAATTCACCTGGTTGGTAAACTGATTGAGCGGCATGGCGCTCTGGCGCACATAAACCAGATAGGCCGAGAGGCTGCCCAGATCACACAGGCCGGCCAGGGTAAAGAGACCGCCCACGCAGGCGGATACCGCATAATTGGCGTAGGAGAGGCTTACGTTGGCCGGCACCATCATTCCCGCATGACTCAGAGCTCCGGTGGAAGCTTTGCGCAGGTTCTCATTGAGACGGCAGAACTCGGCAAAATCCGCATCCTCATGGTTGAACACCTTCTCCACCTTCTGACCGCTGACCATCTCCTCCACGAAACCGTTTATTTTGCCCAGCTCCAGCTGTTGCTGGGTAAAGAACCTTTTGCTTCGCACGCTGCTGAATTTGATAAAGGCAAACATGACCGCCAGGAAGAAAAATACGATCAGGGACAGCTGGAAGTTCAGCACCACCAGCATGACAATGGTTCCCACCAGGGTGATAAAGCTCTGGATGATCATCGTAAAGCTGTTGTTCAGCGCCTCCTGGAGCGTATCCACGTCGTTGGTAAAGCGGCTCATCAGCTCCCCGTGGGTGTGGGCGTCAAAATATTTCAGAGGCAGGGTCTGCACATGGCAGAACAGATCCTGGCGGATCTCGGTGATCACCTTCTGAGCGGTCTTTACCATCAGCTGCGAATAGCCCAACGAGGCCAGCACGCCGCACAGATACATGATCCCCATGCCGATGAGAGCGCGGATCAGCCCTGCCGCATCCCCCGGCAGAATATAATCGTTGATGATGGGCTTCAGCAGATAGGTTCCCATGATATTGGCTCCGGTGCTGATGAAAACCAGCACGGTCACCAGCAAAAGCAGCCACTTGTGAAAGCCCAGATAGTGGAGCAGCTTTTTGAAGGCCTTCTTCGTATCCTTAGGCCGTTTGTATCCCATATATCTCGCCATTACAGATCCGCTCCTTCCTTCTGTGATTCGTAGATTTCCTGATAGATGGAATTGTTCTGCAGAAGTTCCTTATGGGTGCCGATGCCCTTGATCCGTCCATCGTCCAGGATCACGATCTGATCCGCATCCCGCACCGAGGAAATGCGCTGGGCGATGATGATCTTGGTCATATCCGGCAGCTTCTCCCGGAGCATACCCCGGATCTTTGCCTCCGTGGCCGTATCCACGGCACTGGTGGAATCATCCAGAATCAGCACCTTGGGTTTCTTTAACACAGCCCGGGCGATACACAGCCTCTGCTTCTGCCCGCCGGAGACATTGACGCCGCCCTGTCCCATCTCCGTGTCATAGCCATTTTCCAGGCGGTCAATAAACTCGTCGGCACAGGCGATGCGGCAGGCCTCCTCGATCTCCTCATCGGTGGCGTCTGCCTTGCCCCAGCGCAGGTTGTCCCGCAAGGTACCGGAAAAGAGGGTGTTTTTCTGCAGCACCATGGCGATGGAATCCCGGAGCCCTTCCATCGGATAATGCTTCACCGGAATGCCGTCGATCCGTATCTCTCCCTCGGTCACATCGTAGAGGCGGGGAATCAGCTGCACCAGCGTAGACTTGGCCGAGCCGGTCTGTCCGATAATGCCCACGGTCTGCCCCGCCCCGATGGTCAGGGAAATATCGCTGAGGACATATTCCTCGGCTTCTTTTTTGTATTTAAACCAGACGTGATCAAAGACGATCTCGCCTCTCTTTACCTGGATATCCTGAGCCTCATCGTCGGTCAGATCGATCTTTTCATCCATCACCTCCAGGATGCGGGCCCCTGAGGTCAGGGATCGGGTCAGCATCATAAAGACGTTGGAGATCATCATCAGAGAGTTTAAGATCTGCAGCACGTAGCTGAGAAAACCGGTCAGGGCCCCCACCTCCATGCCGCCCAGCTGGATCTTGCGCCCGCCGAACCACAACAGGCTCAGAATCGTGCCGTACATCACCAGCTGCATGGCCGGCATATTCAGGGCAGCCAGCCGAAAGGCAGTCTCCGACTGGGTCTTCAGATTGGTATTGACCTTTTCAAATTTTTCTTCCTCATACTCCCCCCGCACATAGGCCTTCACCACGCGGATGGCCGTCAGATTCTCCTGGATAATCCGGTTGACCAGATCGATGGCCGTCTGCATCTTCTGATACAAAGGCCGCACATGACTGACGATGAGAAAGAGCATGATCCCCAGTACCGGCAGGGCGATCAGGAAGACCACTGCCAGCTCCCCATTGATGGAAAATGCCATGGCCGTGGCAATCACCAGCATGAAGGGACCGCGGCAGGCAGGCCGCATGCCGCTGGAGATGGAATTTTGAATATTGGTCACATCGCTGGTCAGCCTCGTCACCAGGGATGAGACACGGAAATGATCGATATTGGCAAAGGAAAAGGACTGGAGCTTTCGGTACTCCTCCTTGCGGAGCTCCGCGCCCAGTCCCTGCCCTGCCAGAGCCGAGAAGCGGGCGCTGCCGATTCCCAGCACCAGCGCACCCAGGGCACAGCCCACCATCAGCACGCCCTGCCGGAATATATACGCCCGGTCGCCGTTTGCCACCCCTACATCGACGATATCCGCCATGATGAGGGGAATGATGATTTCAAAAAAAGATTCCGCCAGTATGCAGAATACCGCCAGAATGGCATACTTTTTGTACTGGTGGAAGTATGAGAAGATCCGTCTGATCATGGTAGTGAGATTCCCTCCCTTTCCTGCTGTTTTCTGCCAAACAGTCATCCGGCTGCAATTATCGCAGAAGCAACTGTTGTATCTGCAACTATTGTATGCGCATAATTTCCGTTTGTCAATAGTCTTGGCAGGCAGAAGGGAAAAGTCTGCCATAATTAAACGCGATGATTCATTCCCACCGCTCTGCCAGCATAAGCTGCAGACGGTTTTCTATTCCGTCCACCGCTTGTTCCAGCGAGTGGGTTCCCGCAAAATATACCTGCATTTCTTCCTCGATGATCTGCCAGATATCTGAATTCAGAGGGCTGATCAGAATAGCCTCCGAGAGCAGCTCATGAAAAATTTCCTTCTCGTTTTCCCCGGCTCCATAGCAGTAGAATTCATTCCCTGCAATTTCCATTATCATGCGCCATTGTTTTTCCCCCGTCACTTCGCTGACTGTAACCGTCGTCTCCTCTTCCAGCTTTTCGTTCATTGTCTCCGCAAGAACAGGAAAGCTATTGGCTGAAACATTTGCATGCTCCTCCAAAAGCCAGCACAGGAAAAGCCAGGCCTGTTCCTCATTCTCGCTGGCTGTGCTGATCGCCAGCTGCCAGCTGACTGTGTTGGGCGCAAGGATTGACGCGCTTCCTCCGGACAAGACAGGATAGCCCATAAACACAGTGTCATCCCCCAAAACAGAACGCCAGGCCTGAATTGTGTACAGATTTTCTATGGCCAGCTCCCTTATCTGAGATGTCATTTCCTCCGCTGCACCTGTCCGGCTGCCGCTCGCTGAAATCCACTCCGTACATTTCCTGATCAGCTCCTCCAGCTTATCCATACGCAATTCATACCCCTGTTGCGACACAGGCAGCCAAGTTTCCCGGTTTACCCAAAGACAGCTCTGCAGAAAAGCATACGGCTCAACATCCAGGACATAAGAATTGTTCTGTGTTCCTTCGTTTTCAAAAGGATTGTTCCCCTGCAGCAACAAGCTGTCCAGATGAAAATCCGGGAAAAGATAATACAGTCCTCCCTCCTGCTCCAGCAGACCTCTGACCTCCTCCACGAGGTCGTCTTTTTCCATACCCCCATAAAGCTCCATGCAGTCATACAGATTTGCCAGATAACCCTTGGATGCCAGCCAGTCTGTATCCAAGCCATCCATATAGATCAAATCCAACGGCTGTCCAACCGCCAGATCGCTCTGCAAGCGCATTAGAGCGTCCTGAGCGCTTATCTCTCCCCCTTCTCCATAATCGATTATTTCTATCTGGCATGTCGTCTGTTCTCTGTTATAGCGCGCAGCTGCGGACTGCAGGTCCGCGCTGATGCCGATTCCTGCCAGCACCACCTGCACACGATCTTGACCTGTCAAGTCCGCCTCCGTCTCCAATCGAAAACGTCTCAGCCGCCCCTGATAAGCATCCACCCATTGAATTTGCCCGCTGTCCGTCACATCTATAGCACAGATGTTCCCACTCTCCGCATAATCAAAATCTTTCCATAAAATAAGCTGCTCACAATTTCTCTCTGTCAGGCAAAGCATCCACAACCCGGTCTGATCACTGAGAACAATCTGCTCCCCCTCCTGTTTTGCGCATATTATGCCCTGAAACATATCCGGTTTGCCCTGCCACAAATCTTCCCTTTCGCCGGAGAGACTTATCCGTGTCAAAACTGTCGCTTGATCCTGCAAACCGTGTTCCTGGTAGAGCAGATACAAATTTTGGCCGACTCCCTCCGTGTACTGCAGGGTATCTCCATTCAGTTCCTGCTTCCACAGAATTTCTCCCGTATTCTCAGCGCAGGCCCAGACAGCGATCATGGTCCTCCCATCTTTCTCACCCTGCCCGGCAAGATAAATCACATCTGCCGCTCCCATTCTGATCTGGGGCAACTGTCCGCCATATTCCCCCAGCCATTCCATATATACCCCGGGAAGAGAAAAGAGCTCTGCCTCCCCTCCTTTTGCGGCAAAGCTCACCCCTTCGATCTCTCTATCGCACAGAAAGAAAGCATAAAAATCACCGTTTTCCAACCGAAAGAATTGCTTTCGGCTTCGAGAAGATTTCAGCAAAACTCACCGCACTTTAACTTTAGTCCCAACGATCTCACATCACCTCATAGGCGACCAGACAGACCACCTTATCGCCGTCCAAGAGAAGGCGCATCGTATTTCCATCGTAGAAACAGTTCTCTTCGATTTCCTGCCAGCTGCTGCGGGAGGCGTCGTAAGAAGTGAGAATATAATACCGGGTGTCCTCCTGCAGATAGACGGTCTTTGCCTCATCTGCATACGCAATGCTCGTCCAGCCTCCGTCAGCAGAGGTATACGTCTCGGCTTCTCCCGGCAGGTTCATCGTTTCGGCATCCTCCGACTCCATATAGCGGACGGGAACAGCCACCAGCTGACCATCCTCTTCTCCGGGCCTGATCGTATAATAGGACTGCCCCAGATCTTCCTCGGTCAAATAGGAATAGCTGTCGTCCTGCGCCGAATACTCCCGGATCTGCACCAGCTCGCCGCCGCCGAAATGCAGGCTGTAAACATTGTCGGGAGTCCATAGTTCCTGGAGTTCCTCATAGGTGGCACTGACCTGCATTCTCAGCAGCGGTTCCAGATCATATATGCTGATAATGGCGTCCTCCGGCACCTCCACCATATGCCGGCCTGCATCTGCGGATTCGGCGCTTCTCACATACATTCGATCTCCATCGAATTCCTCAATGTAGTAATTCCCATCCTCCATTCTTCCTGCCATCCGCCAAACAGCGGCAGCTGCACAGACGGCGCAGACCGCAATCAAAACTCCGATTCCGGCAATCAGTTTCCGGTTTTTCCTCATCCTGGTTCCTCCTCTCACTCCACTGTTAAAAAGGAATCAAATCAACGGGCAGCACAAGATGTCTTCTGTTTTTATTCTATCATAGTGAACAAAACCTGTATATAGCTCCTACCATTTTTGTCCTGCTTGAAAAATGGGATATAGGGAAGATATAGGAAAACCTTCACTGTTCAAACTGGCTGTTGTAGAGCGCGGCATAGAAACCGCCTTTTTCCAGCAGCTCTTCATGACGGCCCTGCTCGATGATGCGGCCGTCCCGCATCACCAGGATCACATCGGCCTCCCGGATTGTGGATAGCCTGTGGGCCACGATAAAGCTGGTACGCCCTTCCATCATCCGGGCGAAAGCCTCCTGAATCTTTAACTCCGTCCGGGTGTCAATGCTGGAGGTCGCCTCGTCTAAGATCAGCATCGGCGGCAGACAGAGCATCACCCTGGCAATGCACAGAAGCTGCTTCTGTCCCTGGCTGATATTGCCGCCGTCCTCGGCAATCACGGTGTCATAACCCTGAGGCAGACGGCGGATAAATCCGTGGGCATGGGCCAGCTTTGCCGCCTCCACTACCTCCTCCATCGTGGCATCGGGCTTGGCATAGGCGATGTTTTCCCGGATGGTTCCCGCCTTCAGCCAGGTATCCTGGAGCACCATGCCGAAATTGCGGCGCAGACTTCGTCTCGTGGCGCGGCGCACCGGCACCCCATCCACCCGGATCTCCCCGGCATCCACGTCGTAGAACCGCATCAGCAGATTGATGATCGTGGTCTTGCCGCAGCCGGTAGGCCCCACCAGGGCCACCCGCTCTCCGGGCCGCACCGACAGATTCAGATTTTCAATCAGCGGCACCTCCGGCCTGTACCGGAAATCCACATGGTCGATCTCCACCTGTCCCCGCACATCGGTAAGCTCCGCCGCATCTGCATCGTCCGGCGTCTGAGGCTCCTCCTCAATAAGCTCAAAGATCCGGGCCGCGCAGGCCAGAGCATTCTGCAGCTCCGTCACCACGCCGGATATCTCGTTGAAGGGCTTGGTGTACTGGTTGGCATAGGACAGAAAACTGGACAGCTGCCCCACGCTCAGACGTCCGGACACAGCAGCCAGAGCCCCGGTCAGCCCCACGCCGGTATAGACCAGACTGTTGACAAATCGGGTACAGGGGTTGGTCAGGGATGAAAAGAAGATGGCCCGCAGGGAACATTTCTCCAGACGGTCGTTGATCTCATCAAACCTCTCCATAGCCTTCTTTTCATAGCCGAAGGCCTGCACTACCTTCTGGCCGCCGATCATCTCATCGATCAGGGCCGTCTGTTCCCCGCGCGTCTCACTCTGCAGCTTGAACATGGAGAACGTGCGCCCTGCGATAAAGCTGGCCACCAGCAGGCTTACCGGCGTGATGCACACCACCACCAAGGCGATCCAGCCGTCGATGGAAAACATGAAAAACAATGTGCCCACAATGGTCAGCACACCGGAGAAAAGCTGGGTGAAGCCCATCAGCAGGCCATCGGCAAACTGGTCCACATCGGCGATGACGCGGCTGACAATATCGCCGCTGTTATGGCCGTCAATATATTTGAGCGGCAGGATCTGGATGCGGCGGAATGCCTCGCCGCGGATATCGCGGATCACACTGTAGGTGATCCGGTTGTTGCAGACATTCATCAGCCACTGAGCCAGGGCGGTAGCCGCCACCATGACGGCGATGGTCACCCCGATGGAAAATACTCCGGCGAAATCCACCTGTCCGGGACCCAGAATCAAGTCCACAGCCTCGCCGGTCAGCACCGGCACATACAGGGTCAGCACCACGGTCACGGCAGCCAGGATCAGGCTGAGCCCCAGGAAAAGCCAATACCGGCGGATATAGTGCAGCACCTTGCGCAGCGTATCCTTCTGGCTGTTCCTTCGGCCGGACATCGGATCGTTCTTTGAACTATTTTTGGCGCTCATTCCCGGTCGCCCCCTTTCCTGCCGCCGTTATTTTCTCCGCACCATCTCCTTTTTTGCCGCTGTCAAACTGGGAATCATAGATCTCTCTGTACACCGGACAGCTTGCCAGCAGTTCATCGTGGGTGCCGATGCCGGCCATCCTGCCGTCGTCCAGCACGATAATCTGGTCGGCGTAGCGGATGCTGGAGGTCCTCTGGCTGACGATAAACACCGTCGGCGCCTCTTTCATATTTCGTATGGCCCGGCGCAGAGCCGCATCGGTGGCAAAGTCCAGAGCCGAGGCACTGTCATCCAGGATCAGCACACGGGGCTTTCTCACCAGAGCCCTGGCGATGGTCAGCCTCTGGCGCTGTCCGCCGGAAAAATTACTTCCCCCTTGCGTCACGCGGGCGTCCAGACCGTCCTCCTTCTTTTCCACGAACTCACGGGCCTGAGCTGTCTCCAGCGCTTCCCAGAGCCTGTCCTCATCGGCGTTTTCATCTCCCCACAACAGATTTTCCCGGATGGTTCCGGCAAACAGCCGGGCTTTCTGGGGCACCACGCCGATCTGACTGCGCAGCTCCTCCAGCGGGAGTGCCCGCACATCCTCGCCATCCACCGTCACCCGTCCTGCCGACACGTCATAAAAACGGGGAATCAGATTTACCAGAGAGGTCTTGCCGCTGCCGGTACCGCCGATGATGCCGATGGTATCACCGGGCCTGGCGGTAAAGCTTATATCGGTCAGCGATTCTGCCCCGGCATTTTTATAAGTCATGCTGACATGATCAAAGGATACGGATGCGCCATAAGCCGGCAGCTGCTCCATCCTGCGCTCTGTTCCGCGTTCTGCATCCTGCTTCCTTCCCTGCTCCGCCTCGTTCCCTCTTTCGCGAGATGCCGCCTCTGATCCCTCCAGAAGAGCCGCGCCCTCCTCCAAGCTGGATTTCTCCTCAAAGACGGACTGGATGCGGGATGCGCAGGCCAGAGCCTTGGTGATGGTGATGATCAGATTGGCCATCTTGATCAGCTCCACCAGGATCTGCGACATATAGTTGACCAAGGCCACCACCTGTCCCTGGGTCAGACGGCCGATATTGACCGATATGCTGCCCTGCCACAAGATCGCCAGCAGACCCCCATTGATGATCACATAGGTCACCGGGTTCATCAGGCCTGAGATCTTGCCTACCAGGGTCTGCATCCGAGTCAGCGCCTCATTCTCTCCATCGAACCCGGCAGTCTCGTCCTCCTCCCGGCCAAAGGCACGGATCACCCGGACGCCGGTCAGATTTTCCCTCGTGATTCCCAGGATGCGGTCCACGCCTCTCTGTACTTTCTTATATAATGGCATTCCCGCCAGCATGATTCCAAAGACCGCCGCGCAGAGCACCGGAATCACGACGGCAAAGACCAGAGCCGCCCGCACATCGATAGTAAAGGCCATGACCATGGAGCCGAAAACCACAAAGGGGGAGCGCAGCAGCAGGCGCAGCGTCAGATTGAGGCCGTTCTGCACCTGGTTGATATCGCTGGTCATCCGCGTAATCAGGGTGGACGTCCCCACCGTGTCCATCTCGCTGTAGGACAGAGTCTCTATATGGCCGAACAGAGCGCGGCGCAGCCTGGTGGCAAATCCCACCGCAGCCTTGGCTGCAAAGTACTGAGCCGTCACGCTGCACACAAGGCCGATCAGCCCCAGAGCCACCAACAGCAGACACATGCGCAGAATATAGCCTGTGTCCCGGTTCGCGATGCCCTGATCGATGATGGCCGACATGACCAGAGGCACAAAGAGCTCAAAGGTAGCCTCCAATAGCTTGAACAGAGGCCCCAAAATACTTTCTTTTTTATAATTGTCCAGGTATTTCAGCAGTTTTTTCACGTTGTCTGTCTTCCTCGTCTTCTTTTGTCAGCGGCACAGCTCATCCACCACCTGGCTGATCACTTTGCCGTCCGCCTTGCCTTTCAGCTCGCCCATAACGGCCTTCATGATCTGCCCCTTGTTCTTCGTGGCAGCCACGGCGCCAAATCGCTCCAGAATCACTGCCTTTACCTGGGCCGCATCCATCATGGAAGGGGCATACTCGCTGATCACATCGTAGCGCAGCTGATACTGGGCCCGCAGGTCCTCACGGCTGGCCGGACAGGTGTCCAGCTGCTCCTTGGCCGTTTTCAGCTCCTTTAAGATCACCCGGTCCACCAAAGCCTCGCTGATGTCATCACGGCAGCCCTCGTCGATGGCCGCCTTTTTGGCCGCGGATACCAGCGAGGAGATTGCTTCCTTTCTATCCTTGTCCCTGGCCTTCATCGCCGCAATCATATCCTTCTGCAACTGTTCAAATTTCATTGTCGTACCTCCATATATTTTTCTGGAAATTCCCCAAAAGGGGGTTCCCGATTATCTCAGTGTCTCGCGAAGCAGGCGCATGGCATTGCCGCAAAAAATCTTCTCGATGGCATCGTCGCTGTAATGGCGTCGATGCAGCTCGTCGGCCAGCAGCGGCACCATGGAGCAGTCCTTCAGCTCCAGATTGTCCCCTATTCCGTCAAAATCGGAACCCAGGGCAATCATATCCAGTCCTCCCACCTGGCGGATATGATCGATGTGATCGGCCATCTGAGCCACGGTGCCGAAGCATTCCTCCTCATTTTTCCGTTCATCCAGGAAGGACGCGCAGTAGTTGATCCCGGTGATTCCCCCTTTCTGGGCGATGGCCCGGATCATATCGTCAGTCAGGTTGCGCACATGGCCGCAGACCTCCCTGGCATTGGAATGGCTGGCAATAAAAGGTCTGGTGGAGCGGCGGGCCACATCCCAGAAGCCGGCATCGGAAAGATGAGAGACGTCCACGATCATGCCCAGTCTCTCCATCTCCTCCAGGAAATCAAAGCCTCTCTCCTTGAGACCGCGCTCCGTCTCCGCCTCGCTCGCCGCGGCTTGCGCCGTTCTCCCCGGCATCCGGTTCGGATAGGCCAGCTCGTTTTCAAAGTTCCAGGTCAGTGTCATGATCCGCACGCCCAGACGGTAGAGGCTTCGGAGCACACCCAGGCTCCCCAGGCAGGCGCCGCCCTCCTCCAGCGTCAGCATGGCGCCGATGCGCCCCTCCCGGCGCACCCGTTTTACATCCTCCCAGCTTTTTACCTGACTGATCTCATCGGGATACTGCTCCATGATCTGATAAAAAATATCGATCTGCTCCAGAGCCGACGCCAGCGGACTGCACTCCTTATCCCCCAGATAGACGAAGGCCGCAAAGCACTGCATCAGATAGCCTCCTCTTTTCAGCTTGTCGAGATCGATATGAAAATCATTGTGCAGAAAGGACTGCGGCCTTCCCTCCCGCTCGGCCTCCCGCAGCCGGCTCAGGGTATCGCAGTGAAAATCAATTACCTGCATAGCTCTCCTCCTCTTGTGTTTTTGTCTCACTTACTATCTTATGACGCCATGACCGCCTCTGTGTCTCATTTTTTCATGTTCCCTTATCTCCTATGATACCAGGGGCAGCTGCTTTTTTGAACCTGCAAAATCTTTTTTTAGTATAATCCATTGCGGCGAAAAAACAAGCCTTGTGTTGCCAATCCTTCTGTTCGGTGCTACACTTAAAAGTAATCTAACCATAATTGCAGCAGAGACAAAAAGGCATTCTGCTCCTATGACTTACCATGTGAAAAATGGGGGATTTGCGCTATGGCTGAAAACAATAAGACAAGAGCCCGCCTGTTAGTCAGTGCAGGCGTAGTGGCGGTGATCGCATTGATCGTCGTCATCTGGTTACTGACCCGTTCCGGAGAGGCAGAACTCATCTCCGAGACCAGCACTGAACCTGATGTGATCCAAGCCGGATCTTCGGCCGAGTCAGAGCCGGCCCCCGGCCAGACCGCTGGGACAGGTCAGAATATTCCCGACGATCCGGGCGATCCCCAGGGACAGGATACGGCTATCCCCGACGACGGCGTCGGAGCCGCCGCATCCCTGACACAGCACGACAGCACCGATATCACGCTGGGCATCGACGTCTCCAAATGGCAGGGACAGATCGACTGGCAGCAGGTGGCAGATTCCGGCGTGGACTTTGCCATAATCCGGGTGGGCTACCGCACCACCGACACCGGCGAAATCTGTGAAGACCCTTATGCGGCCTACAATCTTCAGCACGCCTCCGAGGCCGGCATCCAGCTGGGAGCCTACTTCTTTTCCACCGCCGTGACCGAGGAGGAAGCCGCAGAGGAAGCCCTGTGGACCGCTGATTTTCTGGCCGGGTATCCCATCACCTATCCTGTCGCTTACAACTGCGAGGGATTTCTGTCGGCGGACAGCCGCATGTACTCCACCTCGTCTGAACAGCGCACCCGAAATGCCCTGGCCTTTCTGGATGCCATAACCGAACGCGGCTATGAAGCCATCTTCCACGCATCGGCTCACGATCTGACCGACGGAGTATCCTGGATCACTTCCCGGATCTCGGCCTCCTATCCTGTATGGGTGGCCCAGTATCCCGCCGTCCCCTATCCGGATACGGAGAGCTCCTCCTACAGCGGCAGCCACACCATGTGGCAGTATACCAGCCAGGGCTCTGTCCCCGGCATCCAGGCTCATGTGGATCTGAACGTGGCCTACTTCCGCTATGACGAGACCGCCAAGCCTCAGGATCCCGGCGCTGCCGGAGAAGCCGGCAATGTTCTGCCGGACAGCTCCTTTACCGCCGTCGATGAAATGGTGACCGCCAAGGACATAACCAATCTCCGGGACAGACCCACCACCGTCGGCTCCACCGTCGCCGGCTCCATCCACAATGGAGAGTGGGTGCGGCGCACCGGCGTGTCCTCCCGGGGCTGGTCTCAGATCGACTATGACGGCCAGATTCTCTATGCCGTCTCCAGTCTCCTGCTCACCGAGGATGAGGCGGCCTCCTACAATCCCGTCCCCAATCCTGCGACCGGTGACAGCGTCTACGAGTCCGTGGATGATTCCGTCACCGCCAAGATCGAAACCAACCTGCGCGACGCTCCCAGCACCGAGGGCACCAATGTCATCGCTACCATCCAAAACGGCGAGTGGGTACACCGCACCGGTATCGGCAGCAACGGCTGGTCAAGGCTGGATTACAACGGGCAGACCCTCTATGCCCTGACCAGCTATCTGACCACCGACGCCAATTTTGACCCCGGCGACGTGGATGCCCGCGACATCGTCTGGACAGCAGCGAACGATTCTGTGACGGCCAAGGAGGTGACCAATCTCCGCGACAAACCCACCACGGAAGATGATTCTCAGGTCATCGCCACCATCCGAAACGGCGAGGTGGTGGAGCGCACCGCCGTCGGCAGCAACGGCTGGTCGAGAGTGATCTACAATGGGCAGACGCTCTATGCCGTCACCAGCTTTTTGACCCCCGCCTCCTAAAGCCAAGAACCCCCGCCGGACTGAATCTGTACCTCAGCCAGGCGGGGGTTCTTGGCACCTTTCCCTCGGTTTTTTTCATTTCTTCTCCGGCTCCGGGTACTCCTCCCCAAAGCATTCCACTGTGACCGTTTCCATCACCTGGGGCTCCATGGGGCGATCCCGGAAATCTGTCCGGCTCTCCGCAATGCGGTTTACCACATCCATTCCCTCGATCACCCGGCCGAAGGCAGCATACTCTCCATCCAGATGAGGAGCCGCCTGGTGCATGATAAAGAACTGGGAGCCGGCCGAGTCCGGCATCATGCTGCGAGCCATGGACAATACCCCCGGCTCATGCTTCAGTCCATTGTCAAAGCCATTATTGCGAAACTCACCCCGGATGCTGTATCCCGGACCGCCGGTGCCGTTGCCCAGAGGGCAGCCGCCCTGGATCATAAATCCTCGGATTACCCGATGGAAACCCAGACCATCATAAAATCCTTTTTTTGCCAGGCTGATAAAATTGCTGACCGTGTTGGGCGCTATCTCCGGATACAGCTCTGCCTTGATCACCCCTCCATCTTTCATGGTTATTGTCACCACTGGATTTTTCTTTGCCATATTTTCCTCCCTTTTTTGTAATGTTTCAGATCATATTTTTCGCCGTTTCTGCCATCCGTTTTCCGTCTGGCCGGCATCGCCTGCGTCCCTCAGAATCCCCGGCCGGAACCGCTGTGGCTGTGGCCGCCGCTGCTGGTGTGGCTGGAGGTATGTCCTCTGCCCCCTCCTCCATGACCGCCCCCGTTGTTTCGGGGAATATGGCGGGTTGTCACCGTGGTATTGGTGTGATGATCCCGCCGCGCCAGGATTCTTTCACTGCCGGGCTTTAAATACACTCTTCCCCCCGGTGTACGGCGGCTGCGCACGGAAAAAATCATCGCGCCCATTCCCACGGCGCCGATCACCAGACTGATCGCCAGTCTCTTTAGGATCCCCCCAGCGGAAAATACCTCACGAAGCCTGGCCGACCGCTCATTGGCCCGCAGTTCTTCCGGCGAATATTCCACAAAGGTATCCGTGGCCTCATCGTAGTAACCGTCCAGGGCCACCTCGTCATTGGTCCCATATCGTCTGGCGCAGCTGAGAAATCTCCTGCAGGCACTGTAATAGTCGCCCTCCACCATATCGTCTTCCAGCTCGTCGAGCATATCCTCCCGTTCGGCGTCCGTGTATATCTCCTGGGCTCCGGCGGAGGTGTCAATGTAATACTGCCGGTTGTCCATATCGATCAGAAACAGAATGCCCGACCCGTTTTCCTTCTCATAGCCGAAGCCATGGCTGTCATAGAAGTCTTCCGCATAGGCTTTCGTGTAGAGGCCATCGGTGTCGTCTGCGGTCACAATAATCACATCCAGAGACAGCTCCTCTGCCAGATCTGTGATCTCCTTCTGCAATTCCTCCTCCTCGTCCTGGGTGAGGAGTCCGGCATCGTCGAAAACCTTTTGATCCAGAGAACTGTATCCGCACAAAAGAAGCAGCGAAACAATCAAGGCCGGGATCAGTCCGGCTATGTATTTTCTCTTCATCACAGCAGCCCTCCTATCGCTCCGATTGCCATCAGAAGGACAAAGGATATCCCGGTGATAATCCCCATCCATCCTACGGCCTTGCCTGCGCTGATGGGCAGTTTTCCGTACTGCCTGCCAGTCTGTCCGTTGAGCATAAAGGTATAATTCTGCCCCCGATAGCGATAATTCAGCACCCAGACGGGGAGCATCACATACTCCACCCGTTTCTCATTGATCCGCACCCGCTGATCCACCACATTGACCGTATGATAGCCGTCGATGGTGCTCCGGGTAATGCCCAGGGCCGCCTCTCGGGCACGATTTTTGGCCCGCCCCTCCAGCTCGTCGCTGGTAAAATTATATTTTTCAGCCAGATAGCCGGACAGGTACCCCATGTCAAAATCTTTCAGCCCGCTGTAGTCAAAAGGTTCCAGGCATTCCATAGATGCATCGTCCATCTTTTCCGAGGCGTCCACAGGAATCTTTTCGTAATCGGTCTCCACCTCGCGGAACACATTGAAGTGATCGGTATATGTATACTCCGTGTCCCCTCTGCGGGTGACCCGGCTGCGTGTGGCCCTGGCCCTCATGGCCACATCCACATGATAATCGTACAGCCAGTAGGGCACATACAGGCCGCTGATCTTTTCCAGAGTGTTTTTCGATGTGAATTCCTTTGGCGTGAGCAGACCGTGCTTCGTCCATTTGAGGAAGCGCTGCTCTGCCTCCTTCCTGGTGATGCGAAAAGGCAGCACTGCCCTGGGGCGGCGCACTCCGCTCATCCGGTCGGCAATCAGCCCGGGACTGCCGCAGAAGGAGCAGATCACAGCCGCCGTATTTTCATCGGTCATCAGCTCCGCTCCGCAGTTGGGACAGTGATACACGCGCATATTGACCGTCTGTTCCTCGTCCTGCTCCGCCCGCTGGTAGCTGTCCTCTCCCAATGGACTGGCATCCCAATCTTCATCGGTATCCTCATCGCCGGATCGGCTGCCTCCTTCCGGTGTCCCTCCCGTCAGGCGTTCCATCTCCTCCACAGTCAGCTCTGTGCCGCACTGACCGCAGCGAAGCTTGCCGCTGGAACCGTCGAATTCCATCGCACCGCCGCAGTTGGGGCATTTATAGGTAATTACCATAGAACCTTCACCTCTTCTCCTGTATGCTCTCATCCCTTTCACAGGGTAACATTATTTTATCAGACGGCAGGACAAAAGTCCAGCAAAGCCGTTTTTCTCCGTGTTCATATTTTGTTAACAACCGATTCAAAATTTGTTTTCACCTTTCACATTTTTTCTTCATCTTTCGCCCATATACTTTAAGAGAAGCGTAAGCAAATTACCTTTTTCGTGTTTTTTTCATAATTGAGCTGATTTGCAGCATCAGCTCTCCTCCCTTTTTATATCTATAACGAAAAAAGAACCGCTCCTCGTCAAAGCGGTTCTTTTTTCGTCCTTACGGCCGTCTGTTCACATTCTGTCCACATAAGCTTTAAAAAAGCTTCACATCCCTTACACGTTTTCGTCACTTTTCTTCGGTAATATAATTCACGTAAGGCAAAGCAAGCTACCTTTTCATTATTTTCATAACAGAGCTGATTTGCAGCGTCAGCTCTCCTCCTTTTCATAATTTTCATAGAGGGTGTCCCGTGACCGGGGACACCCTCTTTCCGTTCAAAATCCTAACTGGCGAAAGCCTATCGCATTTCCCGCCGGAAATGTGCGGCATCCTGCCCGCAGACCGGGCAGCGATAATCCGCCGGCAGCGGGTCGCCGTCGTACACATAGCCGCAGATCTGGCAGACCCATACTGCCTTGCCCCCCTGCTGAGGCGTATCTTCCTCAGGCAGATAGGTGGGGGCATTTTTCGGGCTTTTACCCTTGATCACCTGATGATAATAGGCGTAGGTCATCGGCTGGTACTCCGCCTGGCTTACCTCCCCTTCGATGACTTCGCCCAGAAATACGGTGTGGGTGGCCGTCTCCATCCGGTCGATCACCCGACAGACCACATAGCCGCAGCTGTCCTTGATGACCGGGCAGCCGCAGACCATCTCACTGTCCACGCCCTCATATTTGTCCGTATCTTTGCTGGAGCGAAAGCCAAAGCCGCCGATCAGCGAAGGATCAGACTCCTGCCCCAGGATGGAAAAGCTAAAAAGTCCGCTCTTTGCCACGCAGGCATTGGTATAATTGTCATGGTTGAGACTCACCGCCACCGTAGCGGGGGACGAAGTGATCTGCATAATGCTGTTGGCAATGCAGCCCACCGGCCGCTCCCCATCCACGCTTCCCACCACATATACGCCGTAGGACATACTGCGAAAAACCTTAGTATCCATTTTTTCTTTCCTCCTTCTCCTGTTCCTTTTCTTTTATTATTGATATCGAGAGAATTGGTTCTTCTCTCTCTGCCGGCTTTTCCGGACAGCTTAGCCGTACAACTGCGTCGTCTGAACCAGCAGATACCAGTCTCCGCTCAGCTCCCGCACATTCAGGTAGAGCGAAAAACTGTAGCTGCTTATCCCCAGAGAAGACAGCACCCGGTTCAAAAATCCGCTTTCATATTCCCGGTTCTCCACGGAACTTCTCACTTCCTCCATAGCTCTGCGTCCATACAGCAGATAAAGAGTCTGATATTCCCCCTCGCCGGCTTCCGTCAGTATCTCCGCGTTTTTCTCATTGTAATCACTCAGGCTGTAGAGCACATCGCCCTCGTCCATCCCCAGAGCATCCATAATCCCCAGCTGTGCCGGCATGCCGTACACTGCCTCAAAGGTCCACCGCTCCCCCAGACAGGGCGGCAGCTGCCCGCCAGCCTCGCTGCGCGTATGATCCTTCAGAAACTCTGCATCCGGCTGATTATAGTAGCCGTAATAGACGACCCCCAGTTCCTCCAGGACCGTGTCATTCCAGGTGGGATCCACATTGTAGCACGCGCCGTCCAGGACGACGATGTTCCAGGCGTGAGATTCCGTGACATTCTCTCCCCCTCTGGTATTGACCGCCGTGCCGGTGCAGTAATAGCAGGGGATCCCCGCTCTGGTCAGCAGATACTGAAAAGCTCTGGCATAGCCGGCACATACCGTCTTTCCCTCCACCAGCGCGCTGTAGGCTGTCTGATTATAATCCGCTCCTTCCGCATATACGGCTCTCTCCAGCATGCGGTCATGAATCAGGCGCTCCTTTGCCTCTTCTCCCTGCACCTTCTCTGCCTCCGCCAAAATCGCCTCCGCCGCCATCGCAAAACGCTCCCGGTTCCCATCCAGATTTTCCGCCAGATCGTTGAACTCCAGGACGATTTCCGTCACATATTCGCCGATATATCTGTATTGATAGCTGCTGTCCAGCCAGAACAGTTCCGGCTGATCGTTGATCAGCGCTTCTACAATACGCGCCACCGTGGACAGCTGAATCTGCCGGCATGGCTCCACCGTGTCAGAGCCCTGGGATACACTGTGGTACATCTGGCGATAGACTTCCTGCTCATCCTCATTCAGGGCGCCATAATAAGGATAAAAAAGCGGATCAAACTCATAGCTGTCCCAGGGCTCGGTCCTATCCCCTGCACCGGCTGTCTGCGCACTGCCATCCTGTGCACCCTCATCCTGTCCGCCGCCCTGCCCGGATATACTCTGCCCCGCCTGCTGTGCTTCGGCCTGCTCTTCGGCCCGGGTTTCATTTTGTCCCTGACGAAATATTTCCAGAATATCCTCTGCCTGACGGCAGCCGGTCAATCCTGCGCTCAGGCAGAGACATAAAATCCATGCCTTCAGCACTCTCCCATACCGTTTTCTTTTTCTTATCGCTCTGATCTTTCCGTCCTCACAATCTATCTCCTCGTCTGCCTCAGTCTCCCCAAAAATAAAAGACCGGCAGGCGATTAACGCATCTTTGCTCCCCTCCATCATATAATATGGAAATGACTGCGTCAAGAAGCGGAATCTCTATCTTCCCTATGCTTTCTCTATCTTCTCTCTATTCCTGCCAGACTGCTCCTGCCGGCCGCGCAGTTTCGAGCCACCCGAATCATCAGCGCCAGGGGCCCGTGCCCTCCGTCGGGCAGAAACCGCGCCGCAGCAGCAGCTCGGCAAAACAGCCAGAACAAACCGCACCCTGCTGCGCCGCCGGCCGCATTTAGCATGACATCCTTTATGTCAAAGGTATGAAAGCTGATTCGCAGCAGCACACCGACCAGCTGTACCATTTCCACACCGACCGAAAAAGCAATCACGGTGAAAAATCTCCGCCGCTTGCCCTGATCGAGCAAAAAAGGCAGGACAAAACCCATAGGAAGGGTCAAAATCAGATTTTCTATAATCTGTCTGGTTGAATAAGCGTTTGCAAAATCCAGACTGAAGCTGTCCGGAGACCAGAGGATAAAAGATTCCCCCATCCTTACAAGAGGAAAAACGGCATAGGCCGACAGCAGCTGAAAATATAAGCCTGACAGTGCCGCCAGCAAAAACCAGCTCAGAGGGTATCTGCGCCGGATCCCCCAGACCGCAATAACCGCCATGTACACGGTCTCCCCTATATAAATATTGTACTGTATCATAGCGCCCCCAACTGTTTTTTTATTCCATATCCAGGTTGATCCCCATATCGCAGGATGCTTTCGAGACAAGCAATTTCTCCAGCTCCTTTTTCAGGTATTGATAGCGCTCCAGCTTTTCCGTCTTGGCAAAATGTGTCTCCCGGAACTGTTCTGGATTATCCGTATAATCCAGCTTCTCTTCACCAAACTGTTCACTGGTCAAATCAAATACACAGTCTCCCACCACATTGTAGCAATGATAGTTTCCGCCCGGCCGTAAAATCCCGTACACCTTGCCGCCAAAAATATCCTGTGCCAGAAAGGCTGTGATGGAGCACTGCCCCAGCGTCCTGTTTTCCGGACTCCATCCATCTCTCAGCCGCGGCGCACAGGTGTACTCGCACCACACCTCTGTGAGCAGATCGTAGAGCTGCCGCGGATTGGCAATGCTTTGATACCGGTTGTCCGCCGGCACAGCATCCGCCTGTTCCCATCCGTAAAATTTGTATTTCATCGCCGTCACCGTCCTTCTCGATTCATCACAATACATCCCACTTCTGCCCTTGATGCTATCATTATTATAAAGGGAATTTGACAGCCCCGCAATGCTGTCTGTCTACAATTCTATCACGGTATGCGCCTGATCTGCCACCTGCCGGTCATGGCTGACGATGATCACAGTCCTCTCCCCTCCGTCTGCTCTAAGCCTGTCCATGACCGCTTTAGTCAATCGGGAATCCATATTGGCAAAGGATTCATCCAGAAGAAGAATCGGACTGTTCTTCAGCAGCGCTCTGGCGATGACTAATGTCTGTCTCTGCCCGCCGGAGAGCGGCGCGCCCCCCTCCCTCAGCACAGTTTTCTCTCTGTCCGCAAATCCAGGCAGCCAGTCTGCCATACCACTGATCTCTTCCGCTCTCTGCAGCTTTCGCGGATCCATTTTATCCTCTTCGCCCTTCCTCCGATCCAGCATAAGGTTTTCTTCGATTGTTCCTGCCACGATAAAGGGAGGCTGCTGTACATAAGCCATCTGCTGCCGCAGAAAATTGCGGTCGTAATCTGCAAGTTCCCTTCCCCACAGCCGCAGCGAACCCTCCTCATAGGAATACAGTCCCAGCATGAGTTTCAGCAGCGTGCTTTTCCCTCTCCCGCTTTCCCCGCGGATCACCGTTATTTTCTTCGCCGGAATCTTTATCGGCCCCTGTATTTTCAGCCTCACCTCCGCCGAAAAACGGCAGACCACGCCCTCGGTCTCCAGCACATAGGCATCAGGCGCAAAAAAGCTGACCGACCCTCCCTTTTCCTCCGGCAGCTGCATAAGTTCCTCTGCTCTCTCTGCTCCCGCCAGCGCTTTCTGGAGAGAAACCACTGCGCTTCCGATCGCCGAAAAAGCAGTGAGCATCAGGCTGGACATCTGAACGATGAAAAATAGGTCGGAGATTTCGATGGCTCCTCTCCCCACTGCAGCCAGCCCCAACAAAATCGTTCCCATGTACTGAAAGCAGTAGAGCACTGATCCCACAGCGTCAAGCTCAGCCTGTATGCAGGCATCCTCCATTCCTGCCTCTCCATATCTGCCTAAATATCCTGCCAGTCTCCGCGCAAAGGCATCTGTGAGACCTGCAAAACGAATGGTCAGGCCGTGGCTGTGCAGATCATTTACCACGGAAAGAATTCCGGCCAGCGCCTGCTGCATCCTTCGTGAAACTTGGCGCTGTCTTTTACCCAGTCTCCACTGAAGGATCAGCCCCACCACGCCTGCCAGGAGGAGCGGCAGACCGATATGTGCAGAACGGGCACAAACGCTGACAGCAGCGCCGGTGCCGGAAATCAGCCACATCAAGGGTGTCAGGAGGAAACTGCTGTAAATCTCCTTTGCCAGTCCGACATCCTGATTAAGCCTCGAGAGCACTTCACTTTTGCCGCCGCCTGCCTGTGTAAAGGCAGACAAATCGCTGTAAATGACCCTCTGATGAATCCTCCTTTTCAGCTGCAATGTCATCTGGTGAGTCGTCACTCCGTGAAGATAAAGACCCAGGGTATCCACCACCACGAAAGCCGTCACCCCCGCCAGAAAGCAAAGGCTGGCCGACAAAAGCCGCTTCCCCTCGCCCTCCATGGCTGCCCCGGCGACAGCAGACTCCAGAAAGGCAGTCAGATAATTGATGACTAGGTTGCGCGAACCTACAATAATCATGGCCAGCACATAGACCGGCAAAAACGATCTGACCGGCCGAAACAGAAGAACAATTTGCCGCAATGTCTTTTTCATCCAACTCCCCCCTGCCTCAGCTCCGTCACCTGAGATCCCGGCTGTATGTATTCACGATCATGAGTAATCACCAGCACCAGATGGTTTTCTGCCAGGTTCGCGATCACTTTTATCACCTCTTTTTTATGCTCTGCATCCAGAGCTGACGTAGGCTCATCCAAAATATAAATATCTGGATTTTGCAGTATACAGCGTGCAAAGATCAGTCTCTGTTTTTCTCCCTGGGAGAGCGGGCCTCCATCCTCCGCCAGCCGTGTGCGTATTCCACAGGGCAGAGCTGATATTCTGTCGGACAAGCCCGCCGTCTCTAACGCCTTCTGCACGGCTTCCTCGCTGTATTGCCTCTGGTAGAGGCGCACATTTTCCAGAATTGTATCCGCAAAAAGGATCATCTCCTGAGACATCACGGCAATTTTTTCGCGCAGCCTTTCCTTATCCCAGCTGTGTGTCGGACAGCCGCAGACACGCACCTCCCCTCTATCCGGCAGCAGCATGGCCGTCACCAGCTTCATCAGCGTAGTTTTGCCGGAACCAACAGACCCTACGATGTAATGACATATTCCCGCCTTCCAGTCTGCGCAGAAATCTTTCAGAATCACCCGGTTTCCGTAAGAAAAATCCACATGCGCAAAGCTGACCTCCACAGAGACTGCGTCCCGCAGTACAGGGTCCTCTCCGCTGTCTTGCTCCTGCCGTCTATCTGACTGGCTATAACTTACTTGGCTATGATTTACTTGGTTATGATTTACTCGATTACGATTTACCCGATTACGATTTGCCTGATTATGATTTGCCTGATTGCCCTGTGTGCTATTCTCCTGAACACAGGCAGGCTCCCTCTCCAGCGCCAGGAAAGCATCCAGGTGTCCGGCCCCGGTTTTTGCCTGTCTGACCGACCGGACTGTGTTTTCCTGGTCCTATGTCAAGATTTAGCGCAAGTTAAAATGAGAAATTTATCCTCATCTTAACTTACTAAGAGCAGTTCGTTTGTCTGTGTCTGCTCATATAGTTTTTCAAAGTCATTTGGTGACATGTAAT
>CALWGV010000047.1 GCA_944380185.1 uncultured Lachnospiraceae bacterium
GAAATTTAGAATTACTACCGGTGACATAGACATCTGCGTTAGGAATGTGCAGCAGGCTGTTCAACACATCCTCAAATTCGTCCATATACTGCACTTCATCAAGAATGATGTAGTAATCGCCTTTATCTTGCATCCTTTCCTCTATATACTGGAGCATGGCATCCGGATTACGGAGTGCTTTGTTTCTACGGTCATCCAGAGCAACTTCAATCATGTGGTCTTCGGGAACGCCCTCTTCCAGCAAATGATTATGGAACAAACGAAAGAGCAGATAGGATTTCCCACACCGCCGTACACCAGTCACTACTTTAATCAGACCATTTTTCTTCTTGCGAATCAATTTTTTCAGATACACATCACGCTTGATTTCCATAAGAGCCCTCCATTCCGAGTACAAGTGTATAAGCACCTATACTCGGAATATATTATACCCAAAAAGAAATTTCCAGTCAAGTGATATATCCTATATTATTCCGAAAAAAAGCGCAAATATGCACTATTTCGTAATAGTTTAAGTACTGATATTTTATCGGGATATCCGCAGGATATCATAACTTTTTAGCAACTGGCTCAAAATATGCCCCGGTAACGAATTGCTAATAAATCTGCTGGTGTTCATTTTAATTCTTTTAGCACCTCGCCAATATCCCCGTCAATACAGACAGACCGTTCTGCGATTTCCCTGGGCGCATAAGCCTCCCCATAATTGATGCAGACATACGTTGCCTTCGGATTCTGATAAGCCATCCGCCAGAAGGGGTACTTGATGATACCGGGGGTGTTCATCCCAACGCCCAGCTCTAAATAGAGAATGGGCGTATTACCATGACGCCGGACAAAATCCTCATAACGCCCTGCAGCAGCATACCACCCCTTATCCTGGACAAAGGTATCGTCCGCCCGCAGGTTCATCGCCATGGGCGCGCCGCATTTTGGACAATAAGGAACCAGCTCGGTGGGAACGGACATCTTTGGCAGATTGCCGGCAGGCAGTTCCAGCCCCTGGGCTGTTATTTTAAACCCCTGGGCCTCCACCATCTGGCGAACAACATTTTGGTTATCGTATGTCTTGTCGTGGCAGGGCTTGGAGCACTGCCACAGGCCGTAATCTCCCTGCGTATAAAACAGGCGATGCTTGTCAAATCCGGCTTTCTGAAAGCAGTGATCCACATTGGTAGTGAGCACAAAATAATCTTTGTCCTTTACCAGCTCCAGCAGGTTTTGGTACACCGGCTTGGGCGGGTCACAGTAGCGGTTGAGGAAAATAAACCGGCTCCAGTAGGCCCAATGTTCCTCCAAGGTGGGAAATGGATAAAATCCCCCTGAATACATATCGTGAAAACCGTATTTTTCTTCAAAGTCGGCAAAATAACGATGGAATTGATCTCCGCCATAAGCAAAGCCAGCGGATGTCGAAAGGCCCGCTCCGGCACCAATTAAAACCCTATCTGCTCGCTTTAATGCTTCTCGAAGCTCAATAACCTTTTGTGCTGTTTTTCTTTCAGTTCTTAACATCTGGATACCCCCAGGAGCTTTTGATAAATGTGTAAATCCACATCCTTGAACACATTGAAGATAACCCGAATGTCCGGCTTCTGTGTATCCAAAAAGGATGTCACTGTCTGGACTGCGATTTCCGCTGCCTTTTCATTGGGGAAGCGAAATTCACCGGTGGATATACAGCAAAAAGCAATGCTCCGGCTGTCGTTCTCCACAGCCAACTCCAAACAGGAACGATAGCAGGAGGCCAGGGCCTCACAGTCCTCTTCGCTGACCGACCCATAGATAATCGGCCCCACAGTATGCAGGATATATTTGCTGAGCAAATTAAAAGCAGGCGTGATCTTTGCTTGTCCCGTAGGTTCCTCGTGACCCTGTTTGCTCATAATATCATAACAGTAGAGCCGCAGTTGGATTCCGCTCCTCGTGCCAATGATGTTATCAATGCAGGAGTGAAGAGGTTGGAAACAGCCCAACATTCCGCTGTTTGCTGCATTCACGATTGCGTCCGCTTTTAAGGTCGTAATATCCCCCTGCCACAATACCAGGCGAGAATCTCTGGAAATGGAGGGCAGCTTCGCACCGTCCGTGATGCCACGTTTGTCCCGTTCGTATTGCAGGTATTCGTCTTGTACTTGGAGAAAGTCCCGGCTGATCGGCTTTGGCATACGCACATTCATCAAACTGCGCAAAAGCGCCTTTTGCTCCTCTGTGCCGTCAGGAATCTCTATGGCCTGATATCGGCTGTCCTCCGCCAGCAGCTCTTTAATCAGAAATATTCTCTGTTCTTCGTGGCTCATTTTCTCCTCTCCTTTCCCCATCATCATCCGTCCGCTTCTTTTATACATTTTCTTTCTAGGTCTATCTTTTTATGATCACTTGCTTCGGACAAA
This sequence comes from uncultured Lachnospiraceae bacterium, assembly GCA_944380185.1. Taxonomy (GTDB): domain Bacteria; phylum Bacillota; class Clostridia; order Lachnospirales; family Lachnospiraceae; genus RGIG7193. Next base: position 2,394 of record CALWGV010000047.1, read on the forward strand.
TCTCTGCACAGCGCCCACAGTGCAGACAATGGCTCTGATCTATTTTCACTGGTCTCACCGAAATATCAATACATTTCTGCGGACATACGGAATAGCACAGCTTGCAGCCAATACAGCCCTGGCCGACAAAATAACCGCTTGCCGCCAGAGCAGTGTCCCCTACCACAAAAGCCTCACGGACTACATGGGAAGGATCGCTGATATCAAAATATTCTCCCTGTCCCTCATAGAACCAGAAAACCTCCAGGACAGCGCGGGTATCTCCCGGATAAATTTTCTGCATATAAGGATTTTTTTCGAAAATTTCATCCAGCTTTTCACTGCCGATGCTGCGTACCTTCCCCCGCAGCGAGATGGCTGCCTTATCCTTTGTAGCTGAAACGGCGACAAAGGCCTGTTCAACCAGCTGATCATAGAATGCTTTTCCCTTCGCTGTCAAAAAGTAGACACCCTTTTCATCCCACAGCATCATATCGATCACTCGTGTCTGCGGATGGCCATCCTGCCCCAGAGTAGCTACCGTGGTGGAGTGGAATTCTTCCACCAATCTCTTCAGATAATATTCTGTCTTCATCCTTTCCTCCCCCTGGCACAAAAAACGCGCTTAATGTAACTATTTTTATTACATTCAAGATAATAGCACGTTTTTGTTGTAATGTCAATACTTACATTTGATTTTTTCTCTCCGCCGCTCTAAGTGCAAAAAAGACCATATCCCCGGAAAACCCTTCCTCGGACATGGCCCCTCTCTGCAAAATCTAAAATTAGACAGCCTTCATTATCTCCCTGTTTTTATGCCTCGTTCAAAGCAGCATTTTCGGTCTCTCCTTTAATATAATGCTGCGTATCCCGAATTACATCGTCCATTGTAATCTTCTCCATCTCCCGTTCCATGGCCCCCTGAATCTGATCCAGCCGGCCGTCCAGCACATGATGAATATTACGTCCCACCGGACACTTATCGCTGGGATGTTTATGGAAGTGAAAAAGCCCTTCTGCCCCCACACATTCCACCGCCCGGTAGACGTCAAGAAAAGTAATCTCATTCAGAGGACGGGCAATAGAGGCTCCGCCGCTTCCTCGCTGCACATGGATCAGCCCTGCTGCCTTCAGCTGCCCCAGAATCCTGCGGATAATCACCGGATTGACACAGATACTGGACGCCAGGAATTCACTGGTCACCTTGTGATCCTTCCCAAAAGTGTCGATACAGGCAAAAATATGGATCGCTATAGTAAATCTACTGGAAATCTGCATGACGCCGCTCCTCTCGAATTTTTCCTGCCCGGAAAAAGAAAGCCCCTCGGCCATAACGGCCGAAAGGGCTTTATCCATCGTCTGTCTCTGTACGGATTACTCCTCCTCAGTGGTCTCCTCGGAGTCGCTGTAAACGGTCTCCTCCTCAGCGGGAGCAGCAGACTCCAGAGCCTTCATGCTCAGACTGATCTTCTTATCCTCGCCGTTGAAATCCACTACCTTGGCCTGAATCTCCTGACCAATCTTCAGAATGTCACTGGGCTTCTCCACATGATCCTTGGAAATCTGAGACACATGAAGCAGAGCATCAATGCCGGGCTCCAGCTCCACAAACGCGCCAAAATCCGTCATTCTGGCTACACGGCCGCTTACCACATTGCCCACCGCATATTTCTCAGCGGCAGTCAGCCAAGGATTCGTCTCAGGGAACTTGATGCTCAGGGCGATCTTATCACCGTTAATGTCCTTGATAAAAGCCTTGACATGGTCGCCGGTCTTAAACAGCTTCTTGGGATTGTCCACACGGCCCCAGCTCATCTCAGAGATGTGCAGCAGACCATCTGCACCGCCCAGATCGATGAAGGCACCGAAATCGGTGACATTCTTTACTGTGCCCTCTACGGTCTGTCCCACTTCGATTCTCTCAAACAGCTCTTTCTGCAGCTCCGCCTTTCTGGCCAGGAGCACCTGCTTGCGGCTGCCAATCACTCTGCGCTTCTTGGGATTGTATTCAATGAGTTCAAACTCAATCTCGGCATCCTTATATTTCTCCAAATCCCTCTCATAAGTATCGGAAACCTGGCTGATGGGGATAAACACACGCACGCCATCCACCATAACGCTTAAGCCGCCGCTCATGACCTGAGCAACCTTGGCCGTCAGCACGGTCTTATTCTCAAAGGCTTCCTCCAGCATTTTGCTGCCTCTCTCGGCCTGCAGTCTGCGGCAGGACAGAACCACCTGGCCCTCACCGTCATTGACCTTCACTACCTTGGCCTCAATAGAATCGCCCACATTTACCAATTCCGTCAGATCAGCAGAAGAATCATTGGTGTATTCATTTTTCGGAATAATACCATCGGACTTGTAACCGATATCCACGATAATCTCATCAGGCTTTACGTCAAAGACTTTACCAGTTACAACCTCTCCTGTCCGTATTTTTTTCAATGATCCTTCTAATAACTGTTCAAAACTTAAATCTGACATTCGTATGAACCTCCTCGATA
>CALWGV010000048.1 GCA_944380185.1 uncultured Lachnospiraceae bacterium
AAGCTGGAAAATCAGCAGATTTATCCGGCCGTGGAGACTTACGACCTGGGAGAGCAGCTCTGCGAGTGCCTGCTCTCCTTTGAGAGCGCATGGGAGGAGAAGGATTTGGATATCGAGTCCGATGTGGAAGAGGAGGTCATGGTGGACGCCGATGCGGAGCTTCTGTCCCTGGTCTGGAACAATCTTTTTTCCAATGCGGTTAAATTTACAGAGCCCAAGGGCAGGGTTTCCCTGTCGCTGCGGTCCGAGGGGGAGTACGCCATTGTCCAGGTGGCGGACACCGGCTGCGGCATTGCGCCGGAAGTGGGCAGGCATATATTTGAAAAGTTTTATCAGGGGGATACCTCCCATGCTACCCAGGGCAACGGCCTGGGGCTGGCGCTGGTAAAGCGGGTGATCGATATCATCGGGGGCGATATCTCCGTCAGCAGCGAGGTGGGAAGGGGAAGCGTCTTCACAGTAAAACTCAGGAGAAAGCAAGATGGAAAAGCATAACGGGGAAAATCTTAAAAGGATTTTCCATAAAATTTTATATCCAGGGACAGCAGTCGTGGTGATCAGCGTGCCCGCGGCGGCAGCCCTCCTGATTTATACCTTTGCGGTGGCGGGGGAGGATAGCCCCATCGCCTATGTATCCTATGTGTTTTCTGCTTATGCGCTTGTTATTCTCTGCACCGGAATTGTGCCGGCAGTCCGGAAAATTTGGAAATGGCTGAACAGCATTGCTTTGGTGAACCGATTCTTAAAGGACATTCCTTTTCGGCTGAATGTGAGCCTGCACCTGTCTTTGTGCATCAATCTGCTGTATGCAGGCATGAATGCCTTATCGGGAATCCTGTATCGCTCCATTTGGTTTGGAACACTGGCCGTCTATTACATTTTCCTGACGATGATGCGTTTTCTGCTGGTTCGGTACGCACATAAAAATGGCTTTGGAAAGAATATGGACGGCGAATGGAGGCGATATCGCCTCTGCGGAATCATTCTGGTGATGATGAATGCATCGCTGTCCGGCGTGGTGGTGATGGTCCTCCATGAGGAGGGAGGCTTTCATTATGCCGGCACGCTGATCTATGCCATGGCGCTGTATGCCTTTTATACTATGATTATGGCAGTGATCAATGTGATCCGCTATCGCCGGTATCACAGCCCCGTCATGTCGGCAGCGAAGGTGATTAATCTGGCGGCAGCCCTGGTTTCCATGCTCTCGCTGGAGACGGCTATGCTGACCCAATTTAATAACGATAACACGGCCCCCTGGTTTCGCCAGGTGATGGTCGGCTCCACCGGCATCGCCGTCAGCGCAATTGTGATAGGGGCAGGGCTGTATATGATTGTTCACGCTTCCAGGAAATTAAAAGAAGAAAGAGAGGCTGAAACGAAAGCTTATGAGTGATATAGCAAGAGGAACTTCAAAGGAAACAGCAGGGGAAACGCCGAGGGAGGTCTTTCACTATACGTATTCGGCGGGGCAGCAGGAGGAGATCCGCAATATCCGCAAGAAATACCTGCCCAGGGAAGAACAGGAAGATAAGATGGAAAAACTGCGCCGTTTGGACCAGAGCACTACCCGCAAGGGTACGCAGGTTTCCATCGCCGTAGGAGTGGCCGGCTGTCTGCTGATGGGCATCGGTATGTGCTGCAGCATGGTGTGGATGGAGCAGTGGTTTATTCCCGGCATTGTAATCGGGTTGGCGGGCATTGCCGTTGTGGCGGCGGCGTATCCGATTTATAAGCGCATTACGGAAAAGGAGCGGCAGAAAATCGCGCCGCAGATTCTGAAGCTTACGGAGGAACTGTCGGATTCCGAGTCGTAAAGGGAACAGAAGGGAGAATAATAGAACTGGGAACCGGAGAGGAATATAAAACTGGGAATAGAACGATGAAAAAGCGGAGATTGTTTTGGGCGGTATGCCTATGCCTTTGTCTTTGCTTGCTTTTGGCAGCCTTTTTATATTGGCGGAAGAAGCAAGGGCAGGAGCAGGCGGCAGCAGAAGCGCCTGGCCCGGTGAGTCCCGTCACCTTGGCGATTGGGACAGACATCCATTATCTTGCGCCGGAGCTGACGGATCAGGGGGCCTATTTTCAAAATATGATGGAAAATGCGGACGGCAAAATGACGGGGTATTCGCAGGAAATCCTGGAGGCCTTTATACAACAGATTCTGGCGGAAAAGCCGGATGCCCTGCTTTTGTCCGGCAATCTCACCTTTAATGGCGAGAGGCAGAGCCACCAGGAGTTTTCGCAAAAGCTGCAGGAGGTGGAGGACGCAGGGATACCGGTTCTGGTAATACCCGGAAACCATGATCTGCTAAACCCCATGGCCGCGGCTTTTGAGGGAAACGGGTATCGTTACGTGGAAAATATTACGCCGGAGGAATTTGAAGAAATCTATTATCCATTTGGCTATGAAAATGCTCTGTCCAAAGACGAGGCTTCTTTAAGCTATGTGGTTTCCCTGAACGATACGCTGCGGATTTTGCTGCTGGATGTCAATACGCCGGAGGAGCCGGGGAGAATAAAGGAAGAAACCCTCGCATGGGCAGAGGAGCAGCTGAAGGACGCCGCCGCGCAAGGCGCTTGGGTTTTGGCGGTAAGCCATCAGAATATATTGGCGCACAGCACCCTGCTGAGCGAAGGCTATGTGATAGAAAACAGCGAGGAGCTCCTGGCGCTTTTGGAGAAATATCCGGTAATCTGCAATCTGAGCGGCCATATCCATATGCAGCATACTGCGCAGAGCGCCGATGGGTTCCAGGAAATTGCCACCTCCTCTCTTGCCGTTACCCCGCATCAATATGGCATCATCGAACTGGATGGACAGGCGGCTGCCTACCATACGGTTCCGGTCAGGGTATCAGAGTGGGCTTCAAAAGAAAACATCCGGAATCAGCAGCTGCTGCATTTTGAGGAACTATCCCGCGGCTTCTTTTATGATACAAGCTATAGGCAGGCAGCCGCCGCTCTGGACGGCGCGGCCTCATCCGCTGAGCTTGCCGCTTTTTTTGCGGAGGTAAATACGGCGTATTTTTCCGGGAATGTGGACTCTGACGCATGGGATACAGACCTATTTGATGCCTGGCAGTCGGAGAGCGGTTTCTTCCCATTGTATCTGAGAAGTATTGCAGAGGATGGGTTTAAGGATCATACGAAAATATCCTTTGTATTTGGACGATAGATGAGGAGGCGCCCAAAGCGAATTGGCCCATTGGTTCGGTTTGCGCGGGATGATTGGCGCAGCCGGCTGGTAAATGACGAAAATCGGGAGCGCTGTCATCCCTTGCTGTCCTATCTTGCCAAGCTCGGCCAGGAAAAGGGGGCTGCGCCCACAATGGCAAACGCCGAATAAAACGACAAATAAATTGTTTTATGGACACGAATAATAAATATGCTTAAAAAAGGTTCTGATGCGATGGCTCGCCAGAACCTTTTATTTTTTGCCGTCTTTCTGCCGTTTCTTCTTTCTTCTCTCTTCTCTCTTCCTTCTCCATTCTTCCTCCTTAATACTTTGCAAACAATTAAAAAAGAATGGACTAATATTATGCAGATAGACTATCCCCAGCAGACAAGAAAAAGACAGAGGGGGCAGATGATATGGTCACTATCCTAATTGTAGAAGATGAGCCAACCGTTCGGCTTTTAACGAAGGCGAAGCTTCGTTCGCTGTATAAGGTGCTGGAAGCAGAAAATGGAGAGGATGCCTTGCAGGTGCTGGATCACGAGCATGTAGACCTTCTGGTTGTGGATATTCAGATGCCAAAAATGAATGGCTATGAGCTGGTTCGGGAGCTGCGGGACTGCGGAGACAGCCGTCCGATCATCATGCTGACGGCTATGACCTCATTCGGACATAAAAAAGAAGGGTTTGCATCCGGTGTGGACGACTATATGACAAAGCCCATCGATTATGAAGAATTGATTTGGCGGATTGAGGCCCTCCTGCGCCGCGCTAAAATCGCCAATGAAAATAAAATTGTGATTGGAAAGTTTTCTATGGAACAAAGCACGTTTTCTGCACAGTATAACGGGAAAAATATTCCTCTTACCAATAAAGAGTTCGATCTTTTATACAAGTTTCTTTCCTATCCGGGAGTGGTATTTACGAAGCAGCAGCTGATGGATGAAATTTGGGGCTACGACTCGGATACGGAGTATGACACCATTAAGACTTATATCAGCAGACTGAGAAATAAGTTTTCCGCATGCAAAGAGTTTGAGCTGGTATCCATCCGAGGCCTTGGCTATAAAGCAATCCTTCACGAAACGGAGGAGTGCTCATGAAGAAAAAAACAAAATTTCACTTGCTCCAATTTCAATGGCTTCTTCTGGTAGATGTGATTCTTGTAGTCGGCGGTGTGCTTTCTTTTGGCGCCGTTGCGCGCTTTGGGTTTCAGATGAATGAAAGCAACGCACTGTACATGCTTGGCATGATACCATCTATGTGGATCGTTGTAAGCTTATGCACATGGATTATCCTGCGTGCAATCCGAAAAAGAATGGGCATCCTTCTGGATGGAATTCAGTCGGTTTCCAATGGGGATCTTTCGGTGCAGCTGGATACAAATGGCGCAGGAGAATATGAGGCGATTTATCGGAGCTTCAACCGTATGGTGTCGGAACTAAAAAACACAAAAGAAGAAATGGACAATTTTGTGAATGAGTTTTCTCACGAGTTTAAAACGCCGATTACCTCTATCTATGGTTTTTCGAGGCTCCTGCTGGAGACGGGAGAGGAGATTGAAAGCCCGGAACGGATGCAGTATCTACAGGTGATTGCAGACGAGTCTCTGCGCCTTTCGGAACTGTCACAAAAAACACTGCTTCTTGCCCGCGTGGAGGCATGTGAGATTATCACGGACAAAGAGCATTATTCTTTGAGCGAGCAGCTCAAACACTGCGCGATTTTACTCTTGCCGCAGATGGATAAGAAGAAAATCACATTGGAGATGAATGTGCCGGATATCTATTATTATGGAAATCAGGAGCTTCTGGAGCATGTCTGGATTAATCTCCTGGGAAATGCCGTTAAATTTACGCCGGAACATGGCAGGATTATCATACAGGCAAAAGTCACGCCGGAGCAAATGGAAGTACAGATTGCGGATAGCGGCCCAGGGATGGAAGAAGAAATTCTGTCGCATATTTTTGAAAAATATTACCAAAGCCAGGACGGGAGGAAAAAAGGCGGCAATGGGATTGGATTAGCGATTGCCCATCGGATTGTCACACTCAGCGGCGGGACAATAACAGCGGAAAGCCATCCCGGAAAGGGGAGTATTTTCCGGGTGGCGTTTCCCGCTGATTAGAATAAAAAATATTTTTAGATTTTTACTTTGCTTCAACCTTATTCTATTACCTTATAGACATAGCAAAGAGCTATGGAAAGGAGACTCTATCATGAAATCATATGAAAATATTACAGGAGGAATTGATATGTCAGAAATGAAGGATTTTTTAAAGGACGCTTACAAGGATGCCAAAGAGGGAGCAAAGCTCGTTCATGAGCTGAATGTGGAAGGATTGAAAGCAGCGCACACTGGCCTGGAGGACGCAGTGCAAATGGGCAGTCAGCTGCATGAAATGGTGGTCAACGAAATCAAGAATCCTACTCCCATCGAGAAGGATATCGAGAAAAAGATTGAAGAACGGCTGTTCAATGGTTTTAACAACTGGAACGGCGGATACGATGGCTGGCTGGAGTGGTGCAATACGCTCTATGAGCCGGATGCTTACTATAATGTCTACGGCAAAAGGCTGACGCTGCAGCAGTACAAGGATATGATGGGGCAATTGTTCCAGCATTACACCATGGAACTGGGGCAGTTTGACAACATGATAATCCGGGATAACTGGTGCGCCATCCGTTATACTGTTAAGATCAAAAACCTGCATACGGGAGAGGAAATTCTCCAGAACACGATGGAATTCGTAAAGTTCAAAGAGAATCCGGAACCGATAGGCGTCCGTGTTGCAGAGGGGTGGGCGCTGTCCGACAGTCCGTTATCTGCAAAATAAAGGAGGGTCATTCACTATGAGACGTGTAATGAAAGCAATTTGGCCCGCAGCTTTAGCAGCGGCCGTTCTGTTTGGCCTGACAGCCTGCTCCGGTAATCAGACGCAGGAAGAAAAAGTATCCGGAACATACACAGCCGGCACGGATTTAAACCGGATATCTTATGAGTTTGACGGAAAAGAAAAGGTAACGCTGCACATGCAGACATGGTTCTATGAATATGCGACCATAAGCGGAACCTATGACATTAATGACGATGGTACAGAGATTACCTTTACATTTAATTCAGAAGAGAATACCCCGCTTGGGAATATGTCATCGTATTCCGGGACGTTTCCGTATGAGTGGATGGAGGATGCCGTTTTGATTGGAAATGTGCGATATGGAAAAACGGAAGAGATTTCTGACGAGACAGCTTCGACAGCTGCCGACAGCTCTTCCTCACTGGAAGAGCCGGTAAAATTAGACGCCATATCCCTCACCCTTCCGCAGGAACCATTTGAAATCCGATATCAGGTTACGGAAGAAGGCCATGGCATTTCCAGAACATATTCGCAGGAATTGATCCGGACAGAGCAGGGAATTTACCTCGGCTTGGGGGATTCGGATGAAAAGTATGTGTTTGAACGATTGGAAAGCGGAAAATATCTGATTTATCGCTATGACCCTATTGCCGGCCAGTATTTGGGGATCAACCGTTCGGAAGCTGTGCAGAATCAGATTGACAATGGCGTAATGACAGAGGATATGATAGCGGTTGACCAAAATGTTGTGAATGGTTACATGGTCCGAATCACGGAGTTTTTTGATTACTATGAAAAGGTGAAAAGCTCTCTCCGGTATCAGGGAGAGGAAACCGTGGGAGAAACGGTCTGCCAGAAATACACGGCGTCCTATGTTGTCGGAGAGACGGAGCGTGAGATGGCATTCTGGATTGATCCGGAAACAGGGCTTTGCATGAAAGGCATTTATTATTACGAGGCGCTGGATGGGAGCATTTATACAAAGGCTATCCTCTGTGACCAGATTGCGGCGGAAAATATTTCGCTTCCGGAGTATAAATGATTTTGCCGGCCCTTCATTCATAGTTCTTCATTCTTAATACTACAAAAACAATTTTCAATTAATTGGCTAACACGGTACCGATAAACTATCCTCATCCGATAAAGGAAACAAACAAACTGCTGTACGAAAGAGAAAGGACAACAAAACTATGGCATTAAAAGAAAACGTAGAAGCATTTGCAGTAAAACAGGCGCTTGCCTATCTGGACAAGGATCCGGAGAACAACCTGCCGAAACTTTTGGACTGGTTTGACCGCTTTGACCGCAAAGATACCCTGAAGGTGCAGAGGGATGTGATCCGTCAGGTGGTAATGGATAAAGACAATAACTGGCACAAGCTGGTGATGAGCCTGTGGACCGATATCGATCCCGGCGTGCGGAACCGGGCTTTTGAGAATCTGATTATCAACGGTTCCCTGCTGGGCTATCAGAAGCAGCAGGCCAACAAGGAGAAATATAACTGCAACATCCCCTGGGCGATTCTCTTAGATCCCACCAGCGCCTGCAACCTGAAATGTACCGGCTGCTGGGCGGCGGAGTACGGCAACCATATGAACCTGACCTATGAGGAGATGGACGACATTGTAAAGCAGGGCGTCGAGCTGGGCACCTATGTCTATCTCTTCACCGGGGGAGAGCCGATGGTACGCAAGAAAGACATCATTCGCCTGTGCGAGGCCCATCCGGACTGTGTCTTTTCCGCCTTTACCAACGGCACGCTGATCGACGAGGCCTTTGCCGCTGAGATGCTGCGGGTGCAGAACTTTGTGCCGGCCATCAGCATCGAGGGCTTCGAGGAGGCGACGGACTCCCGGCGGGGGGACGGCACTTATCAGAAGATCATCCGTGCGATGCATATCCTGCGGGAGAAGAAGCTGCCCTTTGGCATTTCCTGCTGCTATACCTCTGCCAATGCGGAGATCATCGGCAGCGAGGCTTATTTTGACCAGATGATCGAGATGGGAGCCAAGTTCGCCTGGTTCTTTACCTATATGCCGGTGGGGAAGGCCGCAGTGCCGGAGCTGATGGTTACCGCCCAGCAAAGAGAAATGATGTATCACAAGATTCGGGAGTACCGTCAGACAAAGCCGATTTTCACGGTGGATTTCTGGAATGATGGAGAATTTGTGGGCGGCTGCGTGGCCGGAGGACGCAGCTACTGCCATATCAACGCCAACGGGGATATCGAGCCCTGCGCCTTCATTCACTATTCCGATTCCAATATCCGTGAGAAAACTCTGCTGGAGGCCTATCGCTCGCCCCTGTTTATGGGCTATCACGACAACCAGCCCTGGAATGAAAATATGCTGCGGCCCTGCCCGGTCCTGGACAATCCGGGAAGGCTGACGGAGATCGTGGAGAAGAGCCACGCAAAGAGCACGGACTATCAGAACCTGGAGACGGCGAAGGAGTTCTCCGATAAATGCGTGGAAACCGCCAAAAAGTGGGCTCCGGTGGCAGACCGGCTCTGGAGAGAATCCCACGGAGGCTGCGCCGCCTGCGGCGGCTGCAGTGCGGCGCAGGAAGAGAGGTCTGTCTTATGAAAAATAGAGTTTATCTGGTAACAGGAGCGGCAGGTTTTCTGGGAAGCCATGTATGCGATGAACTGCTTGCGCGGGGAGACCGTGTGAGAGCTCTGGTCCTGCCCGGGGACAAGGCGATGAAATATATTCCCGCTCAGGTGGAAATCGTGGAGGGAGATCTGTGCGATGTGGAATCGCTGGAGCGATTTTTCCGTGTTTCACCGACCGAGGAATCGATTGTGATCCACTGCGCCAGCATGGTGACGACCAACGCGGAGTATAATCAAAAACTGATGGATGTAAACGTGGGCGGAACGAAAAACATGATTGACAAATGTCTGGAGCATCCTGAGTGTCAGAAAATGGTGTATGTAAGCTCCACCGGGGCCATTCCGGAAGCACCGAAAGGTACGGTAATCCGGGAGGTAGAGCAGTTTACCCCCATTGATGAGGAGCGGCAGGTGGGCTGCTATTCCCAGTCCAAAGCCATGGCCACACAAGAGGTACTGGACGCCTGCCGTACGCGGGGGCTAAAGGCCTGCGTCGTCCATCCCAGCGGTATTCTGGGGCCCAAGGATTATGCTATAGGCGAGACCACCGGTACGGTGATTAAAATCATGAATGGCAAGATGCCGGTGGGCATGGGCGGTTCCTTTAATCTCTGTGATGTGCGCGATCTGGCCTACGGATGTGTGGCCGCGGCGGATAAGGGACGTATCGGGGAGTGCTATATTCTGGGAAACAAAGAGGTGACGCTCAAGGAAGTGTGTCAGATGCTGCATGATGCCAGCGGATGCAAGACGCCTTATTTTTACGTGCCCATCAAGATGGCTTATGTGCTGGCGGCCCAAATGGAAAAGAAGGCCAAAAAGACCGGTGAAAAACCGATGATGACAAAGTTTGCCGTCTACAATTTGGCCCGGAACAATCAATTCGACTCTTCCAAGGCAGAACGGGAGCTGGGATATCATACGAGACCCTATGAGGAAACTCTGCGGGATGAGGCGCAGTGGCTTCTGAAGGAAGGATATATAGAGATAGTGGCTGCGGCCCAGCCCATGCCGGGAGGCGCAGGCAGGTAAGATCGGTTTGGAATGAAGTGCGAGGGGCGCAGTTATCCTGGCCGGAAGGCAGGTATGACAAAAAGATAGAGGCCGGCTCAGGCCAGGGTGCGGAGGTGTGTAAAAATGGGCAATATAATCACCTACCTGAAGTGGCGGGGTGACCTGGACTTTCGAGAGAGACCATTTTGCGAGGCGGATAACCTGGTTCTCAGTGCCCTGGTCTATCTGGATTTCACCGGGATCGTTCCGGAAACAGCCGAGGAAGGGGCCGTCACGGTAAAGGAAGCTGCCGGGAAATACGTTCGCCGGCAGCAGGAGGAGGGCCAAAGCCCCACATCCTTCGACCCGGTCCTGGCACAGATGGCGGCAGGCAGGAGATACCGGGATGCGCAGCTGTCCTGTTACAGGCAGAAGACGGAGGAAACGATACAGACACAGTTTGCCGCCCTGCAGATTGGGCTGGGAGACGGCACCTTTTATCTGGCTTTTCGGGGAACCGACGACTCCATTGTGGGATGGAGGGAGGATTTCAGCATCAGTTACCGAACGGTGCCGGCTCAGCAGGCGGCTGTAGAATATCTGAGGCAGACCATGACGAGGGAAGGCCGCGTCTATCGGCTGGGCGGCCACTCCAAGGGAGGCAATCTGGCCATGTATGCCGCGGCCATGTGCGGAGCGGAGCTGGCGGATCGGCTTATCGCGGTCTATAACAACGATGGCCCCGGTATCTGCCCCGACATGCTGGATGCCCAGGGCTATGATCGGATACGGGATCGGCTGGTGCGGATCGTCCCCCAGTTTTCCGTGATCGGCATGCTCTTTGAGCCGGACGTGCCTCCGCTTATTGTGGCCAGCAGTGCGCGCGGCCTGATGCAGCACCGGATCCTGACCTGGGAGATTGACGGCGACGGGCTGGTCAGGGTCGGCGAGCTGGCGGAAGAGAGCCGGTTTTACAACCGTATCTTTGACACCTGGATTGAGTCGGCGGATATGGAGCAAAGGGAGGTCTTCACCCGGGATTTCTTTGATGCCCTGGAGGCGGGCGGAGCTTCTACCATTCCCCAGGTGGCCGGCGGCGGGTTGGATGGGTTTGGCACCATCCTTTTGTCCATTGTGGAATCCGAGAGCAGGACAAAGATCGTAATCGGCAAGTTTGTCCGTTCCTTTGCAAAGCAGCTGCGGCGGATCAGCCTGCGGGATTTTTTTAGGTCGCGGGAGTGGCTTCGGGGCGGATTGACGATCCTGGCCGGGCTTGTGTTTTTTCTTGCGCCGGAGTTCGCCGTTCAGAGTATCGGCACAGCGGTGGCAGTTGTCCTCTTTGGCTGGGGCGTCAAAAAACTGCTGGATTGTGCCATGGAGGACAATGACAGGCCCCGACAGAAGAAGAGAAGGCTCATTGTCTATATTGTTTTTCTGTCTCTGATGGTATTTCTCTCCACCCACGGCGGGATCCTGCTGGTCTCCGGCAGCATGCTGCTGGGCGTGCTGTTTTTGGCGGCTTCTTTGCAGACGTTTCGCCGGATATTCCAGGAGGGCGGCGGCAAAATCAAAAAGCTGGGAATGACGCTGGCGTCCATATTGCTGTTTTTTATGGGGATTGTGATGCTCGTCACCCCGGAGAGGGCCTTCGCCCAGAAGATGCTGGCTGCCGGCTCCTTTTTAATCCTCTATGGCTTTGGACGGATACTGCTGCGGCTCTGGCAGAGCGGGGAGAGGGAAGTAGGAAGAGCGAAAGAGGATATTTGCCACTAAAAAACAGGAGTAAAAATGGGAGAAAAGATGGAAGACAAGCAGGAACAAAAACAAGAACAAGAAAAAGAACGGCGGGCAGAACAGCGGCTGGAACGTCAGTCACAGGAACTGATGAGTCTGCATCAGGGTGTGCAGGCGGTCATGCAGGATTCCATGCGGGCCTTGTCTCAGATGGTAGAGTACCAGGATCTGATGCTTCTGTATGATTCCGCCATCAAGGTGGTCAATACCAAGCTGGACATCATCAATGCGGCCTACCAGACACGCTACCACCGCAATCCAATCCATTCCATCAGCTCCCGCCGCAAGAAAATGACCAGTATCGTGCAGAAGCTGTACCGTATGGGTGAGGCCGTCACGGCGGAGAATATCGAGCGCTGCCTGCATGATGTGGCCGGCGTGCGGGTTATCTGCTCCTACCTGGATGATGTGTACGAGGTGGCCCAGGCCATTGCCAAGCAGGACGATATCTGTCTGGTCCGGCAGAAGGATTATATCAGCAATCCCAAGCGCAACGGCTATCGGAGCCTTCATCTGATCATCCGCGTACCCGTATCCTTTGCCGAGCAGACCAGGCAGATGGAGGTGGAAATACAGATTCGCACCATCGCCATGGATTTCTGGGCCAGCCTGGAGCATCAGCTGAAATATAAAAAGGAACTGGGGCCGGAGGAAGAGCAGCAGATCATCGAGAGGCTGCGGATCTGCGCGGAGACCATTGCCCAGACCGATGTTCAGATGCTGGCGATCCGCAGGGATATTGACAAGGAAAAGGGAGACATCACGGAGATGGAAGAGATCGCGGAGAGGCTTTCCCATATCGATATTTCTTTTTCCTGAGCAGGCTGCCGCTCTAAACGGAAAGGTGCAAAAACGGAGAGTAGGAGGAAAACAATGAAGCCCGGAGTGAAAAAATATCTGCCCCTTGGCGTATGCCTGTTCCTGGTTTATCTGGCCTGCAGTATCTGGTCGGCGGCGTCGGGGCTGCTGCGGCTGGCAGCGGATGCTTCCCTGCCTTTTATCCTGGGAGCGGTCATTGCCTACGCAGTCAATATCCTGATGGTCTTCTATCAGAGGCGCATAGGAAGAAGACGGAAGAGGCCAATGGGAAAGGCGGGGCGTATGGCCTGTATGCTGGGAGCTTATCTCACCATTTTTCTGCTGATTCTGGCGGTTGTCTGGCTGGTGGTCCCGCAGTTTATCGCCTGCATCCGGACCTTGGTCCGTCAGGCCCCGGAGGCGGTGGAGCAGCTGCTTTCCGTGCCGGTTATCGAGGAAAACCTGCCGGCGGACATGAGCTCCTCTCTGTCCGGCATGGACTGGGGAGGCCTGGTCACACAGCTTCTGGAGCTTTTAAAGACAGGGGGAAGCGGCCTGTTAGCCAATGTGCAGGCAGTCGTATCCACTGTGTTTTCCAGCATGGTAACTTGGCTGTTTTCGCTGATTTTTTCCTTCTATCTGCTCTGGGGCAAAGAAAAGCTGAAGGGGCAATGCGGCCGCGTGCTGCGGGCGTACCTTCGCCCGCAGTGGAGGGAGAAGCTCTTGGGCGGTCTGGCCCTGTTTGACTCCTGCTTCCATAAATATATAGTGGGGCAGTGTACGGAGGCCGTAATCCTGGGGCTTTTGTGTACGCTGGGAATGCTGCTGTTTCGTTTTCCCTACGCGGCTATGATCGGCGCTCTGGTGGGGGTGCTGGCCCTGATTCCCGTGGCCGGCGCCTATATCGGGGCAGCGGTGGGTGCTTTCATGATCTTAAGCGTATCCCCTGTTCAGGCCCTGCTCTTTTTGGTCTTTATCGTCGTACTGCAGCAGCTGGAGGGCAATCTGATTTATCCCCGCGTAGTCGGCTCTTCGGTGGGGCTGCCGGGGATCTGGGTGCTCGCCACCGTTACAGTCTGCGGAGGACTTTTCGGGATTGCCGGAATGCTGGTGGGTGTCCCGGTGGCAGCGGCCCTGTATCAGGCCCTGGCACAGGATGTGCGCCGGCGGGAGGCCGCCGGGCAGGAGGAGACTGTACGAGAGGAAGCTGAGCAAGAGGAAACTGAGTAAGAGGAATCTGAGTAAGAGGAAGGTTTTTCTGACGGGAAGGAGGCAAGTAAAACATGAATAGAGAATTTGTAGAAAAAACGCTGCGGCTGGGCGCGTATGCCCTGGGAGGGGCCGCGCTGGCATCAGTGATCATAGGACTGCTGATGCTGCATATTCCTCAGCTGATCGGACGAAGTCTGGCTTACGGGGCGGGGGTCATTCTCCTGCTGTATGGTGTGGGAACGGTGGCAAACCTTATTTGGACTTGGATAAAAACCAGGCGTCAGGACAGATAAAAGATTGGACGGATTAACACTTCCCTAACAAAAATGTGTTAAGCTTTCGGCAAATTCAGAAAGAGGAGGAATCAGCGCATTATGATACATATTCTTGTGGTGGAGGACGACAGGGATCTCAATCAGACGGTGTGCCGTCATTTGAATGCGCGGGATTATCGGGCTGTAGGCGTCTTGCGGGCCGCAGAGGCCTTTGATCAGCTCTATGCCGGCCATTTCGACCTGATTATCTCGGATATTATGATGCCGGAGATGGACGGCTTTGAATTTGCCAGGCTTTTGCGGCAGCAGGATGCGGATATACCGATCCTGTTTATGACGGCTCGCGACGACTATACAGCCAAGGAGAGAGGATACCGTCTGGGGATTGACGACTATATGGTCAAGCCGGTCAATCTGGATGAGCTGGTTCTCCATGTCGAGGCCCTTCTGCGGCGGGCTCATATTGCTGCGGAGAAAAAGCTGACGGTGGGAAATCTGGTTCTGGACGAGGACGAGGTAAGCGCCACAGTGGACGGGGAGCCGATCAACCTGACGTTGCGGGAATTCCAGATTCTGTTTAAGCTTCTTTCCTATCCGAAGCGCACCTTCACCCGCAGTCAGCTGCTGGACGAATTCTCCGGCGTCGAGACGGAGAGCGGGCTTCGCACGGTGGATGTCCATATCACTAACCTGCGGGCAAAGCTGGCCGGCTGCGACGCCTTTAAAATCGTGACGGTGCGGGGGCTGGGCTATAAGGCGGTGATACAATGAGGAGTTTGATGAAGAGGGATACGCGAATCAACGCAAAGAACATGACGCTGCGCAATTACATGATGATCTTTCTTTCCATGCTGCTTTTTTGCGGAACCTACGCCGGCCTGTATTTTCTCCAGGTCCGTGTCACCGATACGATCTATATCATCCTGTCGATGCTTACCTACATCGTGGTGACAAGCGCCGTTACCTGCATAGTCTTTGCCTTCTTCCGGCGTAAATTCCTGATGCGGCCGGTCTACCGCCTCTGCGAGGCAGCCCAGAAGGTAGCTCAGGGGGATTTCTCCATCCGCCTTGCGCCTATGAGGAAAGACGGGAAAAAGGATGAGTTCGAGGTGCTTTTCGAGGATTTCAATACCATGGCGGAGGAGCTGGCCAGTACGGAGATGCTGAAAAATGACTTCGTATCCAATGTGTCCCATGAGCTGAAAACACCTCTGGCAGTCATCCAAAACTATGCCACTATTCTGCAGAGCGATGATTTGTCTGAGGAGGAACGCAGGGATTATTCCAAAAGAATCGGGGAGGCGTCACAACGTCTCTCCGTTTTGGTGACTAATATTTTGCAGATCAGCCGCCTGGAAAATCAGAAGACCCGTCCGGCTATCCGGCCCTTTAATCTCAGCGAGGCTCTGTGCCGCTGTATCTTGAATTATGATGCGCAGCTGGAGGAGAAAGATATTCAGGTAGATACGCAGCTGGATCAGGATCTGATTGTAAACAGCGACGAAAATTTGTTGGATATGGTGTGGAACAATCTGATCTCCAACGCGGTCAAATTCACGCCCGAAGGCGGCCGGATAGAAATCCTTCTTCATCGGGACAAAGACGAAGCTGTGGTTCAGGTCAGAGACAATGGCTGCGGAATAGATGAAAAATCCGTCCGCCATATTTTTGAGAAATTCTACCAGGCGGATACCTCCCATGCCACCCAGGGCAACGGTCTGGGTCTGGCTCTGGCCAGCCAGATCATCGGATTGCTGGACGGCCGGATTTGTGTGGAGAGCAAACCCCAAGAGGGAGCAGTATTTACGGTGAGACTAAAAATTAGTTGAAGCTTTGATTTGGAGCGCCTGCCCGATTTAATCATTCGTTAGCAAATCCTTGACATTTGAAAAATAACCGTACGGTAAGCTGGATGTGCAACCGATAAGCTGATGAATCAATTTGACAATATAGATCGGAGGTACGGCAATGAAGAAAGAAGCTATCGTGATATTAAGTGTATTGACTCTATCCGCACTGTTGGCAGGCTGTCAGGCCCGTGGTTCGGGCTCCGCGGAGGGTGGCTCCGAACAGACTGTCACGCGGGGGACGGACGAAGAAGGTGTAATCATCGTGACCTCGCAGGGCGAAACGATGCAGAAGCAGGAGAGCTGCGATCAGACGGAGGATTCGTTCATACCAGCGCAGGCAGCCACAGAGGATTCAACAAATAATTCAGAAATGCAGAATAGTCAGAGCGCATCTGACGGCCTGTCCGCTCTCCAGCTGAATCTGCCAAAACAGTATACAATTCAGTACCGGGTGAGCAATTCAGAGGACTGGGAGGACGGCTATACCCAGACCCTTACCCGGACCGCGGAAGGGTATTATATGGAATTTGGCGATTCGGGCGAGCGATATGTCTTTGAATGTCTGGAAAATGGGAAATATATACAGTACGAATACGATGAGGAGCAGGGGACATATGAGCCTACCATGCTGACGGAGGATATTCAGAAGCTGATCGACGCAGGCGTGATGACGCTTGATATGGTATCGCTGGATTCCAATGTGGTTTCGGGATATGCGTCCCGCATGACCGTGATTTTTGATTTCTACAGCTCCTTTGCACCCTCTATGACACTGGCCGGTGAGGAGGAAATAGAAGGGATATCCTGCCTGCACTATACCGTTTCTTCTGAGGAAATGTGGGGACGGCAGACGACGGACGTTTGGGCAGATCCGGAGACGGGCCTGTGCATGAAGGCGGTCTATCTCTACCAGCCGCCGGAGGGCAGCGTATCGGTCCGTCAGCTGGAGTGCTCACAGTTCGAGACAGAGAACGTGACGCTGCCGGAATACCGATAGGGAGGTGATGAATATGGTTTATATCGGCCTGATCCTGGGAACGGCGGCAGTACTGCTTGGATTTTTTGGATATTGTGTCAAATCACTCACTGCGTAGGCGGCGGTACTCGGTGGGGCTGACGCCGTAGAGTTTGCGGAAATGATCGGCAAAATAGCTCTGGGAACAGAATTGCAGCCGGTCGCTGATATCCTGCACATCGTCCTGACTTGTGCGCAGCAGCAGGGCGGCCCGGGCCAATCGTTCCTTTCGGATATATTCGCTGGGGGTAAGACCGGTTTCCCGCTTGAATTTTTTGCTCAGATAATATTCCGTATAGCCGGCTTGCTGTGCCAGCTGGGACAGGGTCAGCTTATCCTCCAAATGGAGACTGATGTATTCGCAGCAGTCCTGCACCGGCGGGGACAGATGGCTGGTGCGGCAGCGGTGTACTCGCTGGATAAAATCGGCCTGCATGGTGTGGGCGATATCCACCAGGTCGGAGATGGTGGAGCAGGCTTCCACACTCTGGAAATAATGGTCGGTCAGCGTGTAGGATACCTCCGGCGCCAGCCCGCCTTCGATGGCGGCCCGGGAAAACAGGGTGACGCATACCAGAACGGTATTTTTCATCTGCCGCATGGCGTCTCCATTGCTGAGCTTGCCCAGGTTGCCGGTGACAGACATCTTGTCCAGGTGGGTCTGATAGTTTAAATCGCCCTCGCGGACCATCCGCAGCATTTCCTGTTCGTCCTTATAGGTGCCGTGGGCGTCAGCCAGTTCGCTCTGAGAATGGGCGCCGGCCGTCTGTTTCCTGCTCTCGCTGTAGCGAAGGTCGCTGACCGTGATCTTTTCCTGGGTCACACAGAAGTGCAGCATGACGGCGTACTCAAAAATACGGTTCAGGCTGATGATGGGCAGACGGCGCAGAAAACGCAGAAATTCCTGGCGCAGCGAGATGCTCAGGCTGTGTTTGTTTAGCTGGGCCTCTATGCTTTTGGGCGGAATGTCATCGACGAAAAAGGGTCCCAGCACATATAGGCGGATAAATTCGTCGGCCTCGAAGCAGGGAACCATAACCCACATTAGGCCCATTTCGTTGGTAAAAATGATCGGCGTGTGTCCGGAGAGGATTTGTCTGTCAAATTCCTCACGCCGATGGCTCATCACAAACAGGCTGTCAATGGTAGTCTGCTCCGGACAATTGCTGGAGATCAGATGAAAGTTGCTGTCATAGGTCCACAGATAAAGTTCATGACAGCAGAGAATCATATTCCGAAACAGGGACAGACGGGCCTCTGTATCCATAAAATCGCCTCCTCATCTAGGATTCGCGCATACAATAAGGGTAAAGCAGTTCTTCATCCCCGGAATTCTGCACAGTGATATGCCCTTCCAGTTCCGTGAGCTTGCCGGCAACCACTGCGGTGAAGACGAATTGTGACAGGGCCGATTTCAGATTCAGAATATCACCCTCCGAGGTGACAAAGCTTACCTCGCCCCGGCAGGAGCGCACAGCCTCCAGAAAAGCGGGGACATTTACATTCGGATTCAATCGCATCAATATTCTCTCCCATATCATGTAAATACAGTATAGCAGGGTTTTCAGGTATATTTTATCATAAATTAGCTATTTGGACAATTATTTTGTCCATTTTTTCAATGATAGCCGAAATACTGTTAAAAAACCGAATTTGCGATAACGCCTCCGTCAGCCGGTTTGTTACGATAAAGTCAACAATCAACCGGAGCTTGGATAAAAAAGCACAGTGAGGAGGAAGTATGATGGCAAAAACCAAGAAAAAAAGTTTTTTTGATTCAAAAGCCCTGGATTCCCGGATTAAGTCGGCCAACACCCAGAACAGCGAGCGGTGGCTGGGATATTTCGGAGGTCCCTGCCTGCTGTACATGGTCTACTACGGAGTAGCCGGCACGTACCTGACCTAGTTTTATACCGATGTGCTGGGACTGGCCGGTACCTTTCTGACCTTGATGCCTGTCTTTTCCAAAATATTCGACGCTGTTACCAACGTTATCATGGGACGGATCATCGACCGCACACGAACCCGGCAGGGCAAGGCGCGGCCGTGGATTTTTATCTCCGGTGTGCTGATTGCCATCACCGGCATCCTTCTCTACACCGTGCCCAGAGCATCCTATCAGGTGCAGATTATCTGGGTTATCGTCAGCTATAATCTGTTTTTCGCCTTTGCTTTTACAATCTACAATATGAGTCACGCGCTGATGGTGCCTCTTTCCACGCGCAATACCAAGCAGAGGGATACGCTGGCGCTGCTGACCAGTACGGGCACCTCCATGATTCCCGGCCTGCTGGTGACCATTGTCATGCCTTTGATGATCCGTGCCTTTGGCGTGGGTTCGGATGCCCAGGGGACCTGGATTACGATGATGAGCGTGCTGTCGGTGTTGGCGATCCCGGCCACGCTGCTGGAATACTATTTCACCAAAGAGCGCGTTACCGAGGACAGCATGGAGGCAGAAGGAGAAAATCAGAAGGAAACGGTAGCCTTTTCCCGCCAGCTGAAAGCCTGCTTTACCGACCCTTACTGGCTTATTGTCATGGGCTTTACTGTGGTCTATCAGGTGTTTAACTATCTGTCCACCAACGGAATGATCTATTACTGCAACTGGGTGCTGGGCAATTCCGTGGACAGCGGCGCCGGTATGCAGGTACTGGTAAATATGATCGGCCAGGCGCCGTTAGGCCTTGGCATCGTTATTCTCTGGCCGCTGGTACATAAATTCGGCAAGCGCCGCGTGATGCAGGTGGGCTTTCTGATCGGAGCGGCGGGAAGCCTGGTGGTGTTATTAAATCCCGGCAATATGGCCATCGTTCTGGGGGGACTTGCCATCAAATCCATCGGCGCACTGCCGACCTATGTGATGGCGGCTCAGCTGGCTGAGGCTCTGGACCATATTGAGTGGAAAAACAGTTTCCGGGCCGACGGTTTCTCTGCCTCGGTCTACAGCATCATTCTGACAGTGGCCGCCGGCGTTGGACAGAGCATTATTCTGGGCGGTATCAATGCCTTTGGCTATATTGCGCCGAATTCTGTGACCGAGATCATCGAGCAGCCCGCAGCCATGCAGTCGTTCTTTAACTGGTGCTTTGTGGGAATTCCCATGGTGGGATATGTCATCGGTTCCCTTTTGATGATTCCCTTCGATGTGGAAAAGAAGATGCCCCGGATTTCCGCCGATATCACGGCTCGTCACCGGGCGGAGGCCGAGGCCCGCGGCGAGGTCTATTATTCCGCTGAGGAGAAGGCTGCCATGGAGCAGGAGCAGCAGGAGCAGATCGCCGAGGCCAAGCGCATCGAGGAGCTGAAGGCCAGGTGCGCCAGGAAAGGGCTGAATTTTGAAGAAGAGGAAGCCAGATATCAGGCCAAATTGGCGGCGAAGCAGGCAAAGAAGGATAAGAAAGAGAAGAAGGAGAAGAAGGCGGAATGAAGCGGGAAGAGATAGAAAAGATCGTCGCTCAGATGACGCTGGAAGAGAAGGCGGGACTGACAAGCGGTCAGGATAACTGGTTTACCAAAGAGATAAAAAGGCTGGGCGTACCTAAGGTGCGCACCAGCGACGGTCCCCATGGCCTGCGCACCCAGGAGGGGGAGATCAATTCCTTGCAGGAGGAGTCGAGCGCCAGGGCGGTGTGTTTTCCTGCCGCCTGCGCTACGGCCGTCAGCTTTGACCGGGAGCTTCTTTACCGCATGGGAGCGGCTCTGGGCAGGGAAAGCCAGGCCCTTGGGGTAAATGTGCTGCTGGGGCCGGGGATCAATATCAAGCGCAGTCCTCTGTGCGGCCGCAATTTTGAATATTTTTCCGAGGACCCTCTGCTGGCGGGCGAATTGGGAGCTGCCTTTGTAAAAGGCCTGCAGAGCGAGGGAACGGGAGCCTGCGTAAAGCATTTCTTTGCCAACAACCAGGAGCACCGCCGTATGGACGCCAGCTCCGAGATGGATGAGAGAACCATGCGGGAGATCTATCTGCCAGCCTTTGAAACGGTGGTGAAAAAAGGGAGGCCCTGGACGATTATGGCCTCTTACAATAAGATCGGCGGAACCTATTCGACCGCCAATCGCCAATATCTGACCGACCTTCTGCGGGGCGAATGGGGATTTGCGGGGGCTGTCGTCAGCGACTGGGGCGCTACCCATGACCGCAGCGCCGCGGTGGCTGCCGGCTGTGATCTGACCATGCCTGCGGAGGATACGGACAGTCAGATTGTGACGGCGGTGCAGGAGGGGCGTCTGTCCATGGAGGATCTGGACGCCTGCTGCGAAAGACTCCTGGAGCTTGCCTTCCGGGCGCAGGAGCAGAAAAAGGAGGGGGAAGTCTTTGACTATGAGGGCGATCATGAGCTGGCGCGGGAAATAGCAGCGCAGAGCATCGTGCTTCTGAAAAACGACGGGGGACTGCTGCCCCTGGCCAGGGAAACGGAGGTGGCCTTTATCGGTCCCTTTGCCGCAGCGCCCCGCTATCAGGGCGGCGGTTCCAGCCATATCAACAGCTTTCGGGTGACGAGCGCTCTGGATGCGGCCAAAGAGATAAAGGCGGCGGTGCGTTATGCCGGCGGCTGCCGTCCCGACGGAACCACCGATGAAGAGCTTCTGCGGGAAGCGGCTCAGACAGCTGCGGCTGCCCGTACGGCCGTCCTGTTTATAGGACTTACCGAGGCCATGGAGTCGGAGGGGGTGGACCGGGGACATATGCGGCTGCCTGAGGGGCACAATACCCTGGTGGAGGCTGTGTGCGCGGCCAATCCCAATACGGTCGTGGTGCTGCATAACGGAGCTCCGGTAGAGATGCCCTGGGCCGATAAGCCAAAGGCTATCCTGGAGACCTATCTGGGCGGTCAGGCCGTAGGCGAGGCAGTGGTGGATGTTCTGTACGGACAGGTCAATCCATCCGGCCATTTGCCGGAGAGCTTTCCGCTGCGGCTGGAGGATAATCCCTCTTATCTGTACTACCCCGGAGAAAACGGCATTGTCCGCTACAATGAGGGCCTCTTTGTGGGGTATCGTTATTACGAGAGCAAAAAACAAAAGGTACGGTTCCCCTTTGGATATGGGCTGAGCTATACGACCTTTGCCTACAGCAATCTGACGCTGGACCGTGAGGAGCTTGACGAAGAGGATGCGCTTCATGTCCGGGTCACTGTGACCAACACCGGCCAAGTTGCGGGCCAGGCGGTGATTCAGCTCTACATAGCCCCGGAGAAGGTGGAAATGATCCGTCCGGTGCGGGAGCTAAAGGAATTTGCCAAGGTGGAATTACAGCCCGGAGAAAGCCGGCAGATATCCTTTACCCTGGACGCCCGCGCCTTCTCCCACTGGAATCCCACCACCCACAGCTGGCGCTGCGAGAACGGACGCTATACTGTTCAGATCGGTGAAAATGCCCGCGATATCTGCCTGGAGGCAGACGTAAGACTGAGAGCGGAACCTGTGCCGCCGGCAGGAGGCTACAGTTTGGGCATGCCCATGGGTGAATTTGCAAAGAGCAGAAAGGGAGAGAAATTCTTAAACGAAAATATCGAGTACATGATTCGGGGCATGGCCGTGGCGGGTCTGATCCCCCAAGAGCTTTTGACCTTCCTTGACCAGATTCCGGGAGGCGTCAATTTGGCCGTTATCGATATGCTGGCCAGGCGGGCCGGAAACGCCGCCGGAGGCACCAGCGGACTGCAGGTGCTGATGGGGCAGCCCTTGTCGGTGTTAAACAGCTTTCTGCCCGCTGAAAAGAAGCAGGAGCTGGAGATTCTCCTGGGACAGCTCAATCGGTAAAAATATAAGGAGGGAACTATGGCTGAGAAATTTTTGACCGGTGCGGCCACATCGGCTCATCAGGTGGAGGGAAATAACCGCCGCAGCGACTGCTGGGTTATGGAAAATCTGAAGCACAGCGATTTTGTGGAGCCCAGCGGCGCGGCGGTAGATCACTACAACCGTTATGAGGAAGATATTCGGCTGCTTGCACAGGCGGGACTGGACGCTTATCGCTTCGGCATCGAATGGGCGAGGGTTGAACCCTCGGAGGGCCGCTTTGATCCGGAAGCTATCGCCCACTACCGAAAAGTGCTTGCGTGCTGCCGGGACAACGGCGTAACGCCCGTCGTGACCCTGCATCATTTCTCCAGCCCGGCCTGGCTGATCGGAAAAGGAGGCTGGGCTAAACCCTATGTGGTGGAGGCCTTTGCGCGGTATGCGGGGTATGTGGCGCAGAATCTGGGCGGGGAACTTCCCTTTATCTGCACGATCAACGAGGCCAATATGGGATATCAGCTGAAAAAAATTGCCGCGGATATGATGAAAGCAGGACAAAAGGAGGGAGGCGTCCAGGTTGGCACCAATACAAACCTGGACATGAAAAAGATCATCCGGGGGATGTTTGAGCAGGGTAAGGCTTTCCATTGCAGTCCTTTTGCCGTAAACACCTTTTTAAAACCCCGCAGCCAAAAGCAGGAGAGAATCGTAATGGAGGCTCATCGGGCGGCAGTCCGGGAGATCCGCAAAGCCTGTCCGCAGGCAAAGGTGGGATTGACTCTGTCGCTGTTTGACTATCAGCCGGTTCAGGGCGGGGAAGAGATGGATAAAAAACTGTGGCAGGAGGATTTCGGTTTTTATCTGCCATATATTCAGGAGGACGATTTTCTGGGGGTGCAGAATTATTCCCGCAAAATTGTGGACCGGCAGGGGGCGAGAGAGCCGGCGCCCGGTATGCCGGTGACGCAGATGGGATACGAGGATTATCCCGCTTCCATCGGTCATGTAATCCGCCGGGTGGCAGAATCCTTTCACGGCGATCTTCTGGTGACGGAGAACGGGATCAGCACGGATGACGATGAGCGGCGCTGCGCCTTTTTGGAGGAGGCCTTCGCCAGCGTGCGGAAATGTGCGGAGGACGGGCTGCCGGTGAAGGGATACTTCTGCTGGAGCCTGTTGGATAATTTTGAGTGGCAGGCTGGATATGGCAAAACCTTTGGCCTGATTGCAGTGGACCGGAGCACACAGAGGCGAAGCCCCAAACAGAGCCTGTATGTGCTGGGAAAACTGGCAAGTAAAATGGAGGAAACAATATGAAGACAATCGAATTTAACGACAGCTGGCGGTTCTGGAAGCAGGGCGGCGCCGATGGGCAGATCATTACCCTTCCCCACGACGCGATGATTCATGAGAAACGCTGTCCAGACGGGCCGGGAGGAAGCGCCCACGGATTCTTCCCCGGCGGCGTCTATGTCTATGAGAAAACCTTTGATGCGCCGGCGCAGTGGGAGGATCAGACCGTCCTCTTTATCTTTGACGGGGTCTACCGCAATGCCGCAGTGGCCATCAACGGACAGGAGGCGGGCCGGCACGCCTACGGCTACAGTCCCTTTACCATCTGCGCCGACGGGCTGCTGCACTGCGGGGGTGAAAACACGATCACCGTCACCGTGGACAATTCCAGTCTGCCCAATTCCCGCTGGTACACAGGCTCCGGCATCTATCGCCCGGTGCGCCTGGCGGTGGCGAACAAGACCCATATAGAATGGCAGGGCGTACAGATTACAACCCTTTCCTATGAACCGGCCAGAATCCGGGTAAATACGCGAACCACCGGCGGACAAGTGTCGGTGGAGATTCGGGACGGCGGCCGCAGAGTGGCCGCGGGGGAGGGAACCTCCGTAGAATTTGAGATTCCGGATGCAAAGCTGTGGAGCGATGAGAATCCCTATCTCTACACCTGCCATGTAACCCTCACCCAGGACGGGCAGGTGGTGGACGAGGCGGCGGAGAGCTTTGGAATCCGTCAGATTGAGTGGAGTCCCAAGGGACTTTTCGTCAACGGGAAGGAGACGCTTTTGCGGGGCGGCTGCTTCCATCATGACAATGGAATCCTGGGCGCCGCTACCTTTGCCAAAAGCGAGGAGCGCCGGGTGCGGCTCTTGAAGGAGGCCGGCTTCAACGCCCTTCGTTCTTCCCATAATCCGGCTTCTCAGGCTATGCTGGAGGCCTGCGACCGGTATGGCATGTATCTGATGGATGAGACCTGGGACATGTGGTACAGCCATAAAAGCGCCTTTGACTACGCTTCTGATTTTATGGACAATTATCAGGAGGATATCCGTTCCATGGTGGAGCGGGATTATAATCATCCCAGCGTTATTATGTATTCCATCGGCAACGAAGTATCCGAGCCGGCGGCGGAAAAGGGAGTCCGTCTGGCTCAGGAGATGACAGAGTATATTCATGAACTGGACAAAAGCCGTCCGGTCAGCGCCGGTATGAATCTGATGATCATCAGCCGGTCGGCCAAAGGAAACGGCATTTATAAGGAAGAGGGAGGCCGCGACGACGGCGGCAAGCAGAATGCTCTGGGCGGTATGAGCAGCACAATGTTCAACCTGATTACCTCCATGGTAGGCACCGGCATGAACCGGGGAGCCAATGGAAAAAAGGCCGATCTGGTTACCAGTCCGGTTCTGGATGCTCTGGATATCGCCGGCTATAACTACGCCTCCGGCCGCTATCCCCTGGAGGAAAAGGCCCATCCCGACCGGGTAATCCTCGGCAGCGAAACCTTCCCGCAGGATATCTATAAGAACTGGCAGATGGTAAAGAAGTATCCCTATCTGGTGGGAGATTTCATGTGGGCGGCCTGGGATTATCTGGGTGAAGCAGGCATAGGGGCCTGGGCCTACACCGCCGACGGCAAGGCCTTTGACAAACCCTATCCCTGGCTGCTGGCCGACGTAGGCGTTCTCGACCTGTTGGGAAATCCCAATGGAGAGCTCTATCTGGCTCAGGCGGCCTGGGGGCTTCTCGACCGGCCTGCCATCGCAGTCTGGCCGGTCAATCATCCCGGCGTAAAGCCTGCCAAATCGGTCTGGCGCGGCACCAATGCCCTGCCTTCCTGGAGCTGGCGGGGCTGCGAGGGCAACAAGGCCGTTGTGGAGATATACAGCGGCGCGGCGGCGGTAGAACTCTGGCTGAATGGAAAATCCCTGGGAAAGAAAAAGATCCGGGAAGGAAAAGCGGTTTTTAAAACCCGGTATACTCCCGGTACTCTCTCCGCCGCAGCCTACGATGAGGGCGGCAGAGAGATCGGCCGAAGCGAACTGCGCTCTGCCGGCGAGGCGGTACATCTGAGAGCAGAGCCTGAAGAGAGAGAGGTTTCGGCAGGCGAGATCGTCTACATTCCGGTGAGTCTGACGGATGCCGACGGCGTAGTGGAATGCAGCAGCGACCGCCGGGTGACTGTGCAGGTGGAGGGGGGCGAGCTGCTGGCCTTTGGCAGCGCCAATCCCCGCACGGAAGAACGTTATGACAGCGGCAGCTTTACCACCTACTATGGCCGTGCGTTGGCTGTGGTGCGGACAGGTGCGGGAGGGAAAACCATTCTGACGGCATCCGATGGAACCGAGACGGTGCAGGCGGAAATCGGTGTGCGCTGATCACTTGGAGAGGAGAAGGAGGAGAACGGGATGAAGGCGATTCATCTGCAGACAGAATATTTGACAAAGCCCCTGGGGCTGGGAATTGCGCAGCCCCGGTTTTACTGGAACTGCGCGGGAGGCGCCCTCCAGACCGCATATCGAATCACCGCCCGGCGGGAGGGAGAGCTTTTATGGGACAGCGGGAAGGTTGCGTCCTCCCGCATGACCCATATCGCCTATGAAGGCAAGCCTCTGGGCAGCCGGGACCGGGTGGAGTGGTCGGTGATTCTGTGGGATGAAAGGGATGAACCAGGCGAGGCGGCTGAGAGCTGGTTTGAACTGGGACTGCTCAGGCCGGAGGACTGGGAGGCCGGGTGGATTGCCGGTGCATACAAGCCGGCCAAAAATACGCGCTATCCCGCCGACTGCTTTCGCAAAAGATTTCAGGTCCGCACCGATGTGAAGCAGGCAAGGCTTTATATTACGGCGTGCGGCCTTTATGAGGCTTATCTCAACGGACAGCGGGTGGGAGATTTCGTCCTGGCGCCCGGATGTACGGACTATCGCAGGCGCATCCAGTATCAGACCTACGATGTGACCGGGCTGCTCCGGGCTGAAAATGTGCTGGAGGTTACTCTGGCGGACGGCTGGTATCGCGGCTCCATTGGCTGCTTTGGCCCCACCAATGTCTATGGCCGTCAGACGAAGCTTTTATGTCAGCTGGAGCTGACCGGCTGGGACGGCAGCCGGGAGATCATCGGCAGCGGCGAGGACTGGGAATGGTCCAACGACGGTCCCGTGCGTTTCGCTGATTTAAAGGACGGCGAAATCTATGAGGCGGGGCGGATTCCCTCCTATGGAGGCAAGGCCGTTCTCTGTCAGGAAAAGGTCACGGCGACGGCCTCGGACAATGTATATGTAAAGAAGCGTGAGCGCTTCCCGGCCCGGCTGATCGTCACGCCAAAGGGAGATAAGGTATTGGATTTCGGCCAGAATCTGGCCGGCCTTCTCTCCTTTAGCGTTCAGGGAAAAAAGGGACAGAAGATGCGTCTTCTGTTCGGGGAAATGCTGGATGAACAGGGAGAGTTTACACAGGAAAACATTCACAAGCATCACAAGCCGGTGAAGGAATTCGGAAAGCTGACCGAGCTGCTTTTGATGTTTGGCATGGAGGACAAAATCCGGGGCGAGCTGCAGCCTACGCCGAAGCAGGAGCTGCAGTTTGTATGCAGCGGCGGGCTGGATCACTATCAGATGACCTTCTGTGTGTTTGGCTTTCGGTATGTAAAGGTGGAAACAGATATTCCGGTTAAAGCGGAGGATTTTGAGGCGGCGGCCGTTTATTCGGCGCTGGAGGAGACGGGAGATTTTTCCTGCTCCCATCCCCTGGTCAACCGTCTGGTGCAGAGCACCCGCTGGAGCATGAAGAGCAACTTCCTCGATATTCCCACAGACTGCCCTACCCGCGAGCGGCTGGGATGGCTGGGGGAAGGGCAGACCTTTTTTATGACGGCCAATTATCTGATGGAGGCCGCCCCTTTTTACCGCAAATGGCTGCGGGATATTATGGACGCGCAGGAAAAGAGCGGAAAGGCGCCGGCTGTGGTGCCCTACGTAGGTTTTGAAATGCTCTACAGCAATAACGGCAGCTCTGTGGGCTGGGCGGACGCCATGGTGTTAATTCCCTACCGCTATTGGAAACTGTACGGAGATGCCGGTATTCTGCGGGAATGCTACGAAATGATGCGCCGGTATGCGGAATTTATGATTGCCCACACCGGGCAGAAAAACAGGAAGGAGGCCAGGGCCAATCCTTATAACCAGTATACCTATGAGAAGGGAGTGCAGCTAGGGGAATGGCTGGAGCCGGCGGATGTTCAGGACAAGATTGCAGGGGGAAAGCTGCCGCAGCAGACGGAGGTGTGCACGGCATACCTGCACTATACCATGTCCTGCATGACGGAGATTGCCCGCGCCCTTGATCGGCGGGAGGATGAGGAGCGCTACCGCGGTTATGCCGAGGGCGCAAAGGCTGCCTATGACTGGCTCTGCCTGCAAAGCGGCACCATCGATACGGACCGGCAGGCCAAGCTGGTGAGGCCGCTGGCCCTGGGGCTTCTGGACGGGGAGAAGAAGGAAAATGTGCAGAAGCGTCTGGCGCAGGCGGTAGAACGGCGCAGATACCGCATTGGAACGGGATTTCTCTCCACCCCCTTTGTGCTGCCGGTGCTTTCAGATATGGGTCGGGTCGATCTGGCCTACAAAATGCTGGAGAATGAGGAGACGCCGGGCTGGCTCTACGAGATGAAGCAGGGAGCCACCACCATGTGGGAGGACTGGGAGGGCAGCCGTTTTGCCAGCCGGAATCACTACGCCCAGGGAGCCGTCTGCCAGTGGCTTTTTGAATATGCGGCCGGCATTCGTGTGGAGGGGGAGAATCGCTTTGGGGTGGAACCAAAGCCGGGCGGGACTCTGGACTGGGCGCAGGCCAGCTACCGCAGCCTCTATGGCGAGATCCAGAGCCGCTGGAAGAGAGCGGGAGATCAGCTGCTCTTTACGATCACGGTTCCGGCCGGGACCACAGCCGAGATACGGCTGCCCGATGGAAGCTGTCACAGGGTGGGAGCGGGAGAACATCGCTTTGTCACCCGGGAAGGAGGGAGAGAAAATGCGTTATAACAGCATCCGTCCCGGCCAGATCTGGTTGGACACGGAAGGAAAACCTATACAGGCCCACGGTTTTTCCGTTTTTTACAGCGAGAAGGATCAGACCTATTACTGGTACGGAGAAAACAAAGAAAGGACAAAGGGAGGACTTTTTGGCACGGTATGGCACTGGGGCGTTCGCTGCTATGCCTCACAGGACCTGTATAACTGGGAGGATAAAGGGCTGATTATCCCGCCGCAGCCGGACGACTTAAACAGTCCTCTTCATCCCACCTACTGTATGGACCGCCCTCATATCCTGTACTGTGAAAAGACCGGCAAATACGTGGCCTGGCTGAAAATCATGTGCGGAACCACCAGCCAGTTTATGAGCGTTATGCAGGCCGATACATTCCTGGGCCCTTATGAGTTTGTCCATAAAATCTACAAGCCTTTGCAGATGGACACCGGAGACTTCGCTTTAGTGGTGGACGGGGATACAAAGAAGGCCTATTTCATTTTTGACCGTCCGCATTTTGAACTGATAACGGCGGATTTGTCGGATACCTACACCGAAGTGACCGGCGAGTTCTCCGCCCATTATACGGATCTGCATCCGCCTTTCAGCCGCGAGGCTCCCGCCTACTTTGAAAAAAACGGCTGGCGGTATCTGATTACTTCCGGAACCACAGGCTATTATCCCAACCCCAGCCAGGTGTGCCGTTTCCGGGACTGGCACGGAGCGTATGAGGATCTGGGAGATCCCTGCGCCGGCGATTTGACGGGAACCAGCTTTTACGGACAGTTTACCTGCGTTATGAAGGTGCCGGGCCGGGAGCTGTATATCGCCATGGCGGATCAATGGAAGCCGACGGCCTTTGGACGGTGGTTTTCCAGAAAGTTCTACCGTATGGTGGAGCGGGCCATGTCGGGGAACCGCCATCCGGAGATAACCCGCCCCGATCGCAGTCCCAAGGAAGCGGGCGAGCTGCCTGGAAAATTGCAGAGACATCGGGAGAACACCTCCATTGCCCGCTATGTATGGCTGCCGGTGGAGTGGGATGGCGATAAACCCGTAATCCGCTGGCGGGATGAGTGGAAGGTGGAGGATTTTGCATGATTTGTCTGGCTATTGACATCGGGGCCTCCTCGGGGCGGCATATCGTGGGCTGGCGGGAGGAAGGAAAGCTCAAAACCCAGGAGGTGTACCGCTTCCCCAACGCCATGAAAAAGGCAGGAGGCCATCTGGTCTGGGATACGCAGGAGCTGCTTGCACAGGTGATAAAGGGGATTCGGGCGGCATTTGCTCGTTTTCCCGCTCTGGACAGTCTGTCCATCGACACCTGGGGCGTGGACTATGTGCTGATGGATGGAGATCGGGAGATTGGACCCTGCTATGCCTACCGGGACAGCCGGACGGAGACAGCGGTGCAAATGGTGCATGAGCGGATTCCCTTTGAAGAGCTGTACCGGCGTACTGGCTGTCAGTTTCAGAGCTTCAACACGATCTATCAGCTTTTTGAGGACAGGCGAACGGGACGCCTGGACCAGGCGACGGATTTTCTCATGCTGTCGGAGTATCTGCTGTACCGGCTTACCGGTATCAAAAGAAAAGAGTATACCAATGGCACTACCACCGGCCTGGTAAATGCCGGGACGGGACAGTTTGATCCCGTTATCACAAAAGAGCTGGGACTGCCTGCCCGGTTGTTTGGGCCGCTCTGCCGGCCGGGCACTGCGGTAGGACAGTTAAAGGAGGAGATAGCCCGGCGGGCGGGAGGCAGATGCCGGGCAGTGCTCTGCGCTACCCACGACACGGCCTCGGCGGTGGAAGGAATACCGATGGAAGGAAATCAACCCTATATTTCCTCCGGCACCTGGTCCCTTCTGGGGATTAAGACGCCCGCACCCATCACCGACGAGGCCAGCCGCCTGGCCAATTATTCAAACGAGGGCGGCGTGGGTTATAACCGCTACCAGAAAAATATCATGGGGCTCTGGCTGGCTCAAAGCCTGCAAAAGGAGCTGTGTCCCCAAAAGGATTTTGGCCTTATAGCAGAGGAGGCGGCCTCCAGCCTTTACCGGGAGACGGTGGATGCCGGCGACGCCCGCTTTCTGTCGCCGGCGGCCATGAAGGAGGCCTTCGACGGATATCTGCGGGAGAAGAAGGCGCCCCTTCCGGCAAAAGAGGCAGATTATTTCAGCTGTGCCTTTCGCAGTCTGGCAAGGAGCTACCGGACCGCTCTGGAAGAGCTGGAAACAAACACGGGCCTTTCCTGTGACAGCCTGTATATCGTGGGCGGCGGAGCCAAAAACCGGTTCTTAAGCGAGCTGACAGAGCAGGCCACCGGCAGGCGGGTGATTGCCCTTCCCATTGAGGCCACGGCCTGCGGCAACCTGAAAATACAGATGGAGGTGGAATTTTGAGCAGATTTGAGAGCGCTAAAAAGATATACGCAGAATATGGGATCGATGTGGAGCGGGCTCTGGCCCTGGCGGCCCAAAAGCCGGTCTCCATCCATTGCTGGCAGGGAGACGATGTAACCGGCTTTGATAATCCCCAGGGCGGAGCGGGCAACGGGATCCAGGCCACCGGCAATTATCCCGGCAGAGCGAGGAATTTCGAGGAGCTGAAAAGCGATTTTTTAAAGGCGGCCCAGCTGATTCCCGGAAAAAAACGGATTAACCTCCATGCCTGCTACGCTGTCTTTACCGGCGATCATCCATGGGTGGACCGGAATCGGCTGGAATACCGGCATTTCGCCCCCTGGGTGGATTTTGCCCGGGAAAACGGTCTGGGGATTGACTTTAATCCGACCTGTTTTTCCCATCCCATGGTAAAGGACGGCCTGACCTTATCAAGCCCCGATGAAAACGTGCGCAGATTCTGGATCGATCACTGCAGGGCCTCCCGCAGGATTGCTCAGCAAATCGGCGAGGAGCTGGGCGATCCGGTGATGAATAATATCTGGGTTCCCGACGGATATAAGGATACGCCCTCCGACCGCCTTGGTCCCCGGCGCAGATTAAAAGAGGCTCTGGACGAAATCTTTGCCGAGAGCTGTCCCCGTGTCATCGACTGTGTGGAAAGCAAATTTTTTGCCGTCGGCGTGGAGAGCTATACCGTGGGTTCCAACGAGTTTTATACAGCCTACGCGGCCTCTCATCCCGGCGTCTACAACCTGATGGATGCGGGCCATTATCACCCCTCGGAATAT
Organism: uncultured Lachnospiraceae bacterium; assembly: GCA_944380185.1. Taxonomy (GTDB): domain Bacteria; phylum Bacillota; class Clostridia; order Lachnospirales; family Lachnospiraceae; genus RGIG7193. The sequence continues at coordinate 31,850 of CALWGV010000048.1, forward strand.
ATCAGCGATAAGATAAGCGCGATGCTTCTGTATTTTCAGTATGTGCCTCTCCATGTCACCCGGGGCGTCAACTGGGACAGCGACCATGTGGTCAGCTTCGACGATGAGACCCGGGAGATCTGCAAGGAGATCGTGCGAAACGATGCCCTGGACCGGGTGCTGGTAGGGCTGGATTTCTTTGACGCTTCCATCAACCGGGTGGCCGCCTGGGTTATCGGCTGCCGCAGCTTTGAGAAGGCTCTTCTGTGGGCCCTGCTCCAGCCGGATACCGAGCTGCGGGCCATGCAGGAAGCGGGGGATTTCACCGGACGGCTGATGCTGCAGGAGGAGGCAAAGACTCTGCCCTTCTCCGATATCTGGACAGAATACTGCCGCAGGGAAAATGTGCCGGCAGGACGGGAATGGTACGCCATCGTAAAAGAATATGAGAAGGAGGTTTTAAGCAGCCGTGTGCAGGGATAGAAAAATGGATAAAATTATGCAGCTGCCCGCGATGAAGGGATTTATCAGAATGTGCGACGACGGATGGCTCCAGGGCTGGCATGAGAGAAACGGCGGCAACTTAAGCTACCGCATGACCCGGGAGGAGGCAGCGCTGTGCGCGGATGAATTCTGCGAGCCGGGAGAGTGGACGGCCATAGGTCTGCCGGTGCGCAGCCTGGCCGGAGAGTATTTTATTGTCACCGGCAGCGGCAAATATTTCCGCAACGTAAAATCTGACCCCCTTCACACCATCGGAATTGTGGAGATCAATGGGCAGGGAGACGCCTGGCGCATCGTCTGGGGACTGGAGGAGGGCGGCAGGCCTACGTCGGAGCTGCCCACGCATCTGATGAATCACAGCGTCCGCAAGGAGGCTACCGGCGGAGCGAACCGGGTCATATATCATTGCCACGCCACCAATGTCATCGCCCTGACCTATGTGCTGCCTCTGACGGACCGGGATTTCAGCCGGGCTCTGTGGCAGAGCGCGACAGAGTGCCCGGTGGTGTTTCCGGAGGGCGTAGGCGTCTGCCCCTGGATGGTGCCGGGAGGCACGCAGATTGCTGAGGCTACCAGTCGGCAGATGGAGAAATATCAGGCGGTGATCTGGGCGCAGCACGGCCTCTTTGTTTCGGGTCCGGATTACGATACCGCCTTTGGCCTGGCCCATACCATCGAGAAAAGCGCCGAGATATGCCGGCTGGTCATGGCCGCCGGACAACCGGTGCGTCAGACGATCACGGACGAAAATCTGCGGGCCATCGCCCGGGATTTCGGGGTGGAGCTAAACGAGGAATTCCTGTAATAACCGGACGCTTCCGCCAATGGGTGCTGCAAAGTTACGAAATAGGAAAGGGAGGAGACAAATATGCATCTGAAGGATTATGAATTTTGGTTTGTGGTGGACAGTCAGTCTTTGTACGGACCGGAGGTGCTAAAGACGGTGGCCGCCAGAGCGGCTGAAATGGCGGAAAAGCTGAATGCCTCCGGCAATCTGCCCTGCCGGCTGGTGTACAAGGTCACGGCCAAATCAAACGAGGAGATTACGGCGGTGGTAAAAGAGGCCAACTACGACGACCGCTGCGCCGGTATTGTCACCTGGTGCCACACCTTCAGTCCCAGCAAGATGTGGATCAACGGCCTGGCCGGACTGCAGAAGCCCTACTGCCATTTTGCTACCCAGTATAACCGGGAGATCCCCAATGAGGAAATCGACATGGATTTTATGAACCTGAACCAGGCTGCCCACGGGGACCGGGAACATGGCTTTATTGCCGCCCGTCTTCGGATGCCCCGCAAGGTCATCGCCGGATACTGGCAGGACGAGGAGGTGCAAAAGCGCATCGGCTCCTGGATGCGGGCCGCTGTGGGCGCGGCCTTTTCCCGGGGGCTTAAGGTCATGCGCTTTGGCGACAACATGCGCCAGGTGGCCGTCACCGAGGGCGATAAGGTGGAGGCGCAGATGAAGCTGGGCTGGCAGGTCAACACCTGGCCGGTGGGAGAGTTAGTGGAACAGATGGAGGCCGTTACAAAAGAGGAAATCGACGCTCTGATGGAGACCTATCGCGCCTCCTACGATTTTGCCACCGATGATCTGGACACGGTGCGCTACCAGGCCCGGGAAGAGATCGCGATGAAGCGGATGATGGATGCGGAGGGCTGCCGGGCCTTCTCCAATACTTTCCAGGATCTGTATGGGATGAGACAGTTGCCCGGTCTGGCCAGCCAGCATCTGATGGCGCAGGGCTATGGCTACGGAGGAGAGGGCGACTGGAAGGTGGCGGCCATGACGGCGATCCTGAAGGCCATGAGCGAGGGCCAGACCGGCGGCACCGCCTTTATGGAGGATTATACCTACCACCTGGAAAAGGGAAGAGAGTACAGCCTGGGGGCTCATATGCTGGAGGTATGCCCCAGCGTGGCCGCTGAAAGACCCCGCATTGAAGTGCATCCTCTGGGTATCGGCGACAGAGAGGCCCCGGCCCGTCTGGTCTTTGAGGGACACGAGGGAGACGCCATCGTGGTCAGCCTGATCGACATGGGAGGGCGGCTGCGCCTGATCTGTCAGGATATCCACTGTGTAAAGCCGATCCTGCCTATGCCCAACCTGCCGGTGGCGCGGGTTATGTGGCAGGCTGAGCCCAATCTGACCACCGGCGTGGAGTGCTGGATTACCGCCGGCGGAGCCCATCACACGGTGCTCAGCTACGATGTAACAGCCGAGCAGATGCAGGACTGGGCGGATATGATGGATATTGAGTTCGTCCATATCTCCCGGGATACGACGCCGGAGAAGCTGAGACAGCAGCTGCTTGTAAACGATCTGGTTTGGAAATTGAAATAAAGAGGAGGAGCGGTATGGATTTTGCTAGGGCAACGCTGGGCATAGAGCTGGGGTCCACACGGATTAAGGCGGTACTGCTGGATGAAAATCACGTTCCGGCGGCCTCCGGCAGCTGCGAGTGGGAGAATCAACTGGAAAACGGCATTTGGACCTATTCGCTGGAGTCCATTCATGACGGGCTCCGTTCCTGCTACCGGGACCTGGCGAGGGATGTACAGGAAAAATGGGGGAAACCTCTGACAACGGTGGGAGCCATGGGCGTATCCGCCATGATGCACGGATATCTGCCCTTTGACCGGGAGGGAGAGCTGCTTGTCCCTTTTCGGACCTGGCGCAACACCATCACCGGCGAGGCGGCAAAAAAACTGACGGAGCTTTTTGATTTTAATATTCCCCAGAGATGGTCCATTGCCCATCTCTATCAGGCTATCCTGAACGGCGAGGAGCATGTGGGAGATATCGCTCTGCTGACAACTCTGGCCGGATATATTCATCTGCGGCTGACCGGGGAGAATGTGCTGGGTATCGGGGAAGCGTCGGGAATGTTCCCCATTGACAGCGAAAAGCTCTGCTACGATGAGAGAATGATGGAGCTTTTCGACCGGGAGATAGCGGCCTGCGGTTTTGGCTGGCGGCTGCAGGACATCCTGCCGCAGGTGCGGATCGCCGGAGAGGAGGCGGGACGGCTGACGGCGGAGGGAGCCCGTTTCCTGGACCCGACCGGCCTATTGCAGCCCGGCATACCGCTGGCGCCTCCTGAGGGAGATGCAGGTACCGGCATGGCTGCCACCAACTCTGTGCGGGTCCACACCGGAAACGTATCGGCCGGCACCTCGGATTTTGCGATGATCGTCGTGGACCGTCCCCTGGGCGTCCACCGGGAGATCGATATGGTCACAACGCCGGCGGGACTTCCGGTGGCTATGGTGCACTGCAACAACTGCACCTCGGATATCAACGCCTGGGCCGGTCTTTTCGGGGAGTTTGCCGCGGCCATCGGTGCAGATCTTGACAAAAATACCCTTTTTACCCTGCTGTTTCGCAGGGCCTTAGAGGGCGAAGCGGACTGCGGCGGCCTGCTGAATTATAACTATTATTCCGGAGAAGGGGTGACAGACCTGGACGAGGGACGCCCGCTTTTTGTGCGGACGCCGGACAGCCGCCTTACCCTGGCCAATTTTATGCGCACCCAGCTGTTCTCCGCCCTGGCCACCTTGAAGATCGGCCTGGATATTCTGACAAAGGAGGAGGGTGTGACCGTTGAACGGATTTACGGCCACGGAGGTTTCTTTAAGACCCCGGATGTGGGCCAGCGCTTTTTGTCCGCCGCTGTGGGCGCTCCGGTCTCCGTCATGGAGACGGCGGGGGAGGGAGGACCCTACGGAATGGCGCTGCTGGCAGCCTACGCCCTGCGAAGGGAGCCGGGGGAATCTCTGGAGGCCTATCTGGATCAAAAGGTCTTTGCCGGAGTCAAATCCTCCACACAGACGGCAGATGAGGCGGAGATCGAAGGCTTTGCCCGTTTCCTGGAGCGATATCAGAGGGCTCTCGTCGTGGAGCGGGCAGCTGTGGAAACAGTGAAATATTCACGTAATCCTATGGAGGGGAAGTAGGAGATTTTCTTCATATAAACGACTCCGGGCCGAATGAAGTTTCGGCCTGGAGAGAAAGCGGCGCGGCGAAAGCTGCGCCATTTTCGTGCCGGAGACAAATCTTAATAACTCAACTTTCCCAGCTAATATCTGCAAACAATGTCTGTATAAACTTGGCCTGTGAAGCAATCCAATCGGTTACTTTACTTTTTATGCAGGCTGTGATATCTGCTGACAGCATAGAAATATGC
>CALWGV010000049.1 GCA_944380185.1 uncultured Lachnospiraceae bacterium
CTGTGCAGAAGCCAGGTATTCCACCGAACCGATGAAGGCTTCTTCCCCGGTGCCGTATGCCAGGTTGTGCTGGATATAGTTTTCATCCAGAAGAGCGCGGGCTGTTTCCGTGTCGCCGGAAGCAAAGGTACCGATTAAGGCCAGGGCCTTTTCTATGTTGGTCTGCTCCTCCTGCTCAGCCGCAGGCGTCTCCGGTTCGGAAGGGGTCTCGGTCCCGGATACGGTGGGAGACGCGGCGGATGTCTCGGCGCTGCTGCTGGAGCAGGCTGCCAAAATACCGGTCAACAGGGCTAAAGATAAAATTGCGGCAATGATTTTTTTCATCGTGTAATCCTCCTAATTTTTTTCAGCTATCACATTTCGCAGAACCTTGGAGCGGCCGTTCCCCTCAGCTCTTGCCCTTATTATATGCGGGAAAGTTTCTATCGTAAAGTAAGCACTTTATTGTGCTGTAGTTACCAAACAGAAACTATTGTGCGGCTGTCCGAATTCGGAGGCTTTCGCTACTCAATATTTGCCGCGAACAGGAATCCATCCTGGGTGGCTTCTTTTACCTTGCCCACACGGCTGCAGTCGCCGATTATATAGGTTTCCGGTACGATTCCATAGAAGGACTGCGCCAGTTCCGAATTAGACTTCATACCGGCTGCAAGAATAATCCGGTCAACGGGCAGAAAGACCTCCGTTCCGTCGGCGCATACCGCCTTGACCCCTTCTTCCGTGATTTCGGTGCACCGCGTATTGGTCATGGCCCGCAGCGACCGGCAGCTGTCCATCCGTTCCTTCAGGGCCACCTGGTAAAGGGTATTGGCAAGGGAATTCAGGGTTCCTGTCATTTCGACGATCGTAACCTCCCGGCCCATTTCCGCCAGGTCAATTCCCAGCTCGCAGCCGATGGTGCCGCCGCCGACGACAAGAACCCTCTTTTTCACCCTGGCCTCTTCTCCCACAGGGAACTGTTCCTCCTTGTTCGCACGGGGATTAACCGAGCAGCCGAAATTTTTGAAGCCGGAAGCCACGCCGAAGCAATAAAGGCAGCGCAGACAGGGACGGATATCCTCCGGTCGTCCGGCGTAAGCTTTTTTGACCCAGTCCGGGTCGGCAAGCAGGCTTCTGCCCAGCCATACGGCGTCGGCATAGCCGTCCCGCACCACCGTTTCCGCTTCGTCCGGCGTCATAATCGCCCCGACAACGGTAACGGGAATGTCAACATGTTCCTTCACATACCTGGAAAGTGCAATATTCGTCATGTGCTTGTCGATGGCATGGGTGGCCATATGGATATTCCCCTCAAAGACGATATCCGCGCCGGCGGAAATATTCACCATGTCCACCAGATGCTCCTCGCTCATATCCTTCAGGAAACGAGCGACTTCCTCAATCTCCTGTCCAGGGCCGATCCAGTCCTTTCCATTGATACGCATATCAATGGGGAAGTCCTTTCCCACCGCACGGCGGATGGACTGCAGGATCATCCGAGGAAATTTTATGCGGTTTTCGTAGCTGCCGCCAGAACTCCAGCTTTTCCTTGGTCTTAAGCAGGTTTTCCGTCGCGTAGGCGTTGACGCTGTGGGGCCAGATGCGCCCATTGGCGTCGTCGGTTACGAAACCGTCCCCCAGAACAATCAAAGAAACGCCGCTGGCGGCCTTTTCCCTGGATACATGGACGTCGATGGGGGCGGCAATCAGACGATTGCGCAGCATAACAGAACCCACCTTCAGCGGCTTAAAAAGATGCGGGTATCTCAATTCTGACATGGTTCTTTCTCCTTTCTTTGCGGTTTCTATGACCTGCGTTCAATGGCGGAAACCGGGCAGTTTTCATAGCAGTTCCCGCAGTGCAGGCAGTGCTCCTGGCGGATTATGCTGGGGCTTCCCTTTTCAATTGCCCTCTGCGGGCAGAGGCCGACGCATTTCCCGCAGCTGATGCAGGCGTCGGTAATCCGATAGCCCTTGGGCACGGCCCTTCCGTTTCCGACCGTATAGGTTTCCCGAAAGATGGGATTTACGCCGAGATGGAAATATTCGATGGTCATATCCCTTATACGGAAAATTATGCCGATGCTGCGGGTGTTTCCGGGATAAACGTTGGCCAGATAAGGCTGTTCTTCAAAAATCAAATCCCTCCACTTATCCTGCTCCTCCTCCGGCGCCGGCTCGACCTTTCCCGTCAGGCGGATCATTTCCTTATACATCGTATAGCCGAGCACCTGCACCTTCCCCGTGTCCAAAAGCTCCCGGCAAAAATCCTTCCCCCTCGCCGTAAAAAAGTATATAGCATCCTCCTCATAGTGAATGGCGCTGATATTGCGCACCTGGGGATTTCCCTCCCTGTCAACGGTGGCAAAGGCCAAAACGCCCACATAGCCCAGTTTTTTCAGACAAGTCTGCGCATCCATTTCTCTCACCTCCAAGTTTTTTAAGCTTTCCAGCATTCCGGATCCGGCGCATACATGCTGCCGTGAAAACCGGCGGCAACGGCAGGGCAGCCACGGCAGAAACGCAGCAGCTCACATTTAGAACATTTTTCAAAGTTTTCGTAGACGCGATAACGGTCAAATTCCGGCCCGGTAAACAAATCGTACAGGTCGTCGCGCAGAGCATTTCCCACCTTGCTTTCCATGCGGCGGCAGACGTAAACCGCCTCGTCTGAAAGAACGGTAAGATGGCAGTTGCCGCAGTTGCAGCCCCCATAAACGTATTCGTCGTCCGGGTAGGCTTTCGGATCAAAGAGGCCCTTTTCATAGAGAAACAGGGTCCACAGGTGATCCTTCAAATTAAAGGTCGTTTCACAGCCTTCGGCCTCATACTTCTGAAATTTCCGCCAGCACTCTTCCATCATCTCCCGATATTCTTCCGGAGAACAGCAGACATCCCGGTCCTCCTTCGACGGGCAGTAGCGGGCAAAGGCAAAGATATCCGCTTTGTTTTTTACCACCTCGTCCACCAGCTGCGGAATATCCCGCACATTCCACTTGGATATGGTGGTCATAATGGCCACGTCAATACCTGCCTTTCGCAAAAGGGGAATGGCCGCCATCGTCTCGTCGTAGGAACCGGGCTGCTGCCGGATGCCGTCATGGGTCTCCCGCAGTCCATCCAGGGACAGCTGATACTTCCGGCAGCCGTATTCCTTCAGACGCAGGCAGACTTCCGATGTGAGATGAAAGGGATTGCCCATCAGGGTAAACTGGATTTGGGACAGTTTGAGAATTTTCATCAGCGTCCAAAACTGAGGATGCAGAATCGGGTCGCCTCCGGTAATATAAAAATAGGGAAGACGGCCCGCTTTTTCGCAGAACGTCCTGCAGTTGTCCATCACCGTTACCATGTCCTCCAGGGCCATCTCCCTAAATTTCGCACGGCTGCCCAGCGCATAAATATAGCAATGCCTGCAGCGCTGGTCGCAAGCCTCCGTGATATGCCATTGAAACGCAAAATATTCCATTTTGATTTTCCTTCCCTTTTAAGCGGAAATATCCCCGCAGGCTTTTCCTCCGGCTTCTTGTCCCCGGCTCCGCAAGCAGCGCCGCAGGCCACAGCGGCCGTTTCCTCTTTTTCTTTGTGGAACAGATTCTTCAAAGACATTGTGTGATACCTCCTTTGCTTTTGTTCTTGTAAAATCTTTTATAAATGCAAGCGTGAGAGCTGCATCTATCAAGCTTATTTGATTGAAAATGCGACATAATGTCGCTATTAATAAAAATAAATTCAAAACAAACATAAGCCGGATACAAACTGCTGCCGCCACGGCGGCATCCACTCACAGAAAGGAGCAGCACCGATGCGAACCTACGACGCAGCCCGCAGCAAAACCAAAAGCGCCATTGTCCAGGCATTCTGGGAGCTATACCTGCTGAGAGATATTTCCAAGATTACCGTAAAGGATATCTCTGAGGCGGCCGGCATCCACAGAGCGACCTTCTATCTGTATTTCGACAGTGTGTACGCCGTATTGGATTCGATTAAATCCGAACAGCTCGAAAAGTTAAAAAAAGTATGCTCTACCTATACCTCCAGTGAAAATGACTATGGAGATTTTCTCGCCGCCATGCGAAGCCTGTACGATGAAAACGAAACCTTTTTAGAGCCCCTTTTATGCCGGCACCAGGGCCAGGAATTCGCCTCCGCGTATCGCCGGATCATGAAAGACAAGCTTCGCAGGGATATCGGATGGAAGCAATATCCCGAATCGTCAAGAGAGTATCTCTTGATCGATTCCATACTGAGCGGGATGATTGAAACCTTTATTTCCTGCCTCCGGACAAGAGCTATTCCCCTTGACTGCGCCTACCGAATTGCCTCCAAAAGCGTGGGAAGCGGGATTGCTCTTGCCATGGAGCAGGAGCTGGGCGTCATGATACTGCCCTGAAATTGTCCAAAATTTTCCCGTTCTGTTTTCTCTATTTACAATGTTATTGGCTGGCAATGGAAAAAGCAATCTGCAATTTTCGTCAAAGTGTCGTATTTTGCTGCAGCGGACGGATTGCCTTCTTGACTTTATCTGGCTGCAGCCTTATACTAATTCCGTAAGGTTCTTTTGTATAGCAGGCACACAAAAGTGCTGTAGTTGCCAAAAAGAAACTATTGTATGGGTGAAAGGTTGAATAAGCAAATGATTAAATAAGCAAATCATCAGATGAGTAGGAGGCGATAGGATGACAACACAAACCGTGAAAAAAGATTTGCCGGCCTGTCCGGTAGAAACGACATTGACGCTTATCGGGGATAAATGGAAGGTTTTGATTTTGCGCGATCTGATGCCTGGGACAAAACGGTTCGGCGAGCTGAAGAAATCCATCGGGACCGTGTCTCAAAAGGTGCTGACAGCGCAGCTGCGGGATATGGAAAATAACGGACTGCTTACGCGGACGGTATATGCCGAGGTCCCTCCGCGGGTAGAATATTCCCTGACGGATTTGGGAAAAAGCCTGAAGCCTATTTTAGATGCCATGTGGAACTGGGGAGAGGAGTATAAGGCGCAGAATTCATAAATCACATCAACATCTGCGGTAAAATTCGGTGAACCTACCACCGTCTCACGATGGGAAAATATGCCGATGAACCGGGACGAAACAGGGCAATACAGAAAGCCGGAAATGGATTCTATCTCCCTTTTGAACCCCGCCTTCAAATACGCCTTTTCGGCCCTTGGATTAAACGAATATACATCTAATTCCAAGCAGTGCAGACGCAGCCTTTCAAAAGCGAAGTCACGGGTAACCTCCACTGCCCATGTGCCGATCCCCTTTCCTCTTTCCGTTTTGTGATAAAGAGCAATTCGGAAATTTGCGCATCGCAAATCCCAATCTATTTCGTTGAGTACAGTTTCACCAATTATTTTCCCATCCGGCGCAATAATTAAAAACAGATATCTATCATCCGCCTCAAGTGATTGGAGAAAAAAAGACGTCACCTCTTCTTTTGTAAATTCTTTCTTGCTGCCGGTTAACCATGACACTTCCTGATCCAGGGGGCAGTAATTCTGTTCATAGTAATCTCCCGCATCTTCGGCCGCTGCCAGCCGAAGCACAAAACCGTCTTTCTCTCCTATAACATCTGGATTCATCTCTCCATTCCTTTCCGCCCAAATCAGCGGTAAATGGCAGCAATTACTCAAAAAAAAGCCCCGCATACGCGAGGCTTCTTCTATGGACCCGAAGGGATTCGAACCCTCGGTCTCTGCGTTGCGAACGCAGCGCTTTCCCAGCTAAGCTACGAGCCCAAGATATGCCGGAAACACACGAACTGCGCCCCGGCCTTTGTGACGAAACCGGCATAAAGAGGGGGGAACCGGTCTCGTACTGTTAGATACTAGCACAAATGAAAAGGTTTGTCAACAGTCAACACCTCGGGAATCGCGCCGGGATTACTTCCCTAAGCCGGCGGCAGCTGCCGCATTTGCTTTTCCTTCTTCCTTTCATCTCATCGACAATTCCCCTTCCCCGTGCTATAATATAGCCGCACAAAAATAAGATGCCTGCACGGGCATAACGGGAAATGAGGTGCTGATTCTTGCAGCAAAATAATTCTTCTTCGTCTGCATCCACAATGAATATTCGTCCCTTTCGCTATACGCTGCTGCTAAAAGGGATCCTGGCCGGAATCGCAGCCGGATTGACCGCCGTCTGCTTTCGGCTCATTTTAGGTCAGGCTGAACGGCTGCGCCAGACCATAGGTACATATATCGCGGCTCATCCACAGGCTGTCCTTTTCTGGGTCCTGGCTCTGCTGATTTTGGCGGCTGCCGTAACCTTTCTCCTCCGCGCAGAACCCTATATCAGCGGGTCCGGCATCCCCCAGGTAGCCGGCGAAATGCAGGGCAAGCTCTCGCAGAGCTGGCTGAAAGTGCTGACCGCAAAATTCCTGGGAGGTATCCTCACCGTCGGCGCGGGACTTTCCCTGGGTCGGGAGGGCCCCTCCATCCAGATGGGCGCGGTGGCGGCCAAAGGTGTGTCCCGGCTGCTTCATTCCGAAAAGACAGAAGAAAAGCTGCTTATGACCTGCGGAGCCAGCGCCGGTCTGGCCGCCGCCTTCAACGCGCCCCTGGCCGGCGTGCTCTTTTCTCTCGAAGAACTGCACAAAAGTTTTCGCACAGAGATCGTTCTGCCTGCCATGGCGGCCTCCGTCACGGCCGACTTTATCTCCCGCTCGGTCTTTGGGCTGGAGCCTGTCTTTGCTTTTTCCGCGGCCGAAGCACTGCCCCTGACAGATTATTGGATGATCCTGCTGCTGGGCATACTGTTGGGATTAGCCGGCGTACTGTACAATTTCTGCGTGCCGAAATTCCAGGACCTGTATGCAAAAATCCCCTGTGCCTTTATCCGGACAGCCATTCCTTTTGTCCTGGCCGGTGTGCTCCTCCTCGTCTGCCCTTCCGTACTGGGCGGCGGCCATGACCTGGTAGGACTGGTCTCCCATGACATGGCGCTGCAGGCGCTTCTGTTCCTTCTGATTATGAAGTTCCTTTTTTCCATGATCAGCTTCGGCTCCGGCGTTCCGGGCGGAATCTTCCTTCCGCTTTTGGTGTTGGGAGCCGTTACCGGCAGCTCCTTCAGCCGGGTCCTTTCTCTCTGCGGTATGGAAAATATTCTCCCGACCTTTGTCATTCTCGGCATGGCCGGCATGTTCGCCTCCATTGTCCGCTCTCCGGTCACCGGCATTATCTTGATCAGCGAGATGACCGGCAGCTTTTCCTGCCTGCTGCCCATAATCCTCGTCTCTCTGACCGCCTATACCGTTGCCGATCTGGCAGGCGCCAAGCCGGTCTACGACATATTGCTGGAGAGACTTGTCCGAAAGGAAAACCAGAATAAACGGAGGCAATAAGATGGCTCTTTATACCTGGGATGAATTAAATGCCTTTGTAAATGCCTGCACGGGCTGCGAACTCTGCCGCAGCCGGCAGCGCCCGGTGATGGGACGGGGCTCTCTCACCGCAAAAATCATGTTTGTGGCCGAAGCGCCCGGCAGTCAGGAAGATCGGGCAGGCATTCCTTTCGTAGGCCCCGCCGGAAAGCTTCTCGATGAACTGCTGGCCGGCTGCGGTCTGCGCAGAGAAAATATTTATATCACCAACATTTTGAAATGCCATCCTCCTGGCAACCGCGATCCCCTGGAATCGGAAAAGGAGCGCTGCATCACTTATCTCAAATATGAGACGCTGCTGATCCGGCCCCGGATCATCGTCTGCCTGGGCCGGGTAGCCGCCACCCGCATTATTTCGCCTGACTATCGGATCACCAGGCAGCACGGCCAGTGGATCTTTCGAAAAAACTGTCATCTGACCGCGGTGTATCACCCTTCGGCCATCCTGCGCGATCCCTCCAAGCTGGCAGACACCCAGGCAGATTTTGCCGCCATCGCCTCCATGTACCGCAGGGTCTGCCCGCAGCAGGATATGCCATAATACAGAATGCAGAATAATTAAGAGGATATGACAAATGACAAATATAGACGCAAATCATAAAACCGCCGTCGTGACCGGCGCCTCCCGAGGAATCGGCCTTTCCATCGCCCGGATGCTGGCCGCCGAGGGCTTCCGGGTTTTCGGTCTCTCTCGTCATGAGACCCACGAGGATAATATCGTTTTTATCCCCTGTGATGTGACAGAAATCTCATCTGTCAAGAATGCTTTCGACAAAATTTTAGACCAAACCGGATCCATCGATCTTTTGGTGGCAAACGCCGGCATGGGCATCTCCGGCGCGGCAGAATTTGCCCGCGAGGAGGAGATCGACCGACAGCTGGCCGTCAATCTGACCGGCGCCATACGCTGTGCCAGACAAGTGGTCGCACCCATGCGCGAAAAGCAGAGAGGACGCATCGTATTCGTCTCCTCCCTGGGCGCTATCTTTCCCCTGCCCTTTCAAAGCTTCTATTCTGTCAGCAAGGCAGGAATCAATGCCTTCAGCGACGCTCTGGGCCTGGAGCTGCGCCCCTTCGGCATCGAGACCTGCACTCTGCTGCTCAACGATGTAAAGACAGATTTCACCGCCAGCCGGATCAAAAATATCCAGGGCGATGATATCTACAGCGGCCGCATCCGGGCCTCGGTGACCAAGATGGAAATCTCTGAGCAGCATGGCATGGAGCCGGACCAGGTGGCCGCCGTACTGGGACGTCTGCTGAAACGCCGTCATCTGCCGCCTCACTATATCGCAGGCTTTTCCAATCAGCTGCTGGGGCTCCTGTATCGTCTTCTGCCCACCCGCCTGATGTTAAAAATTCTGGGGAAAATTTATGGCTGAGCCCAGACCTCTCTTTCACTGCACGCCGTTCTTTGCACAGACATCCTCCAGACAGCAGACCTCACAGTGGGGTTTCGTCCTGGCCGTGCAGACATCACGGCCATGTTCCACCAGGCGATGGCAAAAATCATTTCCTTCCTCAGGGGGAATGATCTTCCACAGAGCCTTTTCCACCTTAGCCGGTTCCTTTATCCCGTCCACCAGGCCGATCCGGTTGACCAGGCGAATGCAATGCGTATCCGTGACAATAGCCGGCTTGTGAAATACATCGCCCATAATCAAATTAGCGCTCTTGCGGCCCACACCTGGCAGTTTCAAAAGCGCATCAAAATCATCCGGCACTCTTCCCTGATACTGATCCCTCAGCACCTTCATGCAGGCGCTTATATCCCGCGCCTTGCTGTGCCCCAGACCACAGGGCCGGACGATGGATTCGATCTCCTCCACCGGCGCATCAGCCAGAGCATTTACATCGGGGAACTTCGCATACAGATCCTGTACGACCACGTTGACCCGGGCGTCTGTGCACTGAGCTGCCAGCCGTACACTGACCAAAAGCTTCCATGCCTCGTTGTAGTCCAGCGTGCAGTCCGCATCAGGGTATGCTTCTTTCAGCCTGTCGATAACCTCCAGGGCCAGACTTCTTTTCTGCGCGTCGGCCATCGATTCTGCTTTTACCGCCTTCTCTGATGCTTTCTTCTCCTTTGCTTCTTTCGCTTTCACCGTTTTTTCTTTTGTCATCTCTTTCACCTGCCGTCTATGCTCCAGTTCTTCTCTCTTTTTTCTCTTTTTCGCTTTTTGCTCTTTCACTTCTTCTGCGCTCTGTCCTCCCAGTATAGCATAAAACGGCTGTTTTGGCGAGATATCCCCATCGAGCTTCTAAAGCCGGCAAAGCGCTCCGCTTTTCTTCTGCAGATACGCCGGCGAATACTCCTCGTTTTAAAGAGGATAATCTGGGCCGAAAACAATGGAGAAAATACCTTCTTGACAATCCCAGCCCTTCTATGCTATCCTATAGCAGCTATGAAAATTTTGTGGATTTTTCCTGACTGCGTCACTTTTCGCCACACAGCCCCGAGCGGCTGCGTGGCTTTCTTTATGTCAAAAACGCAGGTGTCCTTTTTTCCGCCCTATCAAATACAGGAGGTTTAGACAAATGAGTCAAGATTACATGAAAGAACGTCCCATTGTACCGCTGGTCCTCTCCATGTCCGTACCCATGGTGCTGTCCATGCTGGTCAACTCCCTGTACAATATCGTGGACAGCTATTTTGTGGCACAAATCAGCGAGGATGCCATGACCGCTTTGTCCTTAGTATATCCCCTGCAAAATCTGCTGACGGCTGTCAGCGTCGGTTTCGGCGTGGGGATCAATGCCGTCACCGCCTTTTTCCTGGGCGCAGGCAAAAGCAGGCAGGCTGATGAGGCCGTCTCCTCCGGCCTCATCCTGAACGCCTTCCACGGCGTTTTGCTGATGATCGGCTGCACCCTGGTCATGCCCCATTTCCTGAGAGCTTTTACCGACGACGCCGTCATTATCGATTACGGTGTGCGCTACTCCAACATCGTCTTTGCTTTCTCCGTGATCGTTTCCGTCGGCATTTCCTTCGAGAAAATATTTCAGGCTGTGGGGCAGGTAAAAGTCGCCATGATCAGCATGCTGGCCGGCTGCATTACTAATATTATCCTGGATCCAATCTTTATTTTTGGCCTCGGCTTTATCCCCGCTATGGGTATTGAGGGCGCCGCCCTGGCCACCGGTCTGGGACAGGCTGTTACTCTCGTCATCTACCTGGCCGCCTTTGCCAAAATTTCTCTGCCCGTACACTTTTCCCTGAAAGCAGCAAAACCGGACCCTGCGATCTGCCGCAGACTTTATGCCGTGGGAATCCCGGCCGCTTTAAACCTGGCCATGTCTTCCCTGCTGATCACCGCCCTAAATGGCATACTGTCCGTCTACTCCCAGCTCTATGTACTGATCCTGGGCGTTTATTATAAGCTGCAGACCTTTATCTATCTGACTGCCAACGGCATCGTCCAGGGCATCCGCCCGCTGGTGGGATACAACTACGGAGCCGGCCGCAGCGACCGCGTAAAAAGCATCTTCCGAGTCTCGCTTACCTTCAGCCTTGTCATCATGGCAGTGGGCACACTGCTTTGCTTTATTATGCCGCAGCAGCTCATCAGCCTCTTCTCTGAAAACGCAGAGACCATCCGCGAGGGAGCCAGAGCTCTCCGAATCATCAGCTGCGGCTTCATCGTCTCCTCCGTCTCCGTCATCGTCAGCGGCACCTTCGAAGGGCTGGGAAAAGGGCTGCCCTCTCTGATCATCTCCCTGATCCGCTATCTGGCTATCATCCCAGTAGCCTTTGTCCTAAGCCGTCTGACCGGCCCTACCGGCGTCTGGCATGCATTCTGGGTCATTGAGCTGACTGCCGCCGTCATCTCGGCTCTTCTGTATTTCTTCTCCGGCCATAACACAGCAAGCAGAGATACCGCAAAAAACCGCCCTTCGGGGATTTAACCCCTGGGCGGATTTTTGCTTCCCGTATGGGAGCCTCAGCTTGGCTCTGTTCTGCATATTTGCTCGTTATCAGGCGAGCAGCATTCGGTCATTATCCAATGTTCCTCCGCTGGCCTGCTCGAATTTCTCCAGCAGATCCGCCACGGTCAGCCCTTTCTTCTCCTCACCGCGGACGTCGTAGATAATCCGCCCCTCATGCATCATAATCAGACGGTTTCCGATGTGGATGGCATCGCGCATATTGTGGGTTACCATCATGGCCGTCAGACCGCCTCCTTCCACGATCTCCTCCGTCAGCTCCAGCACCTTGGCCGCTGTCTTGGGATCCAGGGCAGCCGTGTGCTCATCCAGGAGGAGAAGCTTCGGCTCCCGCAGGGCCGCCATCAAAAGGGTCAGAGCCTGCCTCTGGCCGCCGGACAAAAGGCCGACTTTGACTGTCATCCGGTCCTCCAGCCCCAGACCCAGCTGCGCCAGTTTTTCCCGGTATTCCTCCCTCTCCTTCTTCGTCACGCCCCAGGAAAGCCCACGGCTGCGCCCGCGCCTGGCAGCCAGGGCAAGGTTTTCATCGATCTGCATATCCGCCGCCGTTCCCAGCATCGGATCCTGGAATACACGGCCCAGAAGAGCCGCCCTTTTGTACTCCGGCTTGCGGGAGATATCGACCCCATCCAGGAATATCGTGCCGCAGTCGATGGGATAGACGCCGGCGATCATATTGAGGAGGGTGGATTTGCCGGCTCCGTTGCCGCCGATCACCGTCACAAAATCCCCCTTGTCCATCTCAAAATGGATATCGGTCAAGGCCCGTCGTTCATTGATGGTTCCCCGGTTAAAGGTCTTGCTCACATGACTGATCTTCAGCATGTCTTCCCTCCTTCCCCGCTCTCCGAGTAACTGGCTGCCTGCCGCCGTTTTTCTAAAAAGGTAGGCACCGACAGGGCCACTGCCACCAAGGCTGCGGTAAAGAGCTTCATGTCATCGGTATTGAGACCCATCTGCAGTACCACCGCCACGATAATGCGATAGATGCAGGAGCCCAGGACCACAGCGCTCAGCTTGACGGCAAAATTCCGCCTTTTTCCAAAGAGGACCTCGCCGATGATAATGGAGGCCAGGCCGACCACAATTGCTCCGATGCCCTGCTTCACATCTGCATAGCCCTGGTGCTGAGAGATCAGCGCGCCGGACAGGGCCACTAACCCATTGCTGACCGCTAACCCTAAAATCTTATAGAAATTGGTGTTCATTCCCTGAGAGCGGGCCATGTTTTCATTGCTGCCGGTGGCACGGATGGCCGATCCCATCTCCGTCCCAAAAAACCAATACAAAACGGCAATCAGCATAATCAGGACCACAACGCCCACCAGGATACTGACCCAAGCCTTCTCAAGCCCCGTAGCATCCACGATTCCATTAAAAACCGTCTCCACCTTGAGCAGGGGCTGATTGGACTTGCCCAGAATACGCAGATTCACGGAATAAAGCCCCAGCTGGGTCAGTATTCCGGCCAAAATAGCCGGGATGCGGCACTGCGTATGCAGAATGCCCGTGACTGCCCCGGCCGCCACACCGGCCAGAGAAGCGATGAGGGTGGCGGCAACCGGGTCAAGTCCAATCTCCGCCAGCAAAATACCGCAGGTACAGCCGCCCAGGGCAAAGCTTCCATCCACCGTCAGGTCGGCAATGTCCAGTATGCGGTAGGTAATATATATACCCAGCGCCATAATACCCCACAGTGCGCCCTGGCCTACTGCGCCCTGCATGGCTTTCAATATACTGATAATCATGTCCGGCATAATCCGTCAACCAGCCTTTCTCTGTCTTTTGCTCTCCCACAGCTTACGCTGTGCATTTTTGGCAGACATATCTGTTTTATTCGACCACCTCAGCCTGGGACAGAATATCCTCAGGGATCGTAATGCCCAGCTGCTGAGCCGCGGTGCTATTCACTGTCAGCGTGCACTCTTCTGCCGGAATATAGCCGATGGGCATAGTGCTGATATCTGCTCCCTCCAGCACCTGCACTGCCATCTGACCGGTCATATAGCCCAGGTCATAATAGTCCAGACCGTATGTGGCCAATCCGCCGTTTTCCACCATTCCGCCCTCTCCTACAATGCAGGGCAGATTGTTGTCATTGGTGACCATGGAAACTGCCGCCATGCCTTCGGCTAACAGATTGTCGGTGGGGATATAGACGGCGTCCACCTTTCCGATCATGGATTCCGCCACCGACTGGATCATCGTAGAATCCGATACGGTATACTCCACCCATTCGATTCCTTTTGCCTCCAGAGCCGCCTCGGCCAGCTGTGCCTGAACGATGGAATTGTCCTCCGATGAGCAGTACATGACGCCCACCGTCTTTGCCTCGGGGAGAATCCGGGTCAGCAGATCGATCTGATCCTCGATGGGGTTCATGTCGGAACCGCCGCTCACATTGCCGCCGGGAGCCTCATTGCTCTCCACCAACCCCGCCACCTCATAATCGGTGATGGCTGTCCCCAAAATCGGAATCTCACTGGTAGTGGCCGCCGCCGACTGCGCCGCCGCCGTGGCAATAGCCAGAATCAGGTCGCACTGCCCGTTGACCAGCTTCTCCGCTATCGTGGTGCAGGTGGCCGGATCACCCTGCGCATTGTTATAGTCAATGGTGATATTCTCTCCGTCCACATAGCCGGCATCGGCCAGAGCCGCCACAAAACCCTCGTAGCTGGCATCCAGAGCCGGGTGCTCCGCCAGCTGGCTTACGCCGATCTTGTACAGAATCTCACCGCTCTGGTCCTCATCCCCAGCCGTCTGCGCTCCCGTTTCAGCGGACTGTCCCCCGGCGCCGCCCGCGTCCGTCTGTTCGCCGGTCTGTGCACTGTCACCGGAGCAAGCCGCAAGAGTCAGGGCAAGAATCAAAGCCAGGAACATCGCCGCAGCCTTTTTCAGCATCCTTTTCATAATTTCCTCCTCCTTTTGCTTTATCGCATTTATGCATTGACGCGTTTATGCGTTTATGTATTGAAATCATACTACAAGGACACCGGAAAGTCAATTCAATCCCAGGCAAATATTTCGCCATCTTTTTGGCCGCAAAAAACCGCCGGCATCAGCCGGCGGCCTCTTGATTCTGTATTAATCAGTCATCCCAATCGCTCTCAGCCTTCAGGATGTCGCCTGTCAGCGCATCGACATCGTACTCATACTCCATCCGGCCTGCTTTAAACTCGATCTCGTAGATCATTCGCCCATCGTCGCGGTCCAGTTCCACTTTGCGCTCAGTCAGATCCCCTTCCGCCACGCCTGCATGGGAGAGAGCCGCATTGAGAGCCGCCGTTTCACCGATGTAGTTTCCGGAGGAAGCCTGGGTGGATGCCTGCGTCTGAGCTGGCTGCGTCTGGGCAGGCTGCGTCTGCTGTGCGTCCTGATGATTTCCCTTTTGTTCCGCGCTGTTTTTCAGAACTGCTCCGCTGTAGAGATCAATCTCATACTCATACCGGATATTTTCCGCCATGAATTCCACCTCATAGTGCTCCGGACGGCCATCGTCATATTCCAGATAGGAATTTATATAGGTCGCATCCGCCTCGGCAACTCCGGCATGGGACAGAGCAGCCTGCGCCGCGGCATCCTCGCCGATAAAAGCCGACGTGTCTGTGGCATTTCCGGTATTTCCCTGGCCGGCACTCTGTCCCTGAGAGCCATGATCCTCCTTCTCAAACTTCAGGACCTCGCCGGACACCGCATTGATATCATACTCGTACTCCGTCGTTCCCGCACGGAATTCGATCTCATACACCATCACACCGTCCTCGCTGTCGAATTCGATCTTGGAATAGCTGACATCGCCTTCCGCCACGCCTGCATGGGACAGAGCAGCTGCCAGGGCCTCCTCCCGGCTTATATACGCCTTATCGCTGGCCGTCCCGGTCTGCGTCACCGTATCGCTGGCGATATGCTTGGAAGAAGCAATCAGAGCGATCTCGTTGATGGACATCGTGGCCAGAGAATCAAAGGACAGGGAGGCATCCTGTGTGATAACTTCCTGAATCAGCGCCGCCTTGCCCAGGGAGATCCCATACTGAGCAGCCAGCTCCTTAAGCTGCGTGTCATCGGCGCTCACCGTCTGGCTCAGCACAGCCGCATCCACGCTGGTCGACGAGTCAGTCTGCACGGCGCTTGCAATGGCCTGGGAAACCTTCTGCTCGATCTCCTGGCTTTTGGCCGCGTCGCTGTTCTCCACCGACACGAGAATGGAATTCTGCAGATCACCCAGGTATCCTTTTTGCAGCATGGAACCGATGATCGCATTGACAGCCACCTCCAGTGAGGTATCCTTCAAGTCCATGGTCCCCAGGATCTCTTTGGCATCGTCATTAAGCGCCTCTGCCGATATCACCTTTTCCGCAGCGTCCACATACAGGGACAGGCTGGGATTGACATCCAGCATTACGATGGAATCCACCTGCGGTGTCTGACCGCGGCCCAGCAGATAATAACCGCCAAAGCAAAGTACAAAAGCAGCCGCCACAGCAGCAATGGCTGCCAGACCAGTTTTTCTTCTCTTCTTCTCCGACATTTTTATTACAGCTCCTTCCTTCCGTCCGCTCTCCGTTTGAGAGCTTACAGACATATCTGCATTATTGTTCGCTTCATTACAGGAAGAAAGAATGCTGTTCAGTTTATTAGGGGCAGCATGCTCCAATGCCGTGCGGATATTCCGCTCCATCTCATGATCTCTCGTCATCTGTCCGCCTCCTTCAATGCACTGCGCAGTTTTTTTATGGCACGGCTGTATTTGGATAGAACCGTCGTCAGCTTCAAATCCAGCAAATCAGCGATCTCCCGATGCTTGAGACCGGTCATGGCGTATAGCACTACGATCTGCCGTTCTTCATCGGACAGGCTGCCAAGGAGTGCGCCCAGTACCATCTTATCCTCATGGTTTACCGCTGGTTCATCGGCAAACATGGCCTGCCAGTCCTCCGGCGCTACGGACACTGTCCGCTTCTGCTGCCTGATCGTCATCAGAGCCAGATTCCTGGTGATGGTAAACAGCCAGGCAAGGGGTTTTCCCTTCGCCCGATATCCCCCTGCATTCTTCCACACCTGAATGTAGACGTCCTGCAGGACATCCTCCGCATCCTGTTTATTTTTAAGGAGAGACAGAGCAAACCCGTATACGGCCGCGTGAGTCTGCTTGTACAGCTCCGCCAGAGCCTCCTTATCGCCTTTTGCAATTTTGAAAATACAGTCTTCCATGATGCCGGTCTTCTCTCCGGATGATCCGCCCGGCACCGCCATGAATAGCGCAAGCATGGCTTTCCTCCTGTTCACTTATATAATGCAGCTTGAGCTGTTTTTATTGCATGCCTTTTTAAAAAATTTTTTCCTGCCTCCCTTTCGGCCTATTGTTTTGTGCCTCGCACTTCTTTCAAATAATTATAGACGGTAAAATTCGTGACCCCCAGCCGCTCCGCCACATGCTCCACAGAGCCCTTCACATCAAAGATTCCTTTTTCCTCCAGCCGTTCCACGATTGCCAGCTTATCCTCCTTCTGCATGTAGGATACCGGCTTGCTGGCCGCTTCCAGCTCAGCTTTGACGATAGACTCCATTACCTCATTGATGTCATGGGCAGACGACTCTCCGGTCTCGTTCTCCGCTGCCGCCGGCACTTCAAAAGACGTCATTTCCTGAGCCAGCTTGGCAGCCACAATAAAATCCGTCAAATCCTGATTGATGCAGATGCCGCCGATAATATGTCCCTTACCATCTCGGACAAACATGACAGAAGACCGCAGGATCCGCCCATCGGGCAGCTCACTGCGGCAGTTGAAGCAATCCGGCGCATCGTCGCCGTATTGCCTGAGCGTCTGAAGCAGATAATTCGTCACCGGTCCGCCGGCCTCGCGGTTTGTCACATTGCCGCCGATGGCCACCACAGAGGTTTCCGCATGACTTAAATCGTAAAGAATCACCTCATAACGACTGCCCAGTACATGGGCCAGTCCTTCCACCATCTGACGTATCGCCCGCAGATAGGGATGCAGCTCCTCTCCTTCCGCATTCTCCGGCCAAAAATTCTCCAGCTCCATCTTCTCCCCCCTCAAGGATTCGCAATCTGTCTGCAAATCAATCTTCTCTATATGCAATGGCCTCGATCTCACAGAGCACACCCTTGGGCAGCTCTTTTACCGCCACGCAGGAACGGGCCGGTCTGCTGACAAAATATTTCTCGTAGATGCTGTTGAACACAGGGAAGTCCCCCATATCTGCCAAAAAGCAGGTGGTCTTTACTACTTTTTCAAAGGAGGAGCCTCCGGCATTCAGGACTGCTCCCACATTTTTGCAGGACTGCTCCGCCTGCTCCACGATGGCAGCGCCCGCCACTTCACCTGTCGCCGGATCTACAGGAATCTGCCCGGAGGCAAAAACCAGATTGCCCAGAATCATCCCCTGGGAATAGGGTCCTATTGCCGCGGGAGCATTGTTTGTCATAATTTTTTCCATAGCCATCTTCTCCATTCTTTCCTCGAATCTTATGAGCTGCCCGACAAATGCGCGGCTCATTTCATTTATTATAGCGCATGAATATTCGGCGGTCAACAAACAGCTTTCCTTGACGCAGATAATACAAGGTGTTAAAATATAGAAAAGCGAAAATTCCTATTGGGGAGGATATTTTTATGGGCAAATCAACACAGTTTATCACCGATGTGGACTGCTACCTTTTCGGCAACGGCACCCATTATGAGATATACAAAAAGCTTGGGGCGCACCTGACGACGCAGAATCGCAAAAAAGGGGTGCATTTTGCCGTCTGGGCTCCTCATGCGGCCTCCGTCAGCGTAGTCGGCGACTTTAACGGCTGGGATGCTTCCCTGAATCCCATGACTCCTATTGCCACCTCCGGCATCTACGAGTGTTTTGTGCCCGGTTTGCAAGTGGGCACATTATACAAGTTTGCCATACACACACAGGCCGGAGACACCATTCTGAAAGCAGATCCCTATGCGGTCTGGGCAGAACTGCGCCCCGCCACCGCTTCCAAGGTAGCGGACATCAGCGGCTATGCCTGGGGAGATTCCAAATGGATGGAAACCCGCCGCGCCACAGATTTCCGCACAGCCCCCTACGCCATCTATGAAGTCCATCCCGGCTCCTGGAAGAAAAACGGCGATGAGTTCCTGAATTATCGTGAGCTGGCTCATCAGCTGGGCAGCTATATGAAAGATATGGGATACTCCCATGTGGAGCTGATGGGCATTGCCGAGCATCCCTTCGACGGTTCCTGGGGCTATCAGGTCACCGGCTATTACGCTCCCACCTCCCGTTACGGCACCCCCGAAGACTTTATGTACCTGGTGGATTATCTGCACCAGATGAATATCGGTGTGATTCTGGACTGGGTACCCGCCCATTTCCCCCGGGATGCCCATGGTCTGGCCGATTTTGACGGCACCCCCACCTATGAATATGCCGATCCCAAAAAAGGTGAGCACCCCGACTGGGGAACCAAGATTTTTGATTACGCAAAGCATGAGGTCTCCAATTTCCTCATCGCCAACGCCCTGTACTGGATCGAACAGTTCCATGTGGATGGCCTGCGAGTGGATGCCGTGGCCTCCATGCTCTATCTGGACTACGGCAAGACCGAAGGCAACTGGACGCCCAATCGTTACGGCGGAAACCAGAACCTGGAGGCCATCGAGTTTTTCCGTCATCTGAACACCATCGTCCAGAAGCGTAACCCCGGCGCGGTGATGATCGCCGAGGAGTCCACCGCCTGGCCCATGGTGACCGGCGACCCCGCCGAAGGCGGCCTGGGCTTCTCCTTTAAATGGAACATGGGATGGATGCACGACTTCCTGGAATACATGAAGCTGGATCCCTATTTCCGCAGCTACAATCACAACAAGATGACCTTCGGGATGACCTACGCCTGCAGCGAGAACTTTATCCTGGTACTATCTCACGACGAAGTCGTCCATCTGAAATGTTCGATGATTGCCAAGATGCCCGGTCTCTACGATGACAAATTCAAGAATCTAAAGGTCGGTTATGCCTTTATGATGGGTCATCCCGGCAAAAAGCTCTTGTTCATGGGCCAGGAATTCGGCCAGTGGCATGAGTGGGATGAGAAAAAGGAGCTGGACTGGTTTCTTTTGGACGAGGACAAGCACAAAGATGTGCAGAATTTCTACCGGGGATTGCTGCACTTATACCGGCGCACTCCTGCTCTCTATGAGAATGATTATGACTGGAGCGGTTTCGAGTGGATCAACTGCAATGACAGCTACCGCAGCATTTTCAGCTTTGTGCGCAAGAGCAAAAACGGGCGGGGCAATCTCCTGTTCGTCTGCAACTTCACCCCCATGGCCTATGACGACTATCGGGTCGGCGTGCCCTGCCGCGGCCGCTATACTTTGCTGATGGACGAGACTCGGGGGCTGTATCCAAAGATCGGCGACGCCCCGTCTTACCTGGCGGAAAAATCCCCCTGCGACGGGCGGGATCTCTCTATCGCCCATCCGCTGCCGCCCTACGGCATTCTGGTTTACCGCTATGACTATCCTAGAAAGAGGAAACAGACGAAAAAGTGAGCGACATTCAACATCATCATTCCTGTTCGGGGGGAGGAGACGACTCCTCCCCCAAACCGTTGAAGAAAAAAATTTTGGCCGAGCTGGCCGACTGGATCAAGATTCTGGTGGTCGCCGCCATCGGTGCATGGCTGTGCAACACCTTTCTGCTGATGAATACAGAAATCCCCACCGGTTCCATGGAGGACACCATTCCCGCCGGCAGCCGAATCATCAGCTCCCGGGTGCACTACTGGTTTTCCGACCCGCAAAGGGGCGACGTGATCCTCTTCGATCCCCCCGACGGCGATATCTACCCCTATGTCAAGAGGGTCATCGGCCTGCCAGGTGAAACCGTCACCATCATCAACGGTCTGGTTTACATCAATGGCTCTGAGCAGCCTCTGGACGAACCCTATCTGAAGGAGGCCCCCATCGGCAGCTTTGGCCCATATGAGGTTCCCGAAGGCTGCTATTTTGTCATGGGCGACAACCGCAATCACAGCAATGACTCCCGTTATTGGCAGAATACCTTTGTTCCCCGCGAAAACATCTACGCCAAAGCGCTTTTTGGCTACTGGCCAAGACTGTACTGGGTAAATTAAATGGCAAAAGCAAATGACAAAAGAGAAGGCTTTTCCGGCGCAATTTCCGTAAAGCCTTCTCTTTATATAACTTGGTTTTCTCTTTTGCCGTCTTTTGTTACTTCCCGGACCTTAACGTCCCAGCACCTCATCCATTCTCTCGGCGATCTGCTGTACCCTGGCCGAAGGGGTGTAACCCTCGATCCCCAGGTTTTCGCGGAAGCGAGTAGCCACCTGGGTGAGATCATCCACCATAACGATACTTCCATATCCGCTCACGGTTCCTGCATGGCTGTTCTCCGTATCCACCAGCTTGATGTGCTCTAACTCCGACACATTCAGGATATCCATCACATCCTTGGCAAAGAAGAGCATATTGCCGATAGTCATGTCCGAATACATATTTTCGTAGGCAATGCCGGCCAGCTCGATGTACTTGTCATAGGACATATCCTTGACCTTATCATAGATAGCCATAAGGGCATTAAACTGACGGTCGTTTCTCTTGTAGTCCGAGTCAATCTTGCGGACGCGGCAGTAAGCCAGGACCTCATCGCCGTTTAACAGGTGCGTGCCTCCGGTCACGCCCCAGGCGCCGTACTGCTCCCACATGTGCTCCGCCTCGGCATCCGTCAGCGTCAGGGTCACTCCGCCCACCAGATCCACGATCTGCGGCAGCGAATCAAAATTTACTACAAAATAATTGGCGATATCGATGTCGAAGTTTTCCTCGAAGGTCTGGATGGCCAGCTCGGCTCCGCCATCATGGTAAGCGCTGTTGAGTTTGCCGAAGCCCTTGCCCTCGACATAGACAAAAGTATCCCGCGGGATTGAGGCCAGCACCACCCGCTGCTCCTCATCATTGACCGACATGACGATCATCGCGTCGCTGTGACCGGAATAGCTGGTGCCGTCAATACCCATGAGCAGGTAATGCGTCCATCCTTCGTCCTTGGAGACAGAATGATTCTCCGGCGTCTCCAGGCTTTCTTCGGCCAGATCCTCGTTTACCGTGGGCGCCTGCGGATCTATGGTCTCCCCTTCTTCCAGTCCGTCATTGCCAAAGTCCGCTCCCGCACTGGGATTATCTCCCTGCCCGGTGTAGGGGTCAGGCTTCGTCCGGGTCAATATAAAAGCAGCAGCCGCAATCAGTACAGCCAGAATCACCAAAAGGACAATCAGAATCGTTCTGGACCTCCGGCTTACCTTCCGTCCTCTGCCATTTTTCTCCGCCATATCATTTTCCTCCATTGATTTGTATTTCTTCAGATGATAAGGACCCGGCGCCGAACATGGCGCCAGGCCCGCTTGCTGTCACAATTATAACATGCAAAAAGAATATGGCAAGGGAAATCAGGCAACTTTAAGGGAATCGTAAATTTGCACGGGTTTTGGATACAACTTCGATTATTTTAACGCCTCAAGGGCCTCCGATATCTGCACCAGACGGGCGCTGGGTTCATAGTTCTCGATGCCCAGAGCCTCTCTCCAGCGGATAGCCGTGTCTTCCAGGTTGTCCACCAGCACTACAGAGCGGCCGCCCAGGCTGCCTGTGCTGCTGTGCTCGCTGTCCACCAGCTTTACATTTTCAATACCGCCGTTCTCCGTGACAGCCAGCAGATCTCCCACCAGAGAAATGGCCCCTGCCACGGTCATATCCGTGTACATGTGGTCGTACACCGTGCTGATCAGTTCGGTATACTGGCTCACGGATAGATCTTTTACCTTATCATAAATCGCCATCAGCACGGCAAACTGGCGGTCATTGCGCTTATAATCCGAATCTATTTTGCGGACGCGGCAATAGGCCAGCGCCTCCTTGCCATTCAGCACCTGGGTGCCGCCGGATAAGCCCCACGCCGCGTAATACTCTCCCATATGCTTGGCCTCTGCATCCGTCAGCGTGATGGTCACACCGCCGATCAGATCGACGATCTCCTCCATTGCGGCAAAATTGACGGTAAAATAATTTTCTATATCGATGTCGAAATTCTCCTCAAAAGTCTGTACCGTCAAATCGGCTCCGCCATAGGCATAAGCGTGAGTCAGCTTGTCAAAACTGTTTTTTCCATCGATATAGACAAGAGTGTCTCTGGGGACAGACGAGAGGACTACCCGACCTTCATCCTCGCTCACCGACAGCACCACCATGGCGTCACTTCTCTTGGCCGTGTAGCTGTCAGTCTCACCATCTACCCCCAAAAGCAGATAATGTCTCCACCCTTCATCGCGGGTCGGCTGGCTGCCGCTCTCCTGAGACAGCCCCTCTAACTCAGCGTTGGCCGCCTCCTGATTGACAGTAGGCACATCGGCTGCCGCCGTCTCCCCATCCTCTTCCTCCACTTCACGGTTAAAATCAAGGGGAGTCTCCGGCTCAGGCTTGCTGCGCGTCAGCAGAAATGCCGCCACAGCAATCAGCACCGCCAATATGACAAGCAGGACTATCAGCACGGTTACTTTTTTGTTTTTTCTCTTCTTTCCGGTTCTATCACTGGCCATCTGGGATTTCCTCCGTACATTTTTATCGTTCTTCAGTCTTTTTCATCCACGTCCATCTCTGTCGATCCTATATCGACAAAGTCACATTGTGTAATTATATCTCCAAAGGCCAAAAAACTCAATATTTTCCCAGCAAAATCCGCAGATAACGCTGTAATCCATGGCTGTCGGGCAGCTTAAGGCAGCTTAAGCCCGGTGTCGCCTGTCTGGGGAAATTATATCTGAGGATACTATAAAGGATGTACTGTCCTGTCTTTTTTCATTCGCGCTTCTGTCTGTCTTTTGCGCAGACGTCCTTAATCCCTTCTCTCTCCCTCGTTGTCATAGCACTCGCAGAAACGGGCGGCAAAGGCCGGAGGCTCGCCGTGAACATACAGATGTGCTGTGTCGCCGAAAGAAAGCATACGGAAACTGGCAATTCCCTTTCTGCGCTCCTCCGTCACCACAGTGGTGACAGAGGATGGAGCGGCGCACACTCCATGCCACAGCACCATGGGCGAAATATTGAGCAGATGGGAAAGCAGCACGCATTCCAGACCGAAATGGCAGAAGAAAACCAGAGTATCGTTATTGGGCTCCTCGGCCCGATACAAATGCTCCTGCCGGCAATAGCCGTGCTCTGCCAGCAGCCGATCGAAGCTCTCCGTCACCCACCGATATTCCTCTCCCACGTTTCCTTCCCGCATGATTTCCGTATCCCACCAGCTGTCTGCCCCGTAATAGCGCTCATCTGCCGTCCAGTCCTGGGGCAGCCAGTCCCAGGCAATGTGACTGCGCTCAGTCTTGTCCGGTCTGTTGATGGACGGCATAAATTCTCTCAGCCACTTGTATTCCACCGCAGTGCGCCCCATCTTTTTTAATGTCAGAGAAGCCGTGTCCTTTGCCCGCCCCAGCGGAGATACATAAAAATCCTTTACCTCCAGCTTCGACAAACGCTCCGACAGATACTCGGCCTCCTTCCAGCCTTTCTTCGTCAGGGAGTCAATGGAATAATCGGGATCTGCATGTCTGACCATTAAAAGCTTCATACTTTCATCCTCTCCTGTGCATAGTTTATCCGCATATTATTCTAACATACGCAAGGACGGATGGATACAGAAAAAAGGAAAAATTCCGGTAAAAAAGCCGGACTGTCCTCCAGGCGAAAATTTTACACGGCAGCGATGGCAATCCTTGCTGCTTTCTGTTATACTGAACACAGGAGGGAATTGCAGAGATGAATAGAACAATAAATTCGACAAAAAATATTAATTTCAACGAAAAAACCGGTTTTATCTGCGATATGGACGGCGTGATCTACCACGGCAACCAGATTCTGCCCGGTGTGACCGAATTTATCCAGTGGCTTCACGACGAGGACAAGCAGTATCTGTTTCTGACCAACAACAGCAGCTATACTCCCAGAGAACTGCAGCAGAAGCTGGCCCGCATGGGTCTGGATGTGTCCCAGGAGCATTTTTACACCAGCGCTCTGGCTACCGCCGCCTTTTTAAAGGAGCAGGCTCCCGGCTGTTCGGTATTTGCCATCGGCGAGGCCGGCCTCTTTAACGCCCTGTATGACGCCGGCATCACGATGAATGATGTAAACCCTGACTACGTGGTAGTGGGGGAGGGACGGTCCTACTCCCTGGATACCCTCACCAAAGCCACCAACCTGGTGTTAGCCG
This sequence comes from uncultured Lachnospiraceae bacterium, assembly GCA_944380185.1. GTDB lineage: Bacteria > Bacillota > Clostridia > Lachnospirales > Lachnospiraceae > RGIG7193. The sequence goes on from CALWGV010000049.1 coordinate 24,598, forward strand.
GGGCTAAACTCATCGGTGCCAATTCCGATGTATCCGGTCCGATCGAGCACGGCATCGCCCCTGCCTGCCGCGCCCTGGTAGCCCCCATCGAGATGGCCACCGGCACGCAGGCTTATTTCTGCGGCAAGCCCAATCCCCTGATGATGCGGACGGGCCTGCGGATTCTTAACTGCCATTCCGCCGACGCGGTAATGGTCGGCGACCGCATGGACACCGATGTAATCTCCGGTCTGGAGAGCGGCATGTCCACCGTCCTGGTCCTCTCCGGCATTTCCACCATGGAGACGCTCAAGACCTACGCCTATCGGCCAAGTATCGTCCTGGACGGCGTCGGCGATATCGTATCCATGGCAAAGGCAGATGCAGCACGGCAAAAGAAAGAAGCCCTGTAAAACAGGGCTTCTCATCTGGAGCCAGCGGGGATCGAACCCACGACCTTTCGCGTGTGAGGCGAACGCTCATCCCGGCTGAGCTATGACTCCGTACTTGTCTAGTATACCATGTTTTTTTGAAAATGCAACAGGAAATTTCACAATTTTTTCGGTGCCGGATCCCCAAACTTTCTGTTGCCAGCGCTCCATTTTCCCAGGAGCTGTCATTTCAGGAAGCCATTGATAATCTGTGCTTCTGCCTCCTCCTCAGTCAGTCCCAATGTCATCAGCTTTACAATCTGCTCTCCGGCGATTTTTCCAATAGCCGCCTCATGGATCAGAGCTGCATCGATATCATTGGCCTCCAGCTGGGGCACTGCCAGAATGCGGGCCTTGCCCATGATGATGGCGTCACACTCGGTATGACCGTTGCAGGGCGCATTGCCGACAATACGGGAGTCAAATTTCTGGTAGGATTCATCCTGCGCCACCGAACGGGATACAACATCCGCGCTGGAATTCTCGCCGTTCAGATTGACCAGGTAATCGCTGACTGCGTTTTGGCTGCCGTGAGTGAGCAGACGTTCACGTACTACCAGACGCGCGCCTGCCGCTACCTCCGCCACTGTTTTTCTCTGGGTGGAATCCACTCCCTTGATCTGGACCATCTCCATCTCCACGGAGCTTCCCTCTTCCATATACACCTCGGTAACCGGATTCAGGATGCGTTTGCCGCGTCCATCTCCCTCACCATAGTGTTTCTCCACATAACGCACCTTGGCATTTTTGCCCACATAGAAGCGATGAACGCCGTCATGCTCTGAGTCCTGACTGCCGCAGTTGCTGATCCCGCAGCCGGCCACGATAACCACATCGGAATCCTCCCCGATAAAGAAGTCATTGTAGACCGTCTCCTTCAGTCCGCTCTCGCTTAAAACCACCGGGATATGCACGCTCTCCTTCTTTGTCCCCGGGCGGATACGGATATCTATGCCGCTGCCGTCCTCCTTGGAGATAATATCTATGTTCGCTGTCGTATTTCTGGCCGCCATCTTGCCGTTGGCCCGGATATTGTAGGCTCCCTCCGGCACAGTATGAAGGTCAGCCACCTCCGCCAATATTCTCTTTTGAATCTCGTCCATCACTGCACCTCCGCTTCCTGATAAAATTTGCTGCAGCTGTCCACTGCCGACGCAGTGCCCAAAAGCTCCGGCAGAATCTCGTCCCTGGTTCCCTGCTTAGTGATCCGTCCATCGGCAATGACGATGATCTCATCCGCAATATTCAGTATTCTCTCCTGATGAGAAATGATGATGATCGTGCCGTCCGCCGTCTCTCTCATCCGCTCAAAGACGCGGATCAGATTCTGGAAGCTCCACAGATCGATGCCGGCTTCCGGCTCGTCAAACACGGACAGTTTCGTCCCCCTGGCCAGAACCGTGGCAATCTCTATGCGCTTGAGCTCGCCGCCGGAGAGACTGGCATTGACTTCCCTGTTGATATAGTCTCTGGCGCACAGCCCCACCTCCGACAGATAGTTGCAGGCGTCGGCCACAGACAGCCTCTTTTTCGCCGCCAGTCTGAGCAGGTCCAGCACCTGGATGCCTTTAAAACGCACAGGCTGCTGAAAGGCAAAGCTGATGCCCATATTGGCCCGGTCGGTGATGCTTTTATCCGTGATATCCTCGTCCTGAAAATATATCTTTCCCGCAGTAGGCTTCTCAATGCCGGCAATCAACTTGGCCAGCGTGGACTTTCCGCCGCCGTTGGGTCCGGTGATCACGACAAACTTATGATCGTCCACATTCAGGCTCATGTTGCGGATAATCTCCTTTTGTCCCTCCTCAGCCGGCACTTCAAAAGAAACGTTCTCTAATCTTAGCATCTTTTCCTCCAATCTATGTCCCGGTTTTATCCTTATCTTCTCATTGTATTCGCTATTATATACCATTTCCGCCCTTTTTACCAGTGGTTTGCGCAAAAACCTACCAATTCAGCATGTTTTACAAAAGGAAAGCCTTTCCTCTGCTTTTTTTGCATGGCGGAGGCCGGGCGACAAGCGCCCGGCCTCCGACCGATACCCTTTTCCTGTCCCGGTGAAAGCATTCACCGATCACATTTATCCGTTATTCTGCATCTTTTTTCTGCGGACCATGATGCCTGCTGCGGCAATCGCGCAGACGCCCACTGCCGCCAGACAGATCCACAGCCCGATGTTGGCATTGTCGCCGGTCGGCGTTGCGCTTCCCGAAGCAGCTCCGGGATTATTCTGATTCTGTCCGGAGTTTCCGCCGCTGCCGCTGCCGCCAGGGGTGCCGGGCGTCGTCTGCTCATTCTTCACAAACTCCGCTATGATTTCCACATTGCCGGTCACATAGGCGCCCTTGATCGTCACTGCGCCGGTGGCTGCGTTGTAGGTATAGCCATCCGCCGGGATCAGCTGTCCGCCGATCTTTACCTGAATGGATTTCGGCAGAGAATATCCCGCATTTGCCTTCAGCGTAAAGGACAGGTCCTTACCTGCCTCCACCGTCGCCGGCACATCCGCCGTTCCGCCGGTGAGGGTTAACGTCACCTGCACCATCTCCGGCTCCGGTTCCGGCTGGCTCTGAGCCGGCTTGATCTCGGAGCGGTCACGCACTCTCAGACGATTGCCCTCGGCGTCATGGGAGACAAAGCCCACCGCGCTGATATAGGCGCCTTCCTTTACGAAATCCTCCAGCTGCTCGGAAGCCTCATCGGAATATCCGATATATCCGTCGACAAACACACGGCAGCTTACGCCGCTCTCATCCATCACACGGATACTCTCCACAATTCCGCCGGCCATGATTACCTCCTGCACCTGGCCCTCCACGCGGACCAGTTTGCCGAAGTTTGTATCATAGTCATCTGCTTCCTTGGTCGTGACATCCGTGATCACCACGTTTTTGCTGCCCTCCAGAACCGTCACATTGATGGCAGAAAGCTGCTTGTCGCCGATATACTCGCTGAGCGAGCCGGTGATCATGACCTGATCGCCGCGGCGAATCGTATTATCGTCGATGGGGAATACATTGATGCCGTTGCCCTCATCGTCCTGAATGTAGATCGTGTTGAAGAACGCGTTGCCGGACTCGGCCGTGCCGTTGGCCACTGTTCCGATGACGGTAAACACTTCTCCGTCCTGACCGGCTCTCGCCTCCATAATGGTGCTGATCTCAGGCTCCTTCTGGACCATTCTCAGGATATTCTGAGCAATGATGCCGTTGGCGTAGCTGACCTGGTCCTCTGCCGCCACCTCAAAGTTGGAGCAGAATACCGTGCCGGACAGGAACACTCGTCCCTCTCCCACGGCCTCCGTGGCCATAGCCACTACCTCGCCCTTCGGCACCACGGCAGTCTCCGCACTGTATTCACTGCTGTAGCTCAGCACCGGCTTGCTGTGCCCCTGTGCAGGGCTCTTACTGTTGATGGAGTAGGTGGTGTCATGGCCGTAGACGATAGCCGTTCCATCCCCTACGCTCACCGAGCAGCCGGAGTAGGAACTGTAAGCCAGTTCGGATTCCTCCACACCCTCCAGGACCTGCTGCACCACAGGATCCTCGCTTTCCATATTAAAATCATCAAAGTACAGGCGATAAGGCTGTCCGCCGTTTTCATCCTGGTCGATCAGCTCATCGTCATTGACCCGCATGGTGGATTCCATAGCTTCGAGAAGCTTGTTGATCTGTGCATAGGTCGTATAAGGCAGACCGCTGTTGGCATCCTGGTAGTCGGCCAGGCCGCAGAGGATCACGGTACCGCCGCCCTTCACGTAATCTGCCACCAGCTGCACGAATTCATCCTCAAACACGCTGGGCTGTGCATCTCCGGTATAATCGCTGGTGTATTTCAGCGGAGCGGAGATGACAAAGAGAGCGACGTCCGCCAAGGTTTCCGCGGTGATCTCCTCACCGGGCTGCGCGACCCGTACCTGGATGTTTTCCGCGGTGCCCATGTTGATCAGATTCGTCATGTTGCCGGAATAATATCCGTTTACATAGTCGTTATAATGAGTGCCATCAATCAATACCTTAGTAGCGATGGCCGGGTCGGACACACTGAGCTTGAGCACATCGGTAAAAGTGTACTCTTCACCGCCGATCAGGGCCTTCATCTGCACATTGATATTGAATCCTCCTGCCTGATTCGCCGTGTAAGGGAAGGAGTAGTCATAGGACATTCTGGCCCCCACCACACCGTCCACGCCGATCTGAGAGACATCCGCCGTGTGGAAAGGTTCATTCTGTCCTTCCATCGTGTAGGTCAGGGAAGTCACGGTCATATCCTGGTTCAGATTGTTGTAAATCTGGCTGGAAATATTGATTTCATCCCCCTTGATGGGCAGCGCCACATCACTGGCCGTCTTGGAAACGCCGGCATTGACGCTCTCGCCTACCCACACAGGGGCCGTGACGGCGATATCCTTATCCGCCTGCGTAATGCGCAGGTAATAGTAACCGTAGCTGGCCGCCAGGTTGTCAAAGGTAAGGTCCGCCGAACTGCCCTCAAAGGTCTGCTCCGCCAGGGTCTGTCCGCCGTTTACGATGACCTCCACCTTGGTCGTGCCGGCCGTATCCGTGGGATCCTCGATGGACACCGCAATGTTGATCTCCTCCTGCTCATCCAGGATAGAGCCCATGGCATTGCCGTTCAAAGAGTACAGGATCGACAGGTCGTTGTCCTCCGTGGCGTACACACGGTAGTTCTTCATGGCATCATAGATTGCTTCCTCTGTCAGGTTCTCAGCCAGCACCACGCTGCGGGCCGTGTTGGAATCGCCCCAGTTGCCCTTGTGGTTGTCCTGGTTGTTGGTGGGCGCCACATGCCAGCCCTTGTCCAGAGCGCGGGTATAGTAGCTGTAGGACGGGAAGTATCCGCTGCTGCCGATGGCTCCCTCGCCGTTGCCGACCTCGATCAGGGTCACCTGGTTGTCCGTCACCGGATCATACAGGGCAAAGTCCATAAAGTCACCGAAGGTATCTCCCGGATGATTAAACTGGGAAATGGTCTCCGGATTCTCATTCAGCGTGTCAAAGTATGCCTGCAGTACCTCGTAATTGTCACCCTTCCGGTAAGGGGCATAGTTGCGGCTCTCAAATCCTTCTGAATTAAAGGTATTGATATGGCCGGGAGCACCGCCGGACCAGGTCATCTCAAAGCCGTACAGGCCGACGAAAGTGCCGTCTTCGCGGGCAGTGATATCCCGGGCTGCCTGGCGTCCCTCATGCCACTCTGCACTCACCGATTCTGCATTTTCATCACCCAGATGGACAGCGCCATCGTTATCAAAGGAGTTAGAGTGATCGGTAACCGCCAGGAAATCCAGATTTTCTACCCGGGATGCATGGTCAAAAGCCTGCGTCACTGATCCCGTGCCGTCAGACAGGTTGGTATGCGCATGGAGCTGACCGAAATACAGAGTGTAGTCGTTCAGGGACATAGGCGCCTTGTAGGTGAAGGTGAACACTTCGCCTGTCTGCGCCTCCGTGCCGGCAGTCTCATCGGCAGGCATATAGGCCACAGCCTTGATAATCACCGGTTTGTCCTTATCCGGCGTGTTCTCAATCACAATGGGCGCGGTATATTTCTGCTCGGAAGCAGTCACATCCGGATCAGCCGGCGTCGTGCCGTCTGTGGACATGGTATAGTAGATCTCCGCCCCGTCCGCAGTCGTCAGCGTAATCTGCTGCCCTGCTTCCACGCTGGCCCCGCTCTTAGGCGAAGCTGCCACTTCCAGTCCTTCTACTGTAGGTTCGTCCGGATCAGGGGTATCCGAGGTCGATACTTTGTAGAATTTCAGCTGGAACATTCCTTCGCTGCCAGGCGTGATATTGTAGTACGCGCTCCAGTTACCGTTGCTGTCATACCATTCGATATAAGCATCGCGCACCACGTTCTTGACGTAATAGGTGCCGTTTCCGGCATCTTCCAGTACCCACTTATCATTCTTCTCACCCAGCGGCATACTGCTGTAACTGTCTCCCATGGCAAGATTCTGTCCATTATAGGAGAAGCTCCAGGTGTTATCGCCGTTATCGATAACGGTCCAGATATCCGCTTCCGTGTAGCCGGACAAGGTGCCGTCTGTTCCTACCTCTATCTCTGTTCCCATATTATAGTAGTTGTTGGGTCCACCATACACAGAAGACAGAGCCATATTGTAGGCCGGCGCATAGATGACCACCTGCTCTCCGTCGGCAATCGGATCAGTTGGTTCAGGCCCAGGAATATCCGTTACCTTATAGAATTTCAGCTGGAACATTCCTTCGCTGCCCTCAGCAATATTATAATAGGCGCTCCAGTTATTGTTGCTGGCAAACCATTCAATATAAGCGTCGCGCACCGTATTTCTGACATAATAGGTGCCGTTTGCCGCATCTTCCAGCACCCACTTATCGTTCTTCTCGCCCAGAGGCATGCTGGTAAAGCTGTCTCCCATGGCAAGATTCTGTCCACCGTAAGAAAAACTCCAAGTGCCGTCACCATTGTCGATAACTGTCCAGATATCTGCTTCTGTATAGCCGGACAAGGTTCCATCCGCTCCTACCTCTACCTCTGTTCCCGTATTATAGTAGTTGTTAAATCCACCATACACAGAAGACAGAGCCATATTGTAAGCCGGTGCATAGATCACGACCCGGTCGCCGTCGGCGATAGGGCCCGCAGGTTCAGGACCAGGATCAGAGGCTTCCGACACTATATAAAATTTCAGCTGGAACTGCTTATCTGTAGCTGCACTGCTGGAATTATATGTGCTCCAGTTACTATACAGGGCATACCATTCCATATAATTTCCGCGCGCAGTGTTACGAATATTGTATAATCCGTTATCCAGGGCAATGATCTCCCAATCATCGTCAGCCGCCCCTAAATTCATGCTGCTATATCCATCGGATATACCTATATTCTGATCATTCTGCCGGAAGCTATAAGTACCGTCTCCATTGTCTACTACAATCCAGATATCAGAATCTCCATAGCCGGTTATTGTTCCGTCTGAATTTACTGTAATATCCGTTCCTTTGTTATAATTTCCAGTTTTTTCAGAAGACAACGCCTTATTGTAAGCCGGCGCATAGATCACAATCTGGTCGCCGTCAGCAAACGGGGCTACAGGGGTATCCGACTGGATCGTATATTGAAGGCTCTGCACCGCACTGTATACGCCGCCCAGCTCTGCCACAGCCTTCAGCGTACATGCCTTAGTGATAACCGGTTTGCTGTCATCACTGTACAGTTGGCGGGAATCATTATCCGCATTATCAGGAGCGCTTCCATCCAATGTATAATAGATCTGCGCGCCCGCCGTAGCACTAGTCAGCGTAATCGTTGTGCCGGCAGCCACTGCCCCGGCCTGAGGATCAGCCTGAGGAGCCGCTACTGTGGACCCTTCCTCACCGCCGCCATTCAGCTTATACAGAGTAAACTCGCTGGGATAGCCGCTGGGATTTCCAGTAACCGTGGTGTCTTTGTAAGCTCTGAATCTGTTCTCTGACCCCTTATTGCTGGCCAGTCTGACTGTGTCCTCTCCCACTCCGTGGAAGACGAACTTGCCATCAGCAGATGTCCACTCCCAGCTGTATGAGCCCGCCTGGATGCCATTATTATTTCCGCCTGGCGGCGCAATAGTATTTCCATCACTGAGCTGGATTGACACACTATTACCCTCAACAGTCAGATCCACCACTGCGGCTCCCGGATTCGTTATCGTATCACCCGATGGAGACACTGATATGGCTGACACCCACGTCCCGTTCATCGGTCCGACCGCATATCCGGTATCCACCACCATCACATACTTGCCGGTTGTAAACTCTTCCTTCGACGAGATCTTCTCATAAGTCTCCGGCTCCTCCGCCATGGCAGAAGTGGGGACCACGGAAAACATCATCAGCAGTGCCAGGAATACAGACAGGACTCTGTGCAGGCCCTTTCTCATCTTCCTCATGAATTTCTTTCCCTCCTTCTCGGTTCACTTCTTGGTTTGATTGTCAATAAGTAACCATAACATGTAGTAACATTTATCTTAAACGCGCTTCCCCCTTGACATGAAACGCGCACTGATTGCCGCCACAATGGGAACGGTGAGCAGTATACCCATGGCTCCCGCAATGCTCTGGATAATTTCGATGCAGATATAGTCGGTGTTGACCAGCTGCAAAAAGGGGATGTCATAGGTCTGAACCAAAATCAGCATATTCAGCGAAGAGCCGGCGAAGGCCAGGATCAGCGTATTGGCCATGGTTCCCATGGCGTCCCGCCCGATCTGCATACCGGAGCGGAACAGCTGACCTGCCGTCATATCAGGCTTCTGCTCGCGCAGTTCCCAGACTGAGGATGCGATGCCCAGAGCCACGTCCATCACCGCTCCCAGCGCCGAAATCAAAACGCCGCAGACCAGCAGACCGCTGATCTTCAGTCCTCTGTCCGCACCGTACAGAATCAGATTTTCCGCCTCGGACATATTAAAACCATTCATCGGCGTGATGTTTCCCACAACAGCTGCGATCACGCCGGCCACCACTACACCGGTCACGCAGCCCAGAATGGAGCACCACGTCTTGGTGGAAAAGCCGTTCAGCAGAATCAAGGCTCCCGCCGCTGTCACCGCCACGATCGCCACCGTGATCATCAGGGCCGGAATACCCCGGATCAGGCAGGGAATCAGAATAAACCAGATGCACCCCAGCGTAAACAGAAGGCCAAGCAGGGCTCCCACGCCTTTTTTCCCTCCCAGGACTGCCAGAAGGACAAAAAAGATCAGCACAAAAATGCCCAGAACCCGCCCCCGATCGTAGTTAAACAGAGAGGCATAATAACCGCCCTCCTCATCGGTCATAATGCGCACGATGATTCTGTCCCCCACATCCAGATCGACATTGAATAGGGCGCTCATATAGTTGGTGAGCTGCATAATCTCATCTTCATGGACGCCTGTCAACAGACGTATCTCCAGCTCCTGTGTGCCTACGCGCCGTCCCTCCGCATATTCATAGTCGGGCGCGGCATCGTCCTCCAGCACTGCGGTTACCACCGCCTTATCGTACACCAGCTGACTGGCGCTGGTGGGGATTGCCCCTTCCTCGGGCTGATTAACCCAAATGCCAAAGCCAATCAGCGCAGCAAAAACCACCGCCATCACGGCCAGACGCGCAATATTGCCCGGCCTCTGCACCCAGCTTCTGACGGCAGCTGCATCTTTTTTCATCTCTTTACGGCCATTACTTGCCATCTTCATTGGTTCCTCCACAGCTTGTTTGCCAAAAAGAACATACAGCAAAATCTTTAAGACAAGATTATGTTGAGATCAAATTCATCAAAAAAGAGCGTTAAATCAAAGATGTGTTCAGTTATTGCTCCACCATGATTTTCAATATCTCCCGGTCTGTCTCCCGCATTCCCTCACGGCCCAGCTGTCCCACACAGTCGATAGTATTTTCAATGCCCTTTTTGACGATTCCCTCGCCGCCGCGGAATTCCCTGCCGTTTTTGGCCATATCGAGAGCCAGCAGAGAGGAATCCAGGGAAGCGGCGATTTTGGCCGCGCAGGAAGGCTTGGCCCCATCGCAGATCATGCCGGAGGTAATGGCCAGACAGTTGACTACCTGATGGCGAATCACATCATCGCTCTCATGCATCAGCCAGGCAATGCCGGCTCCCGCCGCACAGCCGGCGCTGACCGCCCCGCAGTAGGCCGAAAGCCGTCCGATACCGGCTTTTTGATGGAGGGAGAGAAGGTTGGCCAGAACCAGCGCCCTGTACAGCTCCTCCTCACTGGAACCCAGCGTTCTCGCATATTCAATCACTGGCACGGATACCGTGATTCCCTGATTGCCGCTGCCGGAATTGATAATCACCGGCATCTCGCAGCCGCTCATTCTGGCATCGGATCCGGCGGCTGCCATGGCCTTGACCCGAATCTTGACATCGGAACTGTCATTGCAGGCAAGGATCGTCTGGCCCACACAGGCGCCCCAGTCATTGCGCAGTCCCTCCTCGGCAATGGCCAGATTGTAGCGGATCTGCCGTCCGATGACCTCCCGCACGTCCTCCAGCTCACAGGTGCGGGCAAAGTCCAGGATATCTTCCACGGTCATAAAATCCTTTTCCGTCGGGGACCCGCCCTCTCCGCCGCAGTCAACGGTTTTTTCGAGGAGGATTTCGCCGTTCTTTTCTATATACACTATATTGGTATGCTCATTGGCAATACGGACCACCGCCCTGTCATGCCCTGCCGTCAGCGTGATCACCAGATCAAAGACCAGACCGGACGAAGCAACGCCTACTTCCACCATATCCCGGGTCAGCAGCTGCCGTATTTTCTCCTTTTGTTCCGCAGAGACTTCACTGATGACTTCCAGCCTGCGCTCAGCCCTTCCTGCTACCACCCCCGCCAGGGCAGCCGCCTCGATGCCCTTCAATCCGTCGGTATTGGGTACCGTGACGCTCTTTACATTCTTGATAATATTGCCGCTGGCCTCCACCAGGATTTTTCCCGGAAACTGCCCCAGCACATCTCTGGCCTTCGCCGCCGCATAGGAAATGGCAATGGGTTCCGTACACCCCATGGCCGGCACCAGCTCTTTTCTAAGTGTGTCTGCATATTTCCGGTAAAGCTCGCTGTCCCGTTTCATCTCATCCTGTTCCTTTCGCTTTAATCTCCCGTAAATTTTTAATCGCGGTTTGTTTTCATCCGGCTTTCATCGTCTTCATTGTCCTTTATTATAATTTTAATCAATAATGCGCTTCAGCACAACCATTATTTATATAAATTTACCAGAAAATCTCCTTTTTCCGCCTAAAAAAATTCCCGCGCCGGATGACGCGGGAATCCTCGGTCAGCGCGCGAAGCAAAACCCTGACCGATGGCTTAAATCAGACGATTTCATCACAGCAGCGGAATTCCGAATCAATATAGTGAGCCATAACGCGGGCCTTGAAATACCTGGCTGCGCATATGCCTCCTGATGTGGCTGCAGTGTTCTCCCCCGATACGCTCAGATCTTCGGGAAGAATAAATTTTATGCATTTTACCATCACATCACGGCAGCTCGAATAGCAGTGAGCCGGGACAGTGATGGTCTTCATCCCCCGCTGATACTCCGCTCCCTGCTGGTCCGTCTCCGTCAGAACGACGCCAAGGGCCACTCTTTTGCAGGGACACACGTTTTTCAGACGAACATTCAGCTGTAGAATACGCCCCGTTGACTCCAGATAGACGTCCCCCACGTCATAGGTCAGAGAGTCCTGGCAGCCGCCGATCGTGATGTCCACAGGGACAGGGCAGGGCTCAGGGTTTACGACAGAACCGCAGTCTACCTGTACCTGAGGCGACGGGAATACCGCCTGATTATTCTGCGCATCGCTGTAAGAGATGGACTGATTGACCTCCTTGATTCCCGATGTGCCAGCCACATGCTGCACATAGAATTCCAGCGAAGCGCCCTCATTGGTCGTCGTTCCCAGCTGATCGATCGTCCACTTGAGCGTGGTGGAGTCGACCATGCTGGCCGCGCCCTTGGTGGGCATCAGAACTCCCGTGATGACAAAGTCCGGATTGACTATCTCGTCGATGACGATATCCGTAGCCCCGGGGTTGGAAATATTGGCGGCAAGATCCTCAAACAGATCTTCCAGCTGCGCGTCATCCGGCGTGATCGACACGTGAGAAGCATCCGGGTCCGTCGCCCATTCGTTCAGCACGGCGGGATCAATGCCGTCCGCTCCGGTCAGACCGATGCAGTAGATGACAATGCCCGACGCCCGCGCAGCTGCCGCCACAGGATTGGGATCCGGCCCGGCAGTCGTCTTTCCGTCGGTAAACATCACCATCACTTTGGCATTCGTCGAGGCCGGGTCAAACATGGCCGCAGCCTCAGCGAAAGCATCCGCATGGTTAGTGGAGCCCCCTGCGTCAAGGCCGTCGATAGCGCTCTTCAGCGTATCCACCGAGGTGATGAGCTGAGTGTCCTGAACAGCTGTGGAAGCAAAGCTGACGATGCCGATGCGGCTGCCCGAGCCGATATTTCCGTCCTGTGCCCCATCGGTAGCTTCATCGATAATATCGATAAATTTTTTTGCCCCGTTTTTCAGGTTGGCCAGCGGGCTCCCAGCCATACTCCCTGAGCGGTCCAGTATCAGAACGATGTCCGTGGGGTGACTGCTGATATCCAGTGAAGCCGACAAGGCCAGAGTTATCTTCAGAAAACCGGAACAATCGATCCGGTCGGCGCTGATTGTCTTATTTGAATTATTCAATCCCATTGCCTGTTCTCCTTATTGATCTTGGGGAGCTGTCTCCCCTTGATACAATATATGTAAATGCCCGTCCGGTGTGCGTTCTGGCGCTTGAAAAGGCAGCCGCGACCTGACGCGACTGCCTCACATTTGACTTTACGTTTTCGTTTGACTTTACGTTTTCGTTTTTGCGGTAACCGCAATAAGATATTGGCAATGGGATATCGGATATCGCCGTTTGCGCAATCGGCTTACTCTATGCCGTCCACGATGGCCTCCAGAGCCTTGCCCAGAGCTGCGGATTTCTCCGCCGCGTCCTCCATGGAAGTGCCCTTTACGCCATAATACATCTTGAGCTTGGGCTCGGTGCCGGAAGGTCTGACGCAGACCCAGGCGTCATCGGTCAGATCATAGTAGAGCACCTTGGAATGGGGCAGGCCGGTGGGATGCACCTCGCCGGTTGCCAGGTCAGTGACCGTATCCTTCATGTAATCGCGGAAGGAGGTGACGGTATAGTCACCGATCTTCGTCAGCGCCTCCTCCTGCAGGGCATCCATGATCCGGGCGATCTTCTCCAGACCCTCCTTGCCCTTCAGCGTGAAGGTCTTGATGTCATCTCTGTAGTAGCCGTAGCGATCATACATAGCAATCATCGCATCCCACAGAGTCATATTCTTTGTCTTATAGTAAGCGGCGGCCTCGCACAGAGCCATGACAGCCACGATAGCGTCCTTGTCCCTGGCATGGGTGCCGATCAGGCAGCCGTAGCTCTCCTCAAAACCAAAGAGATAGGTGCCCTTGCCGGTCTCTTCGAATTTCAGGATCTGCTGGCCGATATACTTAAAGCCGGTCAGCACCTCGATCAGCTGCACGCCGTAATATCTGGCGATGGCGTCGGCCAGATTGGTCGTGACAATGGTCTTGATCAGAGCGCCGTCAGCAGGCAGGCCCTCCTTCTCCTTGATCTGGCTGATCTCATAGTCAGCCAGCAGGCAGCCGGACATATTGCCGGTCAGCGAGATATATTCTCCGCTCTTTGCATCCTTTACATACACGCCCAGACGGTCGGCATCGGGGTCGGTGGCCAGCACCAGATCAGCGTCCACCTCCTTGGCCAGTTTCAGTCCCAGGACAAAGGCCTCCGGGGACTCCGGATTCGGATAGCTGACCGTGGGGAAATCGCCGTCCGGCAGCTCCTGCTCCGGCACCACCCATACATTTTCAAAGCCCAGCTCCTTCATGATCCTGCGAGCGGGAATATTGCCCGTGCCGTGCAGAGGCGTGTAGACAATGCGGATATTTTTAGCCTGAGCAGCAATGCAGTCGGGGCGTTTTACCTGCGTCTTCAGCGCCGCAATGTAGGCATCATCGATATCCTTGCCGATGGCCACATAGAGGCCGGCCTTCACCGCCTCCTCCTTGCCCATGGTCTTCACCTCAGCAAAATCGGTAACTGCCTGCACCTCGGCCATGATGCCGCTGTCGTGGGGCGGCGTAATCTGCGCGCCGTCCTCCCAATATACTTTATAGCCGTTGTATTCCGGCGGATTATGGCTGGCGGTGATATTGATACCGGAGATGCAGTGCAGGGTGCGCACCGCAAAGGAGAGCTCCGGCGTAGGACGCAGCGATTCAAACACGTAGGCCTTGATGCCATTGGCGCACAGGCACAGAGCCGCCTCATCGGCAAACTCAGGGGACATATGGCGCGAATCATAGGCAATGGCAACTCCTCTCTGCTGCATTCCCAGCTTGCTGATGTAATTAGCCAGCCCCTGCGTGGTCTTTCTGACCGTGTAGATATTCATACGGTTGGTGCCTGCACCGATAACGCCGCGAAGGCCTGCGGTGCCGAAAGCCAGCGACGTGTAGAACCGGTCCTCAATCTCCTTTTCGTCTCCCCTGATGGACTCAAGCTCCGCCCTGGTCGCCTCATCAAAATAAGGATTGGCAAGCCACTGTTCATACGTTTCCTTATAACCCATAAATGTATCCTCCTGTGATTTGCTTATGGCAGGCCTGTCCGCTCCGCCTCTTCGGAGCGGCCGGCGGGCCTTCCCGTCCGCCGGCACCTTTTGCCTGCCTTTATTATATAACACCCTGCCGCAAAAAGTCCAGAAACTTCTTGCGTTCCGGCTCCTGTTCTTCCAAAATTTTCAGTTTTTCCGTGTTCCTGGCCGGTACCCAGGCTTTGTTGGAATTATAATAGTAATTGATCTGCTTCCAGTATTTTTCGGGGTAGAGAAAGCGGACATAGAGATACCGCCGGTCTTTTGCCGTCACGGGAAGCTGCCTGTCATATTCCGCAATCATCTTCTCGCCCAGCCGGCAGCGAAAGCCTTGCTTTTCCATGGCCTTCCGCATGAAATAGTACAGATCTGCCATCTGCACCCCGCGATGCATCCCCATAAAATCCGTAACCATGGCAAACTCACCGTCATAAAGCACATGGTGCTGGCTGTACTCCCCGTGGCACAGATAGGACTGGGGCGCGCTCTCGGCCTCCGCTGCCCGAAGCCCCGAGTCGGAGAGGAGCTCCATAGCCTCTGCAGCCTGGTCGAAAAACATATCAAAGCTGCGCATCATGCACAGCTCAAAATCTGACTTATGGCGGACCCGACGCACATAGTTCCGCGCCCGCTTAAGCTCAGCCGTGTGGCGCTCATACTCTTCGGACAGACTGTCATCCACCTTGAAGGCGCTGCCGTCAGACTCTCTGAGTCCCTTATGAAGGGCAGCCAGAAGCCTCACGCCCCGCAGCACCTCCGTCTCATCCGTCAGATTGCACTCCCTTCCGCTGTTCCACTCCTTTACCACGTAGGGCGTCTGCTCCTCGTCCATGCTCAAAAGCTCCCCCTCCCGGTTGGCGATGACGCGGTCCACGGCCAGACCTGTCCTCTCTTCCAGGCTGCAGATCACCTGCTGCACCTGCAGAAGCCGCGCCAGGGAACCTCTGTATTCCTTTAACAGTCGGCAGCCCTGTCTGGTCTCGCACAGCATCGCTCCCCGGACCCGGCTGGTTCGGATGATATCCAGATCATATTGCTGCAACACATCGATACTCTTCTCGTTCACCGCTACCCCTCCGCTTCCATCGCTACTGACATTCTATGAAAGCCGGCGGCCGCCCATGCAGAATTTGCTCCCAAAAATGAAATCCTCTTTCCCTTTTCCACACGAAAACGTGGTATACTAATGGTATACTAAATTTAAGCAATAAAACTGTATACCGACAACGCATGTCAAGTTTTAAGGAAGGAGGGTCTTTTGTGGCAGAACAAAAATTTACGATAGTCAGCGATGGTTCCTGCGATCTGCCGGAATCGATTATCAGAGAACAAGACATCGGCGTCGTTCACTTTTATGTCACCTTTGATCAGAAGGAGTACCGCAGGGAAGGGGTGGAAATCAATCTGGATACCTTTTATCAGCGCATGATAGATGAACCCAAAGTCTATCCCGGCACGGCCGCCCCTTCCCCGGAGGATTTCCATCAGGTTTTCTCCGCACAGGCCAAAAGGGGAATGGACATTGTCTGCGTCTGTATCTCTTCCAAGCTCAGCTCATCTTTACAGTCCGCCCACATTGCCCGCGATATGTTAGCTGAGGAATTCCCGGATATCCGGGTGATCATTCTGGATTCTCTGGCCTGCACGCTGATGCAGGGCGCCTATGTTCTGGAGCTCTGCCGGCTGAGAGATATGGGTGTCTCCGCTTCTCAGGCCGCCTCAGACATGGAGCAGCTGCAGAAAACCGGCCGCATTCTCTTTACCGTCGGCAGTCTGGATCATCTGCAGCACGGCGGCCGCATCGGCAAGGTTACCAGCATTGCAGGAACCCTGCTGGACGTCAAGCCCCTAATTACCCTGGAAGAGGGAGAAATCCATTCCTCCGGCATACGCAGAGGCCGCCGCCGTTCTCTGGATGGCACTGTCGATCTGCTGGTTTCTTATCTGCAGGACGCCGGCTGCGGACCGGACGACTGCAGTATTCTGATCGGATATGGATACGACGGCAGCGAAGCCGAGCGCTTCCGCCGGCAAACCCAGGAAAAGCTGCAGGGTGTCTTCGGCACATCACCCGACATTCCGGTGTGCCGGATCGGCGCAACCGTCGGCGTTCACGCAGGTCCCTATTCCATCGGCTACGGCGTCATCCGGCGCGCCGACCGTTTCCCCGCCCTGAATCATGCAGAGGAGGGCTGATATAAAATGGACAATGGGAATATGCCTGCCTTCTCCTTCTGCAAGCTGGAAATTTTCATCCCGGAGAGCCACCTAGGCCCTCTGGCCCGTACTCTGCATGAAGAAGGCGCCGGCCACATCGGACGCTATGACTGCTGCCTGTCCTATAGCCCGGTCACCGGCTGTTTTCGTCCTCTGGAGGGGACTTCTCCCTACACCGGTGTGCAGGGCGAAATCTGCAGGACGCCGGAACTCAAAGTGGAGGCAACCTGTCCCGCCGAACGGGTGGACGCCATTATCGCGGCAGTTCGCCGGATACACCCCTATGAGGAACCCGTCATCAATGCCATCCCCCTGTATCGAACCGGGCTGGGATGAAACAAATATTGTTTTCGTCACATGTTGATGCATCAACATCTCGAAATTTGCAATATTCTGTCGGCAGCGCCTCGTTATTTTTGCGGTTTACTGCCCCATTATCTTTTTGCCGGGACTTGACAAAGCCGCCGGATGACGGTAAACTGTAAAACAATTAACCGAAAACGGCCGCCATTTTGTTCGGCCGCCAAAATGCGTTTCCATGAGGACAGGTCAGAAGGCCCCTGCAGTTGCAGAGAGCCGCCGGAGGGTGCAAGGCGGACTGCAGCTTTTGACAGATCACCTCTCAGCAGCCTTTGCGAACCCGCTTTCCGCGGCAGTAAGGAAGGACGGCAGGCCCCGTTACCGGCCGGCAGGCTGATCGGCATGCAGCGAGCGGCCGTCTCGGGACGGCAACAAGAGTGGTACCGCGGGTAATCGTTAGTAAAAAGCATAAGCCCCGTCTCTTGAGAATAACACATTCTCTAAGAGACGGGGTTTTTAAATAGTTTTTGAACATGCAAATCCAAAGAAGACGAGGGAGGAAATCTATGCTGACACTGGACAAAATTTATCACGCTGCCTTCATTCTGAAAAACGTAGCCCGCAGGACAGATCTGATCGCGGCCCCGAATCTCAACCGCGAAGGCAATCTCTACCTGAAGACGGAAAACCTGCAGGTCACCGGCAGTTTTAAGCTGCGGGGCGCCTATTATAAGATCAGTCAGCTGACCGAGGAAGAAAAGTCCCACGGCATCATCGCCTGCAGCGCCGGCAACCATGCCCAGGGCGTAGCCCTGGCCGCCACGGAAAACGGCATAAAGAGCACGATCTGCATGCCCGACGGCGCTCCCATCAGCAAGGTGGAGGCCACCAAGCGCCTGGGCGCC
The DNA here is from genome assembly GCA_944380185.1 of uncultured Lachnospiraceae bacterium. Taxonomy (GTDB): domain Bacteria; phylum Bacillota; class Clostridia; order Lachnospirales; family Lachnospiraceae; genus RGIG7193. Next base: position 42,661 of record CALWGV010000049.1, read on the forward strand.
GAGATCTGTCTGGTCAAAGGCACTTACGACGATGCCTACGATTATGCCTGCAAGCTGCGGGACGAAACCGGCGCTACCTTCATCCATCCCTTTGACGATGAACTGGTCATCGCCGGCCAGGGCACCATCGGCCTGGAGATCCTGGATCAGCTGGCCGATGTGGACGCTGTGCTGATTCCCATCGGAGGCGGCGGCCTGATCAGCGGCGTGGCCTGCGCCATCAAAAACCTGCGCCCTGACGTAAAGGTCTACGGCGTCCAGGCTGCCGGGGCTCCCAGCATGTTTGAGAGCGTCCATGTACATAAGCCTATTATGCTGGATACCGTCTCCACCTTTGCCGACGGCATCGCCGTCAAGCATCCCGGCGACATCACCTTCGAGATGGTAAACAAATACGTGGACGATATCGTTACCGTCTCCGAGGACGAGATCGCTGCTGCCATCCTGGCCCTGATCGAAAAGCAGAAGCTGATCGCCGAGGGCGCGGGAGCCGTCAGCGTGGCCGCCGCCATGTTTGACAAGCTGGATCTGGCTGGCAAAAAGACCGTCTGCCTGCTTTCCGGCGGCAATATCGACGTCAATATCCTAAACCGCGTTATCACCCGCGGCCTGGTCATGAGCGGCCGCAATACCAACCTGATGATTGCCCTGGAGGATAAGCCCGGCCAGCTCCAGAGCGTCAGCGAAATCATCAGCCGCTGCGGCGGCAACGTGGTAAACGTCCACTATGACCACAGCGACACCAGCATGGCCATCACCAGCTGCTTTATCAAGCTGGGACTGGAGACCAGGGACGCCGCGCAGATTCAGCAGATCCGCGATGAACTGACCCGCGCCGGCTTTACCCTGGTCAATGAGAGGGCGTAGGTTCCCTTAATTCCCTGCAAACACCTCCGACAGCCACGCATCATAGGCGGGAATCCAGCCGCCCTGGGCGCCAAATCCATGGGGTATATCGTCCAGCTGCAGCCGCTCCACCTCCACGCCGGCCTCCTCGGCCGCGTCGGCATTGGCCAGGAACTGATCATAGAAAGGATCCCTGGTGCCATAGCAGTAGAAGGTGGGCGGCAGTTCGCCGGACTGCAGCAGCTCCACATCGGTGGTGCCCACGCTGAGCCGTCCATAGAAGGAATAGATCATACCGCAGGCTGCCGCGTCGGCGGATATCCGATCCAGCCCATCCGGCTCATAGTCCGGATCCAGAGCCGTTCCATCCACCAGCCCGTCGAAGTGCAGCAGCATCTCGCCGCTCAGAATCCCGCCGGCGGAAAATCCCATCACGGCGATGTCCTCTTCCTCGATGCCGTACTCTGCCGCATGGGCCCGGACGAAGCGCACCGCCCTGGCCAGGTCCAGGGCTCCCTCCTGCTGAGTATAGGGCCGCAGGCGATAATCCACCACAAAGCTCTGATAGCCCCGGGCGCTCAGGGCCTCCGCCACATCCACTCCCTCCGGCTGGTCGCTGCGAAACTGGAACGCACCGCCGGGACAGATGAGCACCGCACCCTTTACCTCGGTTCCCTCCGGCACCGGAAAGCTGGTGATATAAGGGCGGAAATCCGGATCGTCAAAATACCCTCCGTTATTGACCGTATACTCGGTGACGGCGGGCGCATTTCCTTCCTCCCACAGATAGAGGACCTGCTGCGCATCCGGGGTCACTGTGGCCGTGGCCACCGTATTGCCCTCCCCTGCAAGGGGAGTAAAGCTCTCGCCGGAAAGCCCCAGGCTCTCCGCCCACTGCTCTATCTCCCGCTTCTGCTCCTCTGCATCCGCCTCACTGTCCAAAAGCAGGGCGCTCCCGCCCATCAAAGCGCCCGGCTGAAGCTCCGATATGGCGGAAAAAATCCCTTCTTTGTTGTTTTCCTCTCCTGCCGCAAAGGGATAAATCGTCCGCGCTCCCATATCGCTCTCTGCCAGAAAAGCCTGCACGTCCTCCGGCAGGACGTTTCCCTGGGCCTCAAATCCCAGCAGGATAAATTCATAGGAGCCAAAGGACAGGCCGCCTTCCGCCTCGTTTCCTATTTCCATTAAATCGCCGCCCAGCGCAGCACGAAGTGTTTCCGCCGCCGATTCCATTTCTGATTCTGCCTCTCCTTCTGTCCCTCCATCTGTTTCTCCTTCCGCCCCTGTTTCCGGCTGCGCTGAGGCCGTATCCTCTGCTGACGCTGTCTGCGCTTGCTCCGTGCCGGAGCAGCCTGCAAGCCCCAACAGTAAGGCCGCTGCCAAAACAGACAGCGCTGTTTTGAGCCTAATCTTTATCCTATTATTTTTTGTTTTATTCTTCTTCATCCGGCACATTTTCCTCCTGCATCTTCCTACATCTGCTCTTCCCAGAAAGCTACCGCCTGATCAAGCCATCCCTCGGCCACCGTGCCCGTACCCAGGCCAAAACCATGGCTGAGCCCCGGATAGTGGTGAAACTCCGTGGGGATTCCCAAAGCACGCAGATTGTCTATGCGGCTTTGCATCGTCCTCCAGCTGGCTATCCCGTCTCTCTCCCCCACGCAGGCAAAAGTCGGCGGATCGTCCTCCGTATAGTCGGTGTGCCCGGTATACTGCATGATCACCGCACCCGGCCGGGGCAGCTCATCCCCGCCGAAGGCCGCCGGCCCATAGGAACCCAGCCAGGCAGCCATCCGCCCTCCGGCGGAGCCGCCCCACAGCGAGTAGCAGTCCGTGTCCACTCCCAGCTCGTCGGCATTTTCGAAAACAAAGCTGATGGCGCGGGCCAGATCCTCGCAGGCCGTCTGCGCACCCGGCCGGTAGATCAGCGCAAAGGCATTATATCCCCGCTTTGACAGCTCCAGAGCATGGGGAAAGCTATCCTGCATGGCCCCCACGTAGGCAAAGCCGCCGCCGGCATTGCAGATGGCAAATCTGGCCCCCTCCTCGCCCCGGAAGAAAAACAGGCCTGTGTCCTCCTTCTCCGGGTCAGCCGCCTTTTCCTCGTCAGTATAAATATCATAAAAGACCGTCTCTCCGGCGGCAGCCTGATCGTGAAAATAGTTGGCGATCTCCACCGTCTTGTCCGGGTCAATATTATTGTACCAGGTCAGGCTGAGCTCTCCCAGGGTATCCCCGCTGTAATACCAGTCGTCCACCGGGAAGATAAGCCGTCCGTAATCACCGAAAACCGGATCGTTAATTACCTCCTCAATGGGCGTGTCCGCCGTATATGCCTCATAGCCTGTCTGCACTGAAGGAGCGCTGCTGCTCTCTGTCTCCAGGCTCATGCTCTCTCCCTCCGTTTCCTCCATCAAACTTTCTCTTGTTTCTTCCTGCGCCGCCTCTTCCTGCACCGTTTCTTCCTGCGTCGTCTCCGCCGCTTCCGTCCCGCTCTCCGCCGTCGCTGCGGCCACGCTCTCGGCCATGCTCTCATGCCGGCGTGCCGCACAGCCGGCCAGTACCAGAATCATCCCTAAGATCAGGCACGGCACCGCTCCCAAAATCCATCTTTTCATGGTTATATCATCTATCCTTTCTGCCGAATACAGCCTTATCCAATGCCTACATTATAAAAAAAACGAGACCTCCGCAGAAGTCTCGATTCGTTATGCTATATATACCGCAAGGTTAATGATACGCCGGAAACATCCGTCCCGACCGCTTTCAGCCTGAGCGCTCCCTATGCTGCGGCGGCTTTCTTTCCTCTCCGCCCGCAGATCACGACAATAGCCACACCGGCAAGCAAGATAAACAGGGAAATAAACTGGGAAGTGGACAGACCTCCCACTGCCCCTCTGGGATCGTCCCGCAGAAGCTCGATCAGAGAACGGCCGATGCTGTAAAAGATCAGATAAAAGCCGGCCACCTGCCCATCTCCCTTTTTGCGCTTTGCCAGCCACACTAGCACGAAAAAGTGCAAAAAGTCTGCTGCGCTGGAAATCAGCTGCGTGGGGATTAACGGCACGCCGTTGGGCGCAATATGGGACTCGGTAAACACCACATGAAACCAGCTGTCTGTCTCCCTGCCATAGCAGCAGCCCGCCAGGAAGCAGCCGATGCGGCCAAAGCCCTGGGCCAGGGCCACCGACGGCATGGCCAGATCAAAATATTGGAGGAAACTCAGCTTTTTGACGCGGCAGTAGAGAAAGCCGGCCAGGATTCCCCCCAGAATTCCTCCGTATATCACAAAGCCGTTGCCGATATCCAGAAGGATAGAAGGATCCTGAATAATGGAGGGCAGCTCCACAATCCAGTACAGCACCTTGGAGCCGATAACGCCTCCCACGACGCCCCAGATGGCAATATTAAAGATATGATCTCCATTCAGATTGTATTTGGGGGCACGCCTTTCCGCCACCACCACGGCCATGATCACACCGATAGCGATCATCAGACCATAGCTGTATACGGTAAAGGGCCCTATGGAAAATAACTCCGGTTTCACGCAATTTTACCTCGTTTCTGTCGATTTTATTGCAGTACGCTTTCCAGTACGTTTTCCCTGCAACGCGATTTTATTATTGTTCCCTTTTGTTCTTTTACTCTTTCCCAATCTGTCCCAGCAGATATTCTCTGGTATTGCGGCAAGGGTCTTCCAGCACCAGCTCCAAAAGCCTCTGCAGTTCTTTGCCCAGCTGCGGTCCCGGCCGCATCCCTGCCGCGATCAGATCGCTGCCCTTCACGGCCAGATCTGAAAGGGACACGCACTCCTCCTCTTTCAGGATCTCAGCGGTCAGCCTCCGGATCTTGTCGAGCTCCGGCATAATCAGGGAGATGGCATAATCGCTTTTTGCCAAGGTATCCGCCTCAAAGACGTCCAGAAGATCCGGAAAATTCTCCTGGCCCACCTTGTTCATCAGCCGGCGGATCGCTTTCTTATCGGCATGCAGGGCATAATCATGCCACCCGATCAAAAGGCACACCTTCTGTATCGTATGATTATCATATTTCAGGCCGCGCAAGAACCCTTCCGCCCACTGCCGGCTCGCCTGCGCATGGCCGTAGAAGTGGTCGCAGCCCTGCTCATCGGTGGTACCCGTCCACCCTTTGCCCACGTCGTGCAGAAGCATTGTAAGCCGGGGAATAAGCCGGGGCGGGGCGGCCTCCACCGCCTTCAGCGTATGCTCTCCCACCGTATAGCGGTGAAATGGATTTCTCTGGGGCAGTTCCATCAGCCGGTCAAACTCCGGCAGAACCACCTTCGTCATGCCCGTCTCATAGAGCAGGCGGAAATAATCCGGATGAGGCGAAGTCAAAAGCTTATTCAGCTCCACCTGGATTCTCTCTTTGCTGACCTTGGAAAGAGTCTGAGCCAATTCCTTCGCCGCCTGCAGAGTGTCCTCCTCGATGGCAAAGCCCAGCTGGGCGGAAAAGCGCACGGCCCGCATCAGCCGCAGGGCGTCCTCGGAAAATCTCTCCCGCGCACAGCCCACACAGCGGATCACGCCCCGCCGCAGATCCTCCATCCCGCCAAAGCAGTCCACCAGCCCTTCCGCATCATTGTAGGCCATGGCGTTGATGGTAAAATCCCGTCTCTTCAGATCCTCCTCCAGGCTGGAGGTAAACTCCACGTTTTTGGGATGGCGGCCATCCTCATAAATCCCATCTACCCGGTAGGTCGTCACCTCATAGCCCTCCCTGCCGTCCATGACGGTCACCGTCCCGTGCTGGATGCCGGTGTCGATGGTACGTCGAAACAGGGCCTTCACCTGGCTGGGCAGGGCTGAGGTGGTGATATCCCAGTCTCCCGGCCTCCGTCCCAGAACAGAGTCCCGGACGCAGCCGCCCACCACGTAAGCCTCGTACCCCGCCTGCTGCAGACGGCCGACAACGCGAGCGGCAGCCGGAGGCATTTCAATATGAATTTTGTCCGTCATGGGCGTCTCCTCCTCTCCGAAACAGGGATGCTTACATCTTAGCACAATTTGCGGAGAATTGCGACAGAAGATTTTGTGAAGAAAGGCAAGCTATATAAATGCCTATAAAAAGATGCTGCCACATCTGCGATTTTTAATCACTGATGTGACAGCCCCTTCCTTATTTACATCCTATTACGATATCTCATTCACTTTTATCCATCAATAAGCCTTGCCCCAGATCACCATGGCTTTGGCCGGGCGGCCGCAGACCGGGCAGACATCCCCGATATGCTCCTGGGCAAAAGGCATGCAGCGGGAGGTCGCGGTGGTGTCCTCCTTGATCTTGTTTTCGCAGGCCTCGTCTCCGCACCACATCATCTTCACAAAGCCGGGCTTGTTGTCGATCGTCTCCTTGAACTCCTCATAGGTCTCTGCCGTGTAGATATGGGCGTCTCTGTGCTCCCTGGCTCTCTCCAGCATATCCTTCTGCATCGCCTCCAGGAGCTTTGCCGTTTCTTCAGCCAGATGCGCAAAAGGCACGGTAACCTTCTCCCTGGTATCCCGGCGCACCAGCACGGCATGTCCGGCCTCGATATCCTTCGGACCGATCTCCACGCGGATCGGGATTCCCCTCATCTCCTGCTCGCTGAATTTCCATCCCGGGCTCTTGTCGGAATCATCGGTCTTCACACGGATACCGGCGGCAGCCAGGGTCCTGCGGATCTCCTCGGCCTTCTCCAGCACCCCTTCCTTGCGTTGCTGAATCGGGATGATCATCACCTGGGTGGGAGCAATCCTGGGCGGCAGCACCAGTCCGCTGTCATCACCGTGGGTCATGATGATGGCGCCGATGATACGGGTGCTCATGCCCCAGGAGGTCTGGTGGACGTACTGAAGCTGATTGTTCTTATCGGAATACTGGATGCCGAAGGCTCTGGCGAAGCCGTCGCCGAAATTATGGCTGGTGCCGGACTGCAGAGCCTTGCCGTCATGCATCATGGCCTCGATGGTGTAGGTGGACTCTGCGCCGGCGAATTTCTCCTTGTCCGTCTTCTGACCGCGGATCACCGGAATAGCCAGCACCTCCTCACAGAAGTCCGCATAGACGTTGAGCATCTGCTTGGTGCGCTCCTCGGCCTCCTCGGCTGTGGCGTGGGCCGTATGCCCCTCCTGCCACAAAAACTCGCGGGAACGCAGGAACGGACGAGTCGTCTTCTCCCAGCGCACCACGGAGCACCACTGATTGTACAGCTTCGGCAGATCACGGTAGGATTCCACCTCTTTCGCGTAGAAATCACAGAATAATGTCTCCGACGTGGGGCGCACACAGAGCCTCTCCGGCAGCTCCTCCATGCCGCCGTGGGTCACCCAGGCCACTTCCGGGGCAAAGCCCTCCACATGGTCCTTCTCCTTCTGCAGAAGGCTCTCCGGGATAAACATGGGCATGTACACGTTCTCCACGCCAGTCTCCTTAAACCGGGCGTCCAGCTCCTTCTGGATATTCTCCCAGAGAGCGTAGCCCGCCGGCTTGATCACCATGCAGCCGCGCACGCTGGAATAGTCGATCAGCTCTGCCTTGATCACCACGTCCGTATACCACTGAGCGAAATCCTCATTCATGGAAGTGATGGCCTCTACCAGTTTCTTTTCCTTTGCCATATTCTCTCTCCTCTTAAATTAAATTTCTTCATTCTCGTCCGATTCCGGCCTTTCGTCCGGCCATTCCGTTCCGGGAAGGGTCAGCTGACGATAAAGATTCTCATAAACAGCTATCTGGAAATCCAGCCTCTCCCGCCAAAGAGCTGTGGCCGCCGGAGACGAGAGTGTGGCCTCGCGGTACTCACGAACGGCCGGCAGTATGATATCCAGCCAGGCGATCTGATCGCCGATTGCTTTCCGGCTGAATCCATTGACCTCCAAAAGCTCATACACCCGATAAATGTCAAAACGGTCAATATCGTCGCAGTCCCCGATCAGACTGGCAAGCACCGTTTTCTCTCCCGGGAAATCCGCCTCATCGTCCACATGGATGGCAATCCCATAGCAGATTTCCTCCGTCTTCTCCGGAGAAAGACCCAATCCCAGCAGCCATGGCCTGGCAATCCGCACCGATTCCCGGCCGTGATTCAGCCAATCCTCCTGCGTGAGGAATTCCCGTCCATAGCTGATATCATGGAGCAGACAGCCTAATACCAGCGCCTCCTCATCCAACCCGTCCGCCCTGGCGATCTGCGCCCCGACGGCCGCCACCCGCAGGGAATGCTGATAACGGTAGGAAAACTGGCCCGGATTTTTACTGAAATATGGGCTTTTGGACAGATACTCCCGCAGATACTTCCTGGTTTTTTCAATTCTTTCCGATTTTGCAGACATCCGTTTCCCTCCTCTCGAGACCTCTCCTCCCCGTTTCTGCGCCAAAACTGATGGCTTCGCTCTTTTACGTAAAAAAAGCCGGATCGTCTGCCCATACAGGGACCAGACAATCCGGCGGTACCACCCTTATTCACCGGCGTACCGGTGCTCTCTGCAGCCTATAACGCGGGCCGACGCGTTCCGTTTGTGCCGCGGCAGTGTACGTCTACGCCATGGCTTTTCACGGAAAGCTCCCAGGCAGGTTCGTCCGCCGTGCGCGGTCAGACCTCTCAGCATCCGGCCTGTTCTCTGTATCCGCCACCTTGCAGCTACTGTTCCTGTTCATCGCTGTCGTATCGTTATTTTATGCGATTTGACAGCGTTTGTCAAGACTGCACCGACTCCCATTCCGCCTCATACGTTTTCAGATCCTCGTCCCATCGGCCATAGGCCTCTTCGCCTCGGTGATCCGGCACATCAAAGTTATCTTTCAGCCAGCCGGCCAGCCACCTGGACACCTTCTCCGCTCCGAAGCAATTCATGTGATCCCCCTGATCCTTGGTATCCGTCTTCCAGTCGATACCCAACTCATCCCCCAGCAGATTCATGTCCAGGTAGGTGAGGCCGTATTCATTGGCCAGGGCCTGGATGCCATTGTGGTTGGGATAACTCCAGTTCAGAGCACTGGGGGTACTGACGAGAATCAGCTCTGCGCCCGCCTCCCGGCACAGCTTTACGATCTCATCCAGGCTCTTCTTGCCCCACCTGGCGATGTAGCGCACATCCGACGTCGGGAACATATACTCTTTTACGTCAGCCGGCACAATGTCTGCATAGAACATATAGCCTCGATAAGGATCCTGCCAGGTGTACTCCACCGGTCCCAGGTCCTCGGCCCGCAGGGATTTCCAGCGGTCGTGATAGCGCAGAGCCGGTATCAGCCTTTCCAGCTTGGCAAACAGATAATCTTCCAGCTTGCACTCCTTATAGATCACATTGGTCTCCAGAATCACCAGACGAGGCTTCTGCTTTTCCAGCGCCTGGCGCAGATACCCATAGGTCTCGTAGAGGCTTTCTCCCGCCGTCCCGCAGTTATAGGCCGCGATTCCCTTCTCTCTCCACATCACCATAGGGGAGATGGCCAGAGCACACTCGCTGTCCCCCAGGGCGACTACGTCGATGGTGTTCTCCGGCTCCGCCAGGATTCCATTGGCCTTCATCTCATCCATACCAAAATCCTGCCGGTTGTTTTTGGGCCGAAACAGAAGAGAAAGACCATACAGGCTTACCGCCAACAGAATCAGAAAGATCCCGGCCTCCAGCCAATGCTTCTGTTTTTTTGTCATTTTCATCCGTCTCACCTCCTGACCCTCTCCTAAAAGCCTGCATAGATCGGATCCACCGGAATATAGTTGGCTCCATATGCGCCGAAAACAATAACAAACAAGGCCAGCCCCAGGCAGGCAGTCAGCCGAATGACCGCCGTCCCCGTCTCCAGCCGCTCCCGCAGATCCACTCCGCGTTCAGCCAGAAAATGCACTGCCGCCACCAATAGCAAGGTGAATGCAGCGATGAAGAAATCCTGCATATCCAGCCCCAGGCAGAGGACTGTTCCGTCCTTAAAGGATGCCAGGGTAAAGCCTGCAACCATTCTGCCAAACATGGCAAAGCCGGCCTTAAGCCCTTCCGCCCGAAAGAACAGCTCACCTACGCAGACAATCAGGCCCGTCCTTATGATCTGCATCGCGCGGTAAGGCAGACTGTCCCTGTCAATCCCATACCTGGCAGTCAGCCGCCTCACTCCCGGCTCCGTGATATTTTCAAACATGATCCAGGCAAAATGATACAGGCCAAAAAAGATATAGTTCCACCCGGCTCCATGCCAAAGGCCGTTGCCCAGCCACACAGCAAACAGAGCCGCTCCGGAAGAGAGAACAGCCGCTCCACGGCTGCCAAAACGCCCGCGCATCTTTCGCGCCATTCCTGACAGCCAGCCGGATGTCGTCATTGGATAAAAAATGTAATCCTTAAACCATGTGCCCAGGGTAATATGCCACCGGTGCCAGAACTGGGATATGCTCCGGGAAAGAAACGGGCGCTGGAAATTCTCCGGCAATGTCACACCGAAAGTTTCTCCGCATCCTATAACCACGTCCATAGTTCCGGAGAACTCCATATAGAGCTGAACTGTGTACAGCACCATCCCCAGCGCCATGATTCCGCCGTCGTAGCTGCCGTAATTCCCGTAGATCTCCTTGATCGCCGGATTGAGCCGGTCGGCAATAACCATCTTTTTTAACAGGCCGAAGCCGATCCTCTGCAGGCCGCGGGTCAGACCTTTCCAGGTGACCGGCCGTCCCTCCCACAGCTGTCCCGCTGTCTGGGCATACCGGCAGATGGGGCCTTCCATGATCTGCGGGAAAAACACCATATACAGGGCAAGCTTGGGAAGCAGTCTCTCCGCCCGAATCGTTCCCCGGTACACATCCGTCAGATAGGAAACGGCCTGCAGCGTGTAGAAGGATATTCCGATGGGCAGAACAAAGGACGGTACGTGAACAGTCAGAGACAGCCCCAGCAGCTCGCTCAGCCGATTAAGGTTAAAGGCAAAAAACGAAGAATACTTGAGGACAATCAAAATACCCAGCTCCATAAACACGCCCAGGATCAGAAGAACCCGCCGCCGCCCTCTATAGAGTTTCTTGATTGCTCTTTTCTCCCTTTTCAGATCAGCGGACGCCCTCAGCTCTGCTATCTCTTTTTTCTCCTCCTTTTCCAGGGCTTCCAAGCCCAGCCCTGCCCCATAGACCGAGAGGGTGGTAAAGAGCAAAAAGACCAGCAGACGGCCGCTCATCTCCCAAAAGAGGGCATAGCTGGCGCCAAGAAGCACCCAGGGACGCAGTCTGCGCGGGCAAATCCCATAGACGGCAATCACCGCCGGAAGAAAAATTCCCAAAAACACTAGCGAGCAATAGGAAGTCATGACGAACCTTTCTCCTCTCATCGCTGCATCATAAAATCAACAGCCGTATGGCGACTATTGTATACGCTTGTCACAGAAAAACCAATAAATTTTCCCTTACAAATTTCCTACATAAATTTGTATATTTTTTCCAGAACTATTTTCTTGACAAGACTCTCCAAACCTGCTATTGTATTTTATATAAAGATCATTTAAAACAGAACAGACAAGGATTGTAACTCTTCGAGGCATTACCTTTTGGCTATGGGCGGTGCGGGAAGAGTTTTTTCTGTATCTGGAGGGTTTCCCGGAAAGGAGTTCAAGATGTTTGGTTTTCTGAAAAAGTCTCAGGACAGCAGCGCAGACGGATTTGCAGCGCCGGTAGACGGCAAGTGCATTTCAATCGAAGAGGTGGCCGATGCCGTATTTTCATCTAAAATGATGGGAGACGGTTTTGCCATCGTTCCCACTGGCGAAACGGTAGTCGCTCCGGCGGACGGAGAGATCGTCATGATCCCCGAATCCAAGCATGCTTTCGGCATGAAGACAAAGGACGGAGTAGAGCTTTTGGTACATATCGGTCTGGACACGGTGAACTTAAACGGCCAGGGCTTTGAGGTACTGACCAAGCAGGGCACCCGGGTAAAGGCCGGCACTCCCATAATCCGTTTTGACCGCAGCTTCATGGACAAACAAGGTATCGATCTGACCACCATGCTGGTCTTCACCGGAGGCTATGACAAGCCCGTGGTTCTGTCCTGTCTGGGCCAGGAGGTAAAGGCAGGGGACAAGGTGCTGTAAACGTCTACGGCCTTCTGCAGGAGATCCCTGATACGGTTTTTCTGCTATAGAAAATAATGCTGCCAGGAGCGCTCTGCTTCTGGCAGCATTATCATATATGAATGCTTTTTACTCAAACTCTGCAACCATCGTCTCGCCGGAGACTGCCTGCATCCCCGACAGGAAACGGATATTCTTCGCATTGCCGGGCTCCGTCACCACCATAATCGTGATGGTCGGATGGCCGGCTGCCTCGATCTTCTTCAAATCAAAGACAATCAGGTCCTGACCCGTCTTTCAGTTCAGATCCGCGCCGTTGCTGGCGATGACCTTTTTGTACCAGTAGAAGGAATCCTTCTTATAGCGCTTGAAGCTGCCCTTGCCCTCATTGTCCAGGTCCACATAGATGAAGCCGTAGCGCTTCTTCATCTCGCCGGTGGAGGCGCTGATTAAATCGATGCAGCCCCAGGGCGTATAGGCAATCACATCCACCCCGTCCTCGATGGCCTCCTCGATCTGCCGGATATGCTCCCGCAGGTAATCCTGGCGATAACTGTCGTGGACGGTTCCGTCTGCCTCCAGCACGTCCTTTGCGCCCAGGCCGTTCTCGACGATCATAATCGGAATCTGATACCTGGCGTAAAGGTCGTTTAACAGATAGCGGAGCCCCTTGGGATCGATCTGCCAGCCCCAGTCGCTGGATTTCAGGTAAGGATTGTTGACGCCGGTAACCAGGTTTCCGTTGGTGCGCATCACTTCCGGATCCTCGGTGGAGCAGCTGCTCATATAGTAGCTGAAGCTGTAGAAATCCACCTTGCCCTGGCGCAGGATCTCCTCGTCTCCTTCTTCCACTTTAAGCTCCACGCCCATCTCACGGAACATACGCTTCGCAAAATAAGGGTATGCCCCTCTAACCTGGACATCGCCGCAGAAATAGTTCATCCGCATATCTCTCTGGGCCTTCAGCGCATCGTCCGGATTGCAGGTGTAGGGATAATAGCAGCCGCCGGCTACCATGCAGCCGACCTGATTTTCCGGATCGATCTCATGGCCCAGCACCACGGCCTTGGCGCTGGCCAGGAACTGATGATGCAGTCCCTGATAGCGCTTCTGGTTATCTTCCCTGGTCGCAGTAAGCCCCAGCTCCTGGGCGTTTCCGTCCTCGCGGGGGAATCCGCCGGAGAGGATATCGCCGATGCCAAACTGCAGGGAATTGATCTCGTTGAAGGTGAGCCAGTATTTAACCAGGCCCTTGTACTCGGTGAACAGCACCTTGCAGTAGTTCAGGTAAAAATCGATGCACTTCCGATTCAGCCATCCCCCGTACTCCTTCATCAGGTGATAGGGAATTTCATAATGGGAGATCGTCACCAGGGGCTCGATATCATACTTTTTCAGTTCCAGGAACACATCCCGGTAAAAGTCCAGACCCTCCCTGTTGGGTTCGGCCTCGTCGCCCTTGGGAAAAATCCTGGTCCAGTTGATGGACAGGCGGAACATCTTAAAGCCCATCTCGGCAAAGAGGGCAATGTCCTCTTTATAATGATGATAAAAATCGATGGCGTTGTGAGAAGGATAATAGCGATCCTTCTGAATCTCATTGGTAAAATAGCGGGGGCTGTTCACCGAGCCTGCGGTCATATGGTCGCAGACGCTGTCGCCCTTGCCGCCTTCCTGCCAGCCGCCTTCAAACTGGTTGGCCGCCGTAGCGCCGCCCCAGTAAAAATTCTTCGGGAAACTCATAATTCGCTCCTTTTCTGCTTTTTTGTCTCAGTCACTCGGCCATTATCTCCGTCGTTGCCTCATTCATTGTTCGGATTCTTGAACAGGATGATCGTCGCAACGAAGGATACCACGGCGCCCACCGCCATGCTGAGGATGAAGAAGATCACGTTGGAAGAGGTAGGCCCAATGAAGCCGGTCACGGCCAGGATACCGGAACTTCCAGCGAAAGCGTAGGCGTACACATGGAGCAGTCCGCCCAGAGCGCCGCCCACAAAGTTGCCGATCATCGCGCCGTACAGCGGAGCCTTGTACTTAACGCAGCTGCCGTACAGGGCAGGCTCGGTGATGCCGCCTACGATGGCAGTGATGGCGCCGGAGAAAGCAGTGGACTTAGCCGTCTTGCCCTTCAGGCGGACAGCCGCGCCGGCAGAGGCAGCGCCCAGGCTGATATTGGAGATAATGCAGGCCGTGCAGACGATGGGCTCATAGCCCAGATCCGCAAAGGTCTGGAACATGTAGGGAACCAGAGCGCCATGCATGCCGGTCATAACCAGCAGAGGATACAGTGCGCAGAGCACAGCCACACCCAGGAAACCGGTCACGTTGTACAGCCAGATAATCGCCTCGGAAATATAGTTGCCGATGAAGGAGCCGGCCGGAGCCAGAACGCAGAGGGTCAGGGGCATCATCACCAGGATCGTTCCAAAGGGAACCAGGATCGTCCGCAGGAACTCCGGCGAATATTTCTTAAAGAACCGCTCCACATAGGACATCACCCATACGGACAGCAGGGCCGGGAAAATGCTGCTGGTGTAGGTTCCGGCATAGATCGGCAGGCCGAAAATGCTCAGAGGCGTGCCTGCGGAAACCGCCGCCACAAAGTTGGGGTGAATCATCATTGCGCCCACCAGCATGCCCAGGCCGGTGCTGGCGTTGAACTTCTTGGCCGCCGTAGCGCCGATGAATACAGGCAGGAAGTAGAAGCCTGCATCGGACACGAAGGACAGTACCGTGTATGTAGGCATATCCGGCGTCAGCCAGCCAAGCATCTCTCCAATGATAACGATACACTTGATCAGGCCAGCGCCGATCAGAGGGGAAATCAGGGGAGTCAGGCAGCCTGCAATCACATCAAAGAAGGCGCTGATGCTGATCTTCTTTTTAGCCGGAGTCTGATCCAGGTTTTCATCCACAGCCGCCTGCTTCTCCATGCCGGCCAGCTCGCAGATCAGGTTGTAGGCGTCGCCCACGGCCTGTCCGATTACGATCTGCAGCTGCTCGTTGGACCACTGGGCCCCCAGCACGCCGTCGATCTTTTTGATGGCGTCCAGATCCACCACGCTCTTATCCTTTAAGTTAAATCTCAGCCTGGTCATGCAGTGGGTAAAGAAGGTAATGTTCTCCTTTCCGCCCACCAGCTTCAGAACGCTCTGCGCAAGCTCTGCGTATCTTTCTTTCTTCGCCATTGCTTTGTCTCCTTTTCTCTTCCTTGCTTTTTCTTTACTCTTGCTCTGATTTTTGATTATCTATCTTCACGGAGGATGCGCGCCTATTCTCCGCAGATATCCGGTCAAAACCGCTTAAAATAAAAGGCACTGCCCGACAGAGCCCTCTGGTCTTCCAGACTGCCCTGCACAGGTAATGCCCTCATTGCGGTAACAAACCTCACTCTATTCACTTACACTCTTACACTCTGTTCGCTTGTTCGGACTGCCGTCTACTGCTCCATCTGACTGTTGCACAGGCGGATTACATAGATCGTCAGGTAAAGCTTCTCCTGTTCATTGCATTTCTCAGCCAGATTGTCCGGCAGACAGGTGATCATCTTCTTCACACATTGATACGCCTTGGGATAGTCCTCACGGATGTAATCGAACAGCTTCATATCCTGGTCTTCAAACTGGGTGTTCTCCCGCAGTCTCTTTAAGAAGTACCGCAGATGGCTGCAGAAACGATAATAATCAAAGGCATTTCTGTCAACATCAATATCAAAATATCGCTCCACTACGCCAGTCATGGCGTCCACCATCTGATTAAAATCCTCTTCCGCCGAGTTGTCGTCCGCCGGCTCTTCTGCATTGATGAAATGCAGGGCAATGCTGGTCCCTTCACTTCTGGGAAGCCTGACCCCGCAGGCCTCGCGAATCATCTTCAGCGCCAGCTTCCCCAGCTCTGCCTCCACCGGATACAGAGCCTCCACATCATAGGAGAAGGCAAACTGCATGCTCATCCCCGTCTGCACCCTCTGAATGGCAAAATTGATATGGTCAGCCAGACTGAAGGCCATGTTGGTGCTGAAGCGGCGGTCAAGGCGAGCCTTGGCAATATCCATCAGCTTACCCGCTATCTCAAAGATTTCCGGAGAAATCTCGTCGAGAAGACCATACATGCTGGAATCCACATTATAGTAGGTGCGGGTCACCTTGCTCATGTCTGTCAGTTCATAAGGAGTCTTGGGAAAACCAATGCCGGTGCCAAAGGCCACCAGTTCCTGGCCCTTGCTATCTATACACAATGCCACATTATTGTTAATTTTCTTTACAACATGTACTGACACCTGTCCACCCCTCACAATAAAAAAACTCTTACAGGCATACAAAAAGCACATACTACTATGTGAATTCTATGGTAATGCCTCTAAGAGTAACAATCCAAAAAACACTTCCAGCGAGTGTTATTATACTTTAGATCTCCTCAGATGTCAACAGCCTTTTATCACTTCTATTACTTCTTTTTTGCCATTTTTTCCCCATTATCGCGCACGAAGATATCTGCAGCAATATCTTCCCGCCCGCTTGCCTCCCCAGCTGGCTTTTTCGCTGCCCCTTTGATCAGCAGATAGCCGATCGGTCCATAGAATAACCCCAGCAGCCCGAACAGCTGCATACCCACATACATGGCAATCAGATTTTCCAGAGGACTTAAACCGATCCGGTCTCCCATATAGCGAGCCTCCATGATCTCGCGAGTCAAAGCACAGGCTCCGTAAATCAGCGCCAGTCCTACCGTCTGCCACAGATTTCCGCTGAGAGCGCTTACGGCAATCCAGGGCCACAGCACGGTGCCCACGCCAAAAAGAGGCAGCGCATCCAGAAGCCCGATGACGATCCCCAGCAGGACGGCATAGGGATTCCTCATCAGGGTGAGACCCGCCGTACAGATCGACATCGTAAGCAGCATGATCACCAACTGCGTCTTGCCGTAAGCCGAACCCACCCGAGCCAGTGTATCCAGTACATGGTTGATCTCGCTGCGAAAAGCGGAGCGGTCCCTGGCCTTCTTTATCTCCTCCAGCTGAGTAGTGGTGATCAGCGTGGCGCCTATAGTCACAAAAACAGTCACCAGCACTTCGATCACTGCCTTGATCCCCTGGACAGAGGTATTCATCACGCCGGGAAGCAGTCCGGACAGGGTCTTTCCCCCCAGCCCCTCTTCTCCCAAATCAGCAAAGCGGGCCAGAGAATCGCTGATCGTGCCATCCTCCAGCTTCAGGTAGGACTCCACCTGACGGCAGCAGTCCATAAACCAGTTGCAGCAGTCCTCCCAGATATCCGGCAGCTGGCGCGTAAGCAGCGCGAGCTGCTCCAGACCGCTTTTGACGACCCAAAAGACCAATCCGCCGGCAGACAGCAGAATAACCGCCAGGAGAATTCCCGCAGCCGCTCCGATGGGAATGTGAAATTTCTTATAAAAATAGCGGGCTGCCGGACGAATCGGCATGGACAAAAGAATAGCGATTAAGAAAGGAATGATGAGAGGAATCAGATATTTAAACGTCAGATAAACTGCTGTCGTCATCCCTGCCGTGCGCAAAAGAATTTTCTGTTTTTCTGTCAGCTGTATGTTCATCCAGAGTGCCTCCCAACCGATAATAATCTAGTATCCTCGGTTCGGAGGCGCTTATTCGTGTCTGCTTCCAATGGCAAAAATTAAAAAACGGGTTTCATTTACTTTTTTATATTCTATCGTTTCTGGAGATGTTGATGCATCAACATCTCCAGAAAACATAATGGAAATTTATTGGCGGAAATATCTTGCTTTTACACAGGCTTAACTTTTCCCTTCCTTTTCCTTTACATTTTCCCTTTAGAGTTATTTTGGGTTTTTATACGGATGACATCTTGGCTCCGACATTTTTTTGCCGTTACCCCGGTTTGGCCCCAGCGGGGCCGTATACTGTATAAGGGAGGATCTGCTGCATGAAAAAAGAACATGAGCTCTCCGAAGAAGTGTATAGAGCAAAAGATGATATGGAAGCTGCTGATCAGCTGATCAGCGCTTATCTGCCCTTTATCCGCTCGGAGACAGCCAGATTTTTAGGACGGCCGCCGCAGGAAGGGCGGGATGATGAACTGAGTATAGCCATGATCGCCTTCCATGAGGCCATACAGGGATATTCACGCAGCCGCGGTGCATTCCTGTCATATGCCGCCATGCTGATTAAAAGCCGGCTGATTGATTACCGGCGCCGGGAGAAACGGCATCAAGGCCAGCTTTCCCTGGACTCTCCCCCCGCAGAAGATGAACCGGCCTTGGCCGATACCCTGGCCGGAGATAGAGATCACAGTGAAGAGATTGTTATGCGCAGTGCCACCCGCGCCGAGATAGAAGAGCTGTCCGCGCAGATGAAGCTCTTCGGCGTTTCCCTCACCGATGTGGCCGACAACTGTCCCCGGCAGCAGAGAACTCTCGCTGCCTGCCGGAGGGCCATGCAGTTTGCCGCAGAAAACCCTTCTCTTCTCGATGATTTTCTGCGCACCCGCCGCCTCCCCATCGCCGCCCTCTGCGAGGGCAGCGGGGTGGAAAGAAAGACGCTGGAGCGTCACCGCAAATATCTGGTCGCCTTGCTCTTAATCTGTACCAATGGATATGAGCTGATCCGCGGCCACCTGAAACAAGTTTTAAAAGGAGGGACAGCTAGATGAAATACATTGTCATGGAATGTCACAACAGTTACGCCGTCCTTCTGGACGAGGAAGGCCGCTTCGTAAAGGCCGCCTCCCTCCACTATGAAGTGGGACAGACCGTAGAAAATCCCATACTGATGCACGACGCCCCTGTTTTCTCTGAACCCCGGCGGCAACAAAAACTGTTTCGTATACTCACCGGCACGGCGGCAGCCCTGGCTGCCTGCCTGGTTCTCGTCTTCGGTCTGCATTTTTACCAGGGGCATATGACGGTTTACTCCTCCATCCTCCTCTCCATCAACCCGGCAGTACGAATGGACTTAAATCGGGAGGGAGAGGTAATCGAACTTGCCGGGGCCAACGAAGATGGCGTCCTGTTGCTGGAGGGATATGACGGCGAGGGCAAAAGCCGGCTGACCGTCACCGAGGAATTGATCGGCCGCGCCATCGACATGGGCTTTTTATCCGAAGGCGGACGGATTTCCTTCTCCATCGATACCCCCGACGAAGTACTGTTCCAGGAATATGGACTGGAACTGCGGGAAGGGGTGACAGCCTATCTGGCGGAGCGCTTTACGGTAACCATTGAGATCACGGCAGGAAGAGAGGAAAGCGCGGCAGAGCCGTCCGCTGAAGATCCCGCCGAAACAGAGGTGCAGCCGCAGGAGACCCTCTCCCCCGCTTCATCCGCCGTCCCGGAAACAACGGCGCCGGCAGCAACCCAGGCGCCTACCATTCCTTCTCCTCCGCCGGCAACCCAGCCCTCTGCCACCCAGGCTCCCACCGCGCCTGCGACGACCCCCGCCGGGGACAGCGGCTATGGAGATTCCGGATACGAGCCGCCTGACGGGGACAGCTCCTATGAAGAACAGCCCGAGGGAGACAGCGCCTATGAGCCCGAGCCGGAGGACTCCGGCGATTCAGCCTACGGAGACGATGATGATTAAAGATAATGATTAAATAAAAAACTTTTCCAGTGACCCCGGTTTTACATGACGCGCTTCGTATTCTTTAAATGTAAAGATAAAGATAAAAACGCCAAACGGCGATGGTCCGGCCCTGGGCCCGGCAGGATCAAAAAAGAAAGGAGAATATTAATATGATGAATCTAAGAAGAAAACTTATCGCGGCGGCCTCTTCCCTGGCAGTTCTGTCAGCTGTCCTTCTTGCCAGCTGCGCCCCCTCGTCCACCAGCAAAACCGGAGAGCAAGTCTCCTCCCTGGCCGAAACCGGAATTCTGACCTTGAGCGTAAATCCGGAAATTCAGATTGAATATAACAAAGAAGGCAAGGTAGTAGACCTGACCGGCATAAATACCGATGGTGAAGCCATTGTCGCTTCCTATCAGGATTACATCGGCAAAGACTGTGAAACTGTTCTGACCGATCTGGTTCAGAAAATCAATGATGCCGGATATTTTGTTGAGGAAATCGATGGAAATCCCCGGAATATCGTAATTCAGATCGAACCCGGCTCCATCCTTCCCAGCGATGATTTCGTGCAGCAAATCAGCCAGAGCACCCAGGAAGCCGTAGCCAATCTGAGCCTGGCCTCCGATATCGTCACCATCGACAAGGACGACTACGATCCTCAGTACGCCCAGGATTCGACTCCTTCCCCCTATATCACCCTGGCCAAAGCCCAGGAGATCGCCTTGGCCCAGGCCAATGTAAACGCAGCCGACGCCGTCTTTGACGACAGAGAGTTTGATCTGGACGACGGCACGCCGATTTATGAGCTGGAGTTTATGGCCAGCGGCTATGAGTACGAATACGATGTGGACGCTGTCACCGGCCAGATCTTAAAAGCGGAACACAATATGCCCGTCACGCAGCCGGCCACCCAGCCTGCCAATTACAACGACACCGACTACGGTCCGAACAACGACGGCGTTACCGACTACAATGACACCGACTACGGTCCGAACAACGACGGCGTCACCGACTACAATGATACCGACTACGGTCCGAACAACGACGGCGTCACCGACTACAATGACACCGACTACGGTCCGAACAACGACGGCGTCAC